>CAMATH010000223.1 GCA_945860955.1 Planctomicrobium piriforme
CGCTTCAACTCCATCGAGCAAGCGGTCACGGTCGGCGGCAAGTCGATCCCCGTCGATGGCGTGCTGAGCATCGGCGAGCACGGCAACTACCCGGTGAACAACCTTGGGCAGCAGCTTTATCCCCGCAAGCGGTTCTTTCAGGAGATCACCGATGCGTTTCAAAAGTACGATCGCGTCGTTCCGGTCTTCAACGACAAGCACATCAGCACGGTCTGGGAGGATGCGAAATGGATGTACGACCGCGCCGTCGAAATGAAGGTGCCGTTCATGTCGGCTTCGTCGCTGCCCGTCACCTATCGCAGCCATCCGTTCGACCTGCCGGTGGGGAGTGAGATTGAGTCCGCGGTCGGCATTGGTTATGGCCCCCTCGACATCTACGGCTTCCACGCGTTGGAGTGTTACCAGGCTCTCGTCGAACGCCGTAAGAACTCCGAGCGGGGCGTGAGGTGGGTCCGCTGTCTGGAAGGGAAGGCGGCCTGGACGGCGGTCGACGACGGCTGGGTGGCGGCCGACGTGATGGATGCGGTTTACGACGTCATCCCCAAGTCGAAGAAGAACATTCGCGAGGATGAAGCCGCTGTGCTGTTCCAGTTCGAGTACACCGACGGTTTTCGCGGCGCCCAGTTCATGCTTCCCAGCGCCGGGCTGACCGGCGCTGCGGTAAAGCTCAAAGGACAGAAACCGCTGGCCACCGGATTCGAAGAACGACCAGAGCCGCGCTTCCCGCACTTCGCGTATTTGCTCAAGGCCATCGAAACGATGATCCACACTGGAAAGCCCACCTACCCGGTCGAACGCACGTTGCTGACCGGCGGCATCCTCGACCGGGCGCTGCATTCGAAGTTCGAGAACGGTCGAAAGCTCGATACGCCCGAACTGGCGATCACCTACACGCCAGTCGACTACCCGCACGCACCGCAGCCCGATTTGTTGGCACCGCCGAAGAATTAATCGACGAGATTGTTTCTAGTGCCGGTTTAAAGGAGTCTGATTGATGGATTTGTTCTCCGCTCGCCGTGAATTCCCCTTGTCACGTAGCAGTCTCGTCAACGGCTGCCATTCTGCGGACCATCCGCAGTTCGGACGGCGCGGCCTGTTGCAAGTTGGCGGGATGGGGCTGATCGGAGTGGGGCTTTCGGACTTGCTGCGACTTGAGGCGCAGGCCACTGAAAGCGGCTCTCTGAACGGGAAGGCGAAATCGGTCGTCTTCATTTTCCAATCGGGCGGTCCGTCCCAACATGAGACGTTTGATCCCAAGCCCCATGCGCCCGATACGATCCGCGGAGAATATGGAGTGTCGCAGACGAAGGTTCCGGGTGAACTGTTCTGCGAGTATTTGCCCAAGCTGTCCGCCCGCGCCGATCGGTTTTCGATCGTCCGAACCATGAACCACATCGCTGGGCGAGAGTTCCGCAACGAACACGATAGTTGCATGTTCCTGCTGCACACCGGGACGACATCGCTCCCGGTCGGTGACACCAACGCCTCCCTCGCCGGACCGCGGCCTGGCCGGATGAGTTGGCCTTCGATCGGGTCGATGATTGCTTATGCAGCT
Organism: Planctomicrobium piriforme; assembly: GCA_945860955.1. Lineage (GTDB taxonomy): Bacteria > Planctomycetota > Planctomycetia > Planctomycetales > Planctomycetaceae > UBA10511. The sequence goes on from CAMATH010000223.1 coordinate 1,556, forward strand.
CCACCGAGCGCTGATGTCGGCTGGCCCGCGATGATCGAATTGCCGCGGGCGAATCTGATGAAGTACCCCGGTCGCGATTCCGGGTTGCTCGGGCCCCGATACGACCGGCTGGGTGTCGACTTGGCCTGCAAATGCAATGCGCCGGACGCGGGAGGTTCGTGCCCGAATTGTTACAGCCACGACGATCCCAATCTCGATCCCGAACGCAGACCTGGACCCGGACCAAAGGCCTGGTGGAACAATTCGAGCTGCCGAAACCCGGACTTTCACTTGCCGGATTTCGGCCGGGCGGAAGGGGTGACGGTTGGCCGTATTCAGGATCGTGACGCGTTGCTGCGGCATCTCGACGAATTACGCCGCGGACTCGACCAGCGGGAGCACGCCGGTTCGCTCGCGAGGTGGGATTCCTACCAGCGACAGGCGCTCCGTTTCGTGCTGGCGACGCGGCCTGGAGGCCAGAACCCTTTCGATCTGACGCGGGAATCCGACGGCATGCGCGACCTTTATGGTCGCGAGGAATGGGGTCAGGCATTTCTCACCGCTCGGCGGTTGATCGAATCCGGCGTGCGGATGGTCCAGGTCAATCTTCGCGGCTGGGATACGCATCAGAACGCCTTCCGAGACTTGAAAGGAAAACTTCTCCCGTCAATTGATCACTGCCTGAGCGGCCTTCTGGATGACCTGTCCGACCGCGGGTTGCTTGAGGAAACGCTGATCGTGATGTGCGGCGAAATGGGACGCACACCACGGATTTCGCCCATCGCGGAGGGGGGAAAGAACGCATCCGGCGAGGAGTTCACACCAGGTCGCCACCACTGGGGCGATGTCTTTCCTTGCTTCGTCGCTGGCGGTGGCATCCAGCCCGGCCGCATTGTCGGACGGACCGATGAGCAAGGCGGACTCCCGGTGACCGATGCTTACACTCCCGAAGATCTGGCAGCCACAATCTTTCACTGCCTGGGAATCGGCCCCGATCGCGAGTTTCACGATTCCAGCGGCCGCCCCTATCGCATCTATCGCGGTCAACCGATTCACGCGCTGCTGTGACGAACGTGCGGCGATTGTGCCGATGCCCTAACTGCGTTGATGGAGCAGCCATGAATTCCGATGCCATGCGACGAGTGACTGACGGCTTGAGACAATTAACCGTTCGACGAGGAGGCCTCCTGGGAAGCGAACTCACTCGACGGGCTCTGTTGCGCTCGATCGTTCAGGGCGCTGGCTGGCTCAGCCTGCCGGTGGTTATCGATCTGCAGGCCCTGGCAGAGTCCACGACGACCCGCAAGAAGAGGTCGCTGATCCTGCTGTGGCAGGACGGCGGTCCGAGCCACATCGAAACATTCGATCCCAAACCGGACGCTCCGAACGAGTATCGCGGCGAATTGAGCGCGATCCAGACATCACTGCCCGGCGTGGCCTATTGTGAAGTCCTGCCGCATCTCGCCGGGCTCGCGGATCGAACCACGGTGATTCGCTCGCTCCATCAACCGTCGTCCGACCATGTCGTCGGTTCGCACAATGTCCTGACAGGCTGGTACGACCAGACGAACGGCGGACGGTCGCGCTACCCCGATCTCGCGAGCGTAATCAGCCGCATGCGCAGCGCAGCCGACGAGGCGGGAATCGCGATCGGCGCGTCGACCGATCCGCGTCTGGCGCGGGGAATGCGGGGAAACTCGCCAAGCAAGGGCCCTTCCGATCGATCGGCCGATTTACCGCGGTACATCGACATTGGCTTGGGACTCCATCGCGGCGGCCCCGCATTCCTGGGACCGGTGGACGGACCGTTCCAGGTCGCCGGCGATCCGGCGAAACCGGGCTTCACAATCCAAAACCTTGAAACTTCGCTGAGCACCGATCGGCTGACCTCTCGGGGCGAGATGCTCACAGCTCTCGATCGGCTGGGGGGCGTAAAAAAGTCGCTGCTCAAGGACGACGCTGCTTTTCGTGCGATCGACGCATTTCGTCGTCAGGCCTTCGAGCTGGTAACGGGCGGAGCGGCGGCGCGGGCCTTCGACCTGTCGCGCGAGCCGATCGAAGTGCGCCAGCGCTATGGGCTGCATCTGGCAGGCCACCAATGCCTGCTGGCGCGACGCCTCGTTGAATCGGGGGTCAGCGTGGTCGCGGTGCGTTTTTCGCCCGACGGGCGAGGCGATTACGACCGCACGATGATCGGCTGGGACGACCATGCCGTCCATGGAAACATCTTTGAGATTATGCGGCAGCGAGGCCCGCAGTTCGATCAATCGGTCAGCGCCCTGATCGAAGATCTGGAGCAGCGAGGTCTGCGCGATGAAGTCTTGCTCGTCGTTGTCGGCGAATTCGGTCGTACGCCGCGAGTCCACGTTCACAAAGGGTGCCCTGGGCGAGAGCACTGGGGGCCTGCGGGCTGCGCGCTGCTCTATGGCGGCGGCCTGAACATGGGTCAGGTGGTGGGCTCAACGAACAGGCTGGGTGAGTCCCCGCAAGATCGGCCCGTCACTTACCAGGATTTGCTGGCGACGATCTATGACTCGCTGGGCATCAATCTCGCTCAAACCTTTGTCGATGAGGCGGGGCGACCCGTTCCGCTGCTCCCCGCCGGGTCGCCGATCACGGAGTTGACCTTCGGTGGTCATCACGCCGTTTCGTCCGCGTCTCTCGCCGAATCGATTCAGCCGCTTCGCAAGAGCTCGGCGGAAGGCCCCTTGGCGATCGTTCTGCCATCGAACTCCACCACAGACGACTTGCAGCGGCGAGCCGACCGAAGCCGTTGGCTCTCGCTCGGGCTGCACGAGACGCGCATCGACGATCACGGCTTGGCCGCGCTGGAAGATTGTCGTACCCTGCGTCGTCTGCTGCTGAACGGCTTGCCGATCACCGATGCGGGACTCGTTCACCTGTCCGGGCTGACCGAACTGGAGGAACTGGGGCTCACGGGAACCCGGGTGACAGACGCCGGATTGCCCCAATTACGGTCGTTGCGGCAATTGCGACGGATCGCGATCAATGGAACCGGCGTTTCGCTTGCGGGGGTAGTCAATTTGTTCGTCCAGCATCAACAACGGACATTGATCGACGCGCTGGCCGCTCTCGATCTTGTTCGTTTCGACGACCAACAGCAGGCCGTTGCCGTTGACGTCGCCGGAACGTCCTTTGGCGACGAAGAACTGCGGCATCTGGGGGCGGCGCCGAGCCTCCGGGAACTGCATTTGGCCGCGACCCGCGTTACTGACCAGGGGCTCGCCGCGATGGGAACGCTGGAGAATCTCGAACATCTGTTCCTGGCGAAATGCGCCGTCACCGACGTCGGCTTGAAATCGGTCGCGCGATACCCGCGTCTGCAGGCGCTGAATCTCGTGGGGACGAAGATCACCAGTGCCGGACTGGAGTTCCTCGCGGAACTTCGCGAGCTGCGCACTCTGCTGATCACTGACCTGAAACTGAGTCCCGCGGCGGTGGAAACGCTGAAGAGCCGACTGCCCGAGCTCTCGGTCTCTGACTATACGCCGGTTTAAGCCGTTTCGCACATCGAACAAGGCCCACACAATGACAATTCAAACAACCATCGAGTCCTTTCAGCCGGTGCGCAAAGGCGTTATTTCGCACCAGGGCAGGTGTCATCCGCCGGCCGTCAGCCGTCGCGGGGCGCTGCACGCCGGCTTGCTTGGTCTGGGGGGAATGAGCCTGGCGACTTTGCTGCGCCAGCGAGCAGAGGCAGGTGAGACGTTGCCGAAAGACACGGCAGTCATCTTTCTCTTCCTGCACGGCGGCCCCAGCCAGCTTGAGACGTACGACTTGAAGCCGGTGGCGCCAACCGAGGTTCGTGGGCCGTGTATGCCCATTTCCACCAACGTGCAGGGATTGAGTCTCTGCGAACTACTGCCGTTGCATTCCCGGATCGCGAATCGCTTTGCGTTGATCCGCTCATGTACACACGGCGAGGGAGGGCACTTCGAAGCACATGGCCGGTTCATGTCAGGCGATGCGGGGCTCAAACCAGGGACGTTTGAGTCAACACATCCGCAGATGGCAGCCATTGTCGGCCGCGCGCTCAAATCTCGAGTGCGCGGGTTGCCCGCAGCCGTGGGGATGGGCCTGGTCATTTATCAGAGCGCTCACGGCGAATATCTCCCGGGAATCGGGAATGGCTATTGGAGCAGCTCCTGGCGGCCGCCGATCGTGACCAAGACCGGCTTGCCCGACTCGACGCTGACGATTGAAGGAGCCCGGCTCGACGACCGCGTGACGCTGCTGCGGCAGATCGATCGACTCCGACGCGATGTCGACAGCCGCGGCGTGATGGACTCTGTCGACGAGTTCAGCCGAACGGCCATCGAGATCCTGACGGCCGACAAGGTGCGGCAGGCATTTGATCTCTCGCGGGAAGATCCCCGGTTGGTCGCGCAATATGGGGATGAATGGGGACAGAACGCGCTCGTCGCACGGCGTCTGGTGGAGGCGGGAGTCAGCTTTGTCACCATCAGCGTTCCCGGTGGCGTCAAGGCGATGGACGCGCCCGGATGGGACGACCACGCGATCAACATCGACCTGCCGACGATCATGCGGCATCGACTGCCGGTGTACGACCAGGTGGCGACAACTCTGATCAACGACCTCTACGATCGCGGGCTTGACAAGAAAGTGCTGTTGATCGCCGCGGGAGAATTCGGACGGACTCCGAAAGGAACGCTGCAACCCGGGACTGCCACAGGAAAACTGCAATGGGGCCGCGATCACTGGCCCGGGGCCCAGTCGATCCTGATTTCCGGAGGCGGCTTTCGCATGGGGCAGGTCATCGGGGCAACGGATCAGCACGCCGCGTATCCAGTGGAACGTCCGATCGATCCCCAGGACCTGATGGCGACGATTTACCGTCATCTGGGCATCGATCTGCAGACGCATTTCCCGGACGGCAGCGGCCGCCCCATCGCCATCACGACCGGCACGCCGATCAAGGAGCTTGGGTAGTCAGGTTGCGCGGTGGGCCTCAGTGTGGCCGAGTGACTTTTCCGAGCGAATTGTTGATCGGCCACAGAATGCTTTGCATGTCCACGAGCTCCTTGTGCTGGAAGTCCATTGAGTTTAGCCAGTTTCTGCCTATAATCAACGAAATCAACAACAAACCGCCACCGGGTCCTGAACTCATTGTCTGCTTCCGCTTCCGATGTGGCCTATGACGGCATCCGCACCATGCTCACCAGCGGCGAACTGGATCGCTTTCTGCTTATCGAACGTACAGCGGGGCGCAGCCTCAAGTTGCAGAGCGGACGGCCTCGACATTCCCATAACCACCGTGCCTTGGTGCGGGCCATCGTCGATTACGACGCCGCGTCGGCGGAGTACCTGATGAAGAAACACATTCAGCACGGCTACGAAGAAGCCCGGCGCAAGTTCATGACTGAAGGTGAAAAATCCCGGATTGCCCGACGATCCGGCACCAAGAGGAATTCAACTTGATCGATGACCCGACCAACTGGAGTGTTCATTGCCGCTTCAGCGCCAGCGTGGCCGCGCTGTGGATGGCCGTCGCGATGCCGCTGGCCGTTTGGGCGGCGGAGGTTCCAGCGCTGCGGGTTCACCCGCCAGAGATTCGATTGGAATCGCCCGAATCGACCGAGCAACTCTTGGTATTTTCCCGGTCGAGCGACGGCAGAGAGGCGGACGTCACGCGACAGGCGAAATTCCAGGCTTCCGTTGCCGGGGTCGTCGAGGTGACGCCCGCGGGCCGCATCGTTCCGCTTTCGGATGGCCGCACCGAATTGCATGTGCGTTGGGACGATCATTCGGCGAGTGTCATGGTCGAAGTGCATGGGATCGCGTCTCCTCTCCCCGTTTCCTTTCACCGCGATGTCGTGCCGATTCTCTCGAAAGCTGGTTGTAACTCGGGTGGATGCCACGGCAAGGCCGAAGGACAGAATGGATTCAAACTCAGTGTGTTTGGCTACGACCCGGTTGCCGATCACCAGGCGCTGGTCACGGAAGGACGCGGTCGCCGCGTGTCTCATCGGTCGCCGGAATACAGCCTGCTGTTGCGCAAGGCGACCGCCGTCGTGCCACACGGGGGCGGAAGAAGAATCGAATCGGACTCGCGGTGGGATCGCCTTCTGCAACGTTGGATTCAAGAGGGAACGGCCTTCGACCAGCTAGTGGATCACCCCATTACGGGAATCGTCGTCGAACCCGCGGAAGTCACGCTGGGGAGTCGCGGGACGCAACAATTGCGAGTGTCGTCGCTGGACCCGAGTGGGGTCCGTCGATGTGTGACGAGCGAGGCCGACTTTCAAACGAACAACGACGCAATCGCGGGCGTGGACCGCGACGGGCTGATCGCGGCAACCGCCGTTCCCGGTGAGGC
>CAMATH010000224.1 GCA_945860955.1 Planctomicrobium piriforme
TGGGCGAGGGAAACGACGGTTACTCTCTCCGTGCCACAATCAAATCGGAGTTTCAATCCGCCCTCGCCCACGTGGGCGAGGGAAACCACACTCGTCGTAAGTCATTGCCCCATCGAAAACTGCAACATCGTTTTCGCGAACATAGCCGTCCATCGCAGTGTGGGACGCGGCACGGGCAGTCGGCAGCCATGAGTTGTCGTTTGGTGGAAAGGACTTATGACGATTCGCGAACCTCCAGGGGTTTTTGAACCACTTGACGTTCGCGATCGGGATTATAAAACAAGTGGCCCTTCCAGGTCGATCGGCTCTTTGACACCGTGGTGTTCGATCCGCGTGTCGCTGGATAGATGATAAAACCGGAGCGAGTCCTTGTCGGCATCAATCTCGTCCAGTAGCCGGGCCCGGAAAACGGCCCAGTCTGTCCCCCCAACCACGCATTCAAAGACCGATTTCTGCACCCGCTGTCCGTAATCGAGGCAGGCGCGTGCGACTCGCCGCAATCGCCTTGTCCCTTCCGGATCCACAGTACTCACGTCATACGTTACCAGAATTCTCATGACGGCCTCAGTTTTTCGGAATGCACGGAACGTAGGATGCCAGATCCCCACGCAACACGCGTGCGAGAATTCTCGCCTGCAGAAACGGTAACCGGCCCACCGGCGACTTCTGGTTCAATGCGGGGTGCGTCATCTCGTCCTTTTTCCGCTGCTGGTACGCCCCCACCACGGTTCGCCGCGTCGCGTCGGTCATCTCGACCGCCCCCCCTTCACGAATCACGAATCCGTCAGCCTTTACCTGTTGTCGATTGACCAGCGCCAACGCCAGCCGATCGACGATGAGTGGGCGGAATTCCTCCATCAGATCCAAGGCCAACCCGGGACGTCCCGGGCGATCAACATGCAGGAACCCGACCGACGGGTCCAGACCCGCCGCCGCTATCGCCGACACGCAGTCGTTTGTCAGCAAGGCGTACAAACACGACAGTAACGCGTTCATGCGATCGAGTGGCGGTCGGCGCGTGCGTCCCTTGGGCTGAAAGTCGTCGCGATTTTGTCGCACAAATAGCGGAAAGGCCGCGAAATACGCCCGGGCCGCATCTCCTTCCAGTCCCCGAATGGAGTCGGCGTTTTCGGCGCGCTCCAGCAGTGGCAGAGTATCCCCAAGCCTGCTCGCTGTTTGCGACAGACTGTGCGATTCCTCGGGATTTGTCGATTCCCGGGCCGACCGGAGAACCACGTTCCTCGAGTTCTGCACCTTTCCAGCGACAAATGCCGCCGAGAGTCGCGCCCGCCATCCTTCATCGTCGGCCGCGCGGAATTGCGCGCGTCTCAGCAACACATTTCCCGATTGTGGCGCGTCGACCCGCGCCTGCAATCGCCCCGATTCTGTTAGAAAACTGACGGCGACCCCGCGCTCGGCACACATGGCCATGACCGGCGGCGTCACGCGCACTCCGCCGAACACAGCGACCGATTCCAATTGATGAACCGGCACCGCGAGTCGCGGTTTGCTCTCGATCAAAACCTGAACGGTCTGACCATCGCGTTTTAAGACCGCTCCCCGCGTGACAACGTACAGCGTGTTGAGCAGCACCTCCATCGATAACCCCCGTGGAATGAACTCGGGTGAGTGGTTGCGTATTCTTCCCGCGGATCACGTCGCGTCCGGAGATTTTGCGTCGGTGTCCGGGTGAAACAGTTCACGCGCCGCCTGGTTGTAGCGTCGCGGTTCGTCGATCAACTCGGGTAGGCAGATCGAGTACAGCGAACATTGCCGGCACTTGGGATGCACCACAGGTGAGGGCGCTGTGGCTTCCCGCAGTAACGCGTGCAGACGTGCAGCGGCCGATTCAGTCTGCGAACGTAACTCCGGGGTGATCGGCACAACGCGACGCCGTTTGGATTTGACGCTGAAAATCGCCCCGGAAGGGACGGTCACCCCCAGCATTTCCTCCAGACACAACGCCTGCGCACAGACCTGAACTTCGTCGTTGTCCCAGCGGCGGCGACGACCGCGTTTGTACTCGACGGGAAATGGTATGTCTGGTCCTCCCAAGGGATCCGGATGGAACTCCACGACATCGGCGACACCGGTCAGTTTCAGGCGATGGCTTGTGATCCACAGATTGCGCGCCGATCGAAATTCTGTTTTGGTGGCTGCCGAATCGTGGGAGGTGTGAACACGCCGATGCGCGAGCGTCCCCGACGTTGTGTGAACATTCTCGATCCAAATTCCCTCCACAGTATGCAGGTAGCAGCGCCGTGGACAGAACAACAGATCGTTCAACGCCGAGAGGGGTGGATAATCGACGACAGTTTCTTCCGCTTGAGCATCGGCTGTCATGGCAGTCACCTCACCCTACCAGGCGATGCAGGGTCACCCCCTGCGGAAGATTCTGGTCGTTGATCTGGATCTGGGATCGATAATCTTCGAACTTGCGAGGCGCGGCGTCGGCCCCGAGTGGTCGAATCTCAATCCGGTCGAACAGCTCATGGGCCGGCGCGTTGCCGAGCATCGAAGCATGCTCAAAAACATACAACCCACGCGTTGACATCAGACCCCGGCTCGCCGAGCGATCAATCTCCCACATGAGTCCGCGCAGCGCATTCCAAAGGATTTCCAGATCCGCATGTGTGAACTTCGTATCACGGGCGAGGTACGGATTCACAAACCCGTGGCAAACGTAGAGTCCATAGGGAACAGTGTTCTTGCGGCCCATCGTGCCGGTGATGGAACCGTCCTTTTGAACCTGTTTCATGGCATCGTCCGTCGTCGTGACAGACTTTCGTGTGATCGAGAATTCCAACGGCACAATCGGATCGACCGATCTGGCGAATGTGATTTGAACCGGTCCGCGCACCTGTCCACAGTTGATTCCCGTGGTCATCACCGCGCCGAACGCGCGGATGTCGAAGAAGTTCTGGCACATCCATTCACGGGCCCGATTGGTCTTGTCGAATTCGACTTTGGGATCTTTCGTTTTGTCGTCCTTCTTCTTTTCCCCGGTCCCTTGGTTCATTGCTTCGTGCGCCCGCTGGTGCTGCAGATTCAAGACCCGCTTCTCAAACGTCGCGTCCTGCGTTTGAAAGTAGATTTCCATTCCAGCAACTCCTTCGCCCAAAACTGCGGCGGCATTGCGCAGCTTGCGTTTCAAACAGCCATCGGTCACGAGACCCTGCAGCGATTGTGGATCCAGGCGCGGCATGTTCGCCGCGTCGGGATCGCCGTTGGGATTTCCATCCACGACATCAAACAGAAGCACGAAATCGAATCGATGGTCGACAACAGCGGACTGGGCCGGGGTATTCATGGGAATTCAACCTTGGGATCGTAGTGGAACTGGAAGCAGATGCAGACAAACGCGGTTCGAACGTGGGGAATGACGAACTCATCACGAATTCGATGCCGAATTCGCCTCCGACGCGGCTTTTCGCGCCGCGATCTCCTGGAATTGGTGTGCCTTCTGATGGTAATAGCCGAGCGCAAAAAGTCCCTGCTGCACCAACGACAGTTGCCCCTTCGGAGGCGCACTCAATTGAGCTGACACCTGCGACAGGCGCTGATCCAGACTGACATGAGTCCCCGGCTTCTCCGAACGGATTTTTCGAAGATGGTTCTGTGCGTTGGCATAGAGCCGACCCAGGACCATGCCGGGTGCCGAACTGAATGTCCCAAAGTACTTGTCGACCACATTCGCGTTCACATCCCCCAGCGCCGCATACTGAATCTGTTCGAAGACGGACAACAGCCGTCCGCAAATGTACGCCGGGTCCGTTTCATTCTGGTTAAGAACTTCAGTCACGTGAATATTCCTTCGCAATAGGGTGAGCTTGAGCAGTGCCAGACGCGCCGTCCGAAATCCGTCTCTCCCTTCCGCGCGCAGCCGTCCCAGGCACGCAGAGAGTACTGAGAGAGGGACAGGATCGCCGCGAATGGCGGAAAACGTCAGTCGCAGAGTCAACTCCGGCGTGACGTGATCGGCGTCGAGCGCGGTTGCGCCCGACAGCAACCACATCGGAAAGACGCTGGTAGGCTGTCCCATGCCGTCTTTGGTTGAGTCGGCGATTCGCAAGTCCCGAAACCAACCCGCCAGATTCTCCTGAAATTTCGGAAGGGTCGTTTCGAGGTATTCGCGCACAACAATTCGTGCGGAATTCCCCGTGAGTGCGAGTAGGTAAAACTCGTCGGCTGTCGCCGCATGCGATTCGACACCGCGCTCGGCGTTGGCCAGTAGCGCCGCGACCGATTCCGGTGTCGGGTCAAATGCGGATTCCATCCCGACAGGAACTGCCTGTCTTGTCCAGAACAGTAACATCAACTTGCCGATTGCACGGCTCGTTGTGCGACCCGAGAGTTGGTTCCCCACTAGTGCTTCCAGCGCGCGAACCACTGTGTCGAGCCCGCGGGGGGAGATCATCGCGCTCGCGGCTCCCTCCAGACCATAACTCTCCGCGGAATTCAGTTGAGTGACAAAATACGCGAGAGCGCGGCAGTCGATGGACATCAATCCACGTACACGGGACGAAACTGACTTTTTCATTTCAGTAACGGTACCGGTCACCTGACAAAAACCACGAATTGAAACCTCGTCATTTGGTTGTTGGTCATTCTCGAAGAAATCTCGCCAAAACGCTTTAACTGAGTGGCGCTCGGCAAGCGCCCCTCCTGCGTCCGGATGCCATCGAATGGTACACAAATCGCTCACGCCGAGTTCATTTTGCTCAATGGCGGCGGCCAGTTGCTCCTGCACATCGGGGCGGTCGAGTTGTTCGCCGAACTTCGCGGCGGCTTTCAGTCCTTCGTCCTGCGTCTCCTGAGCGGCGAATTTCAGGAATCGCCAAAACGTCGACCGCTGGGCGGCACATTTGGCCTGATTGGCGGCATTGATCAGTCGTGTGACCGGCAGCACGCGGGCGATCGTTTCCACCAAAAATACCGCCGGTCGCTCTTTTCCATTGGCGGCGGGATCGGTCAACTTCCAACGTTGTGCGGATTCGTCCCACACGACTGGTCGAATGGGGGCCGCCGTGACCAGGCCCGGACCTTTTTCGATCTTGGGTTGTGCGCCCCGTTTTCGACTGGGAACCTCTTTCGTACCCCGGACATCCAGGAGATTCAAAAAACTCCCGTCGGCCGCCAGGACGATCACTGCTTTGACGTTGGACCTCGCGAACGCGGGATCTTGCGAGAGGTTTTCGCGTTGCGCCAGTTCAAACAGTCGCGTGAGAATCATGTGGTTTCTCCTGTATCCCAGCCAAACACGTGAACCGGGGCTTCACCGTTGAGGCCCGCCTTGAGTGTATCGCAATGCAGAATTCCCCGGTTGACCTGCGCGTCGAAAAAGCCCGGGCGGTGTTTTCCGTCCGTCCCGAATCGAATGTCATAGAGCATCATTCCCAAATTCGTCGTCCAGTCGACAGTTCGTTCCGTCCCGTCCGGAAGGGCGAACTGGCAGGCGAATTCACGGCAACCGAGGTACGGCCGATGAAAGCACTGGCCTTTGCCCGCCCTCCGGCGGAACATGGCGACGTATTTCGCGACAGTATCTGGTCCGTGGTCTTCGTCGTCCTCCGGTCGAATTCGGGGTTGGTTCGCCCGTTGGGTGAGCCGGGGAGTCGCCTCAATCAGATACGACACGTATTGCAGGACCAGGCTGTTCCGCTGTGTCCGGTGTTCTCCTTGAGCCCCTTCACGTCCCGCGGAGTCGACAAGATACGGCTGAACCGTTTCGGGTGTTTTCATCCATCCTTGAACATTGCGCGTCGAAATCTTGTCTTGAATCTCGTTGCGACGAATCGGTGTGAGGCGAAATGGCAATTGCCGGCCCGATTCGGGAAAGTCCACGGGGAACTGGGGTTCGAGTACGTGAATTCGCCGAATGTGCCACAGCATCTGGGGGCGAAACAAGATCGCATCGAAGACGCCGCGGGCGGCGGAGGGAGTCATCATCGGGTACGAAACGCGTTCGACCTTCAACTCCGGCCGAGTGAATAGCGCAAGATCTCCCCAGACCCGCAGGGCGACTGAATCGTCTGACATCACGGTGATCCTAGTTGTTTCGAATGGGAGGCAGCTTTTGGTTTTTCAATTGTCACGAACCTGAAGATCCGGCAGGCCGGTCTCCCCTTGGCAGACCGGCCTGCCGTCTTCATCACACGAGCAGTAAATCACTGGAATTCTCCCCAAAGACACCAAGAAACTCATGGTACCCGCCGCGCCAGACACTGACGCCGGGAATCTCCTCTGTGATCGCACCACCCATCGCCGCCAGTTCGTAACGACGAAAATTCACCTGAAACGGAATGAGTTGCCGGAAGTTGGAACGGCTGGGGACCGCCCGAACTGCGTCGAGCCACTTTTCGACGGAATGCCCCTCCCAGGTCGCAATCACTACGGGAATTCCATCGTCGGGGATCAGTCGGTAGCGCTCGGCAATCGTCGCGAATTTCAACTGGGGTCGCATGGCAACGATCCGATGTTTGTCGAGGCCGTCTCGTCCGCGTTGCCAATACAGACGTTCGAAGTATTCTCGAATCACATCGGGGTCGTCGATTCGTGGCTCGCGGTTCTGATTGAGAAACGTGGTCTCCAATTCCGCGATTCCCGCCTTGTACCAGCCATCGGGAGGCAGCTTTCCGTCGACGCTCCGAAACACCTGAACCAGGCCACCGGCAACGCCCGCCTCCGGCTTGATTCGTCCTTCTCGATTGCAGCGCCCCGCCGCTTGAATTACTGCTTCCAACGGCGCGAATTCGCGCATCACGAAGGGAAAGTCGAGATCGACTCCCGCTTCGATCAATTGTGTCGACACCAGGTAACACACATCGCCAGCCTCAAGTCGTTGTCGCACTTGATCGATGACCTGCAATCGATGGGCGGGACACATCGATGTCGAAAGATGATACACGCCGGTGGGATCTCGGGTTGCGAGTGCGGCAAAAACCGCGGCCGCCGCTTTTCTGGTATTCACGACGGTGAGCGCGGCGGAAAACTCTCGCATGCGTCCCGCGACGTCCTGCCAAGTCAAATGGGGATCGCCTTTGCCGGGCCATTGGACATTCACCCGTTTGAGACGCTCGAATAGATTGAGCGTGGCAGGAATGATCGGTCGGACTGGCTCGAGTCGTTCTGCCATTTTGGGGTGATCAAACGCTGGTTGAGTGGCGGTACACAAAACAATCGTACACTGCAGCCGTTCGACCACGTCACGGAGCATCGCGCACGTGGGAGCGACGAAATCGGGCGGGAGCGTTTGACACTCGTCGAGAATCACCACGCTGCCTGCGATATTGTGCAGTTTTCGACAGCGACCGGGCAAATTTGAAAATAGGCTTTCGAAGAACTGCACGCTTGTCGTGATGACGAACGGCGCATCCCAGTTCTCAGCACGGCGAACGCTCTGGGTCGCCGCGGTCTCCTCCACGGAATTCGCCGTGAAATCCCGTTCCTTGGCCAGACTATGGTGTTCGATCAGACTGCCGTCCGCCGCGTCAATTCCCAATGCCGTTCGTAACACACGGGCGTTCTGTTCGAGAATTGTCAGGTAGGGAGCGACATAGATGATTCTTCG
>CAMATH010000225.1 GCA_945860955.1 Planctomicrobium piriforme
GCGCACCAGCGCCGCCCGCCGCGCGTCAAGAACATCGCGCGGACGCTGTCCCAAATCGGCACCGGCAAACCCAATGTGCCTGCCTCAACAAAACGCGAGAACGGGAGGCAATCCGGGTCACGGGAGGGCGAACGTCCTCGTGAGCCGCCGCTGGACTTGCGGCGGCCGTAACGCGGGTCTGGGACGCCGCTGACGTTGATTGGAATTCCGGCAACATGGTTTGGTTGGATGTCGGGCGCTGCCCAGACAACGGTTCCCTGCCCGTGATCGCACACTGGCGGCTCACGAGGACGTTCGCCCTCCCGTGGAGCGGAATACGTCCCGTTCTCGCGTTTTGTTGGGGCAGGCACATTGGGATCGTCACGCGTGGGGCCGCCCATTGAACGGTTCCGGGACGTTGTTCGCACACTGGCGGCTCGGCAGGAGCCTCGCCCTCCCATGGGCGGCGGCTCCTTTGGTCGCGGGTAAAGACCACGCTCCCGCCGGGCCTTGGCACACGCCTTCGCTCGTCTCGTCTTCTCCGGACTCCCTACTTGGCGGAACTGAGGGCCAGACGGAAACCCAAGTTGCTGATCCGGTGGACGGGCGAGTTGAAGTAGCGATCCGCCGACCGGCAGTACACGGCGTCGTTGTCCCAACCGCCGCCTCGGTACACCCGCTGCGAGCCCCCGACTGCCGCTGGACCAACGGGGTCGATCGCCGTCTTGCCTGCGAATTGACCGTAATACTTCGCGTCGTAAACGTCTTCACACCACTCGAAGACGTTCCCGATCATGTCGTACAATCCGAAATTGTTCGCCGCGTACGTTCCGGTCGGCGCTGTGAACACGTAGCCGTCCTTCGCCGCAATCGCGCGCCAATTCGCAAATTTGGCCTTGGCGGTGCCGTCCGCGACGTTGCCGATCTTGACCAGCGTTTCGGGATCGTCCCCCGTGGGGTACCGCGTGGTCGTTCCGGCCCGCGCGCAGTATTCCCATTCCGATTCGGTCAACAAGCGGTATCCGCCACCTTCCATTTGATTGTTCAGCCACTCGATGTATTTTTGCGCGTCGTTCCACGTCACGTTCACAACGGGATGATTGTCGCCATAGGGGGATGCCCCCACATTCTTCCAGTTGTACTTTTCCAACTGTTCGAAGTTCCCGCTGGCGGCATCGTACCCATAGCCCCCTTTCTCATCGCGTTCCGCCTCGGTCAGGTATCCCGTCGCACTCGCGAATTTGGCGAAATCGCCTTTGGTGATCTCCCGCTGCGAGACAAAGAACGGCTGCGTCAGTCGCACCCGATGCTGCGGGTGTTCGTCGCTGAAGTAATCGAGTTTCGCATCTTCCCAGCCGGTCTTCTTGGCGAATTCCAAAAGCTGATCGGCTGTCTCGCTGCTTCCCATCAAAAACTCGCCCGCCGGTATCAACACCATCGGGATCGCGACCGAATTCTTTTCCACCACACTCTTCCGCCCCAGGTATTTCACCCATTCCTCCTAGCGAGCCCGCGCCATCTTTTGGTCGAACGGAGCCAGCAACAGCGCCGGCCGCGCGGCGGGCTTGGTTTCCGAGGCACCGCGCAACCGCCCCAGCACCGTGTGTTCGACACTTCCCGCCGAGATCGGCGTCTGAACTCGATCCCCCGGCACGCGGCCTTTCATGTCGGCCGACGCCATCCGCCGGGTGACGTGGTTCACCATGCCCGCCCAGGTGATTTCGCCACCATCGGCCCCCTGTCCCCGCAGTGCTTCCAGCACACAGTACGAAAACAGGCTGTGCCGCAGTTCGTCGTTGACCCACGACTGCTGGTCCGACTTGCAACTGAAGAAGACCCCCGTGTCTTCGGTCAGCGTAATTTGCTTCCCCTGGATCCCCTTGGCCCCTTTGTTCAGATCCTTGGGTTCATCGCGGCAGGCATCGACCAATACCAGGCGTTTCCCCACATTGTTCGCCAGGATCGTGTCGGTGATGTGCGACAGCGAGACCAACTTCTCCGGGCTTCGGTTGACGGCGTCGACCGGGCAGAAAAATGCGTCTTCGCGTTCCCGCTGTTTCCCGGGGTTGGCGGGGTCGTCTTCCTGAAACCGAAATTGCTGACCGTGACCACTGAGCATCACGACAATCAAATCGTGGCTCCCCAGCGGCTCGACCAGCGTGTTGAGCGCCGCCAGGATATTGCTGCGCGTCGCCTGGTCGGCCCCTTGGGCGCTGCCGCGCAATACGCGAACTGTGTCGAAGCCGAGTTGTTTGAGTTCGTCGCCGACTTCCGTGACATCGCGCTCGCACCAGTTGAGTTTCGAGAACGGGGGCTTCTGGTACTCCTCGACCCCGACGAGCAGTGCGACCCGCTTGGGGGCCGCGGCCTGGGCCAAACTGGCAACCGGGCCAGCGATCAACGCCAGCGCCGTTCCTCCCACCAGGCTCTGGATCACATGACGACGTGTTGGCATGTTCTGTTTCCCCGTTTCACAACATTCACACTCTGGACGGCATCACCCACGAACTCACGCGATCACGCCCGCGATTCGATCGCGTCGGCCTTACTCCGAAGAGCGCTAAGCAAAGCCGAAAGCGTGTCATTCACCTCGGTCCGGATGGTCTCGAAACTCTTCTCACCCGTCCTGAGATCGGCGAGATGACCGTCAAAACGGCCGGACCATTTCTGGCATTTCTCGACCAGCCAGGCGCGCTCGTCGACCGTCAATCGGGAAGGCCGAGCGGCGATCAGTGCATCGCACGCGCTGCGAATCCCGGTGAGGCGTTGTTCGAGCTGCTGGGGGGTGTCGAGAGGAACCAAGTCAAATTCACCTGCGGTCCGCTCCAACTGGCGGAGGTATTCCGGAGCCGGCAGGTCGGCGGTGAGAACTCCCGGTCGCTGCCAGCCCCATTCCCCGGTTGGGGCGCGAGCCCACAACACGACAAGCAGAACCGCCGCCGTCGCCACGGGGACCAACCAGCGCCAAGTACCGCGCGACCAAAATGGTCGCGAACCGGCGACGGGGGAGGAGCCAGGCGTCGTCGCCGCTGCCGGGACCCGTGCGGCGGACGTGCGAACCAGTTCAGCCACCCGCTGTTCCGGAACCGTCGCCACGGGGTTGGTCAATTCGTCTTGCGCGACCAGTGTATTCCAATACGGCGTGTCGGCCACCAGCACCAGTTCCTGTAAATCCAGCAAGAGGCGGGGCTGGGTGAGCAATTGTCGCAGTTGAGATTGACTGAGAGCCGCCAGCCCCTCGGTCTGCAACCGCGTGGTGGACGCGCCAAGGACCGCAGGCAAGGTCGTGGTTTGCGGCGGTGGTCCGTGGAGTTCCTCGAGTTGCTGTACGGTATCCAGCAACCGGGTGCCGGCGAGTTGCGTTTCCAGCCAGCCCCGCAGTGTGGCGCTCCAGTTTTGCAGCGACGTCTCATCAAGCGGAATGTCCAGCCATAACAATGTCATCGGTCGGCTTTCTGTTTGGATTCGATGCACTGTTCGAGCTGCGCACGCCCGCGTTTCGCCTGGGTATAGACCGTGCCGGCCGGAATGCCCCCGGCTGCGGCGATTTGATCGACCGTCGACCCCGCCAACAGCTCCCGCACAACTGCGACGAAACGGCTATCAATCGACTTGAGGCAATCCGTCAAGTACGGCAGGCGGGGGTCCAATGGATCCTCGGTCGGGGGCGCAACGGGGTCAAACCCCTCGGCAAACGGGACCGGGGCTCGTGCCGGGTTTTTTCGGGTCCGAATCAGGTCGATCCACAGATTTGTCGCCACGCGAAGTAGCCAGGAACGCACATTGCCAATGGAGCCATTGTCGGACGCTGCCTGCTCGGCACTCCCCGGTTCGGACGCCGGGGGATCTGACTGAGCTTCCTGCCACAGTCGCAACATGGCTTCCTGGCAGAATTCTTCCGCCAGATGGCGGGGACAACTTTTTGATTTCAACACGCGCATCACACTGGGAGCGTGGCGGTGGTACAGCAATTCAAAAGCGGCCTGATCACCGGCAAGAAAGTCTTGCCAGAGTTGCTTGTCGGAGTCTTTATCGGGTAGCCCAGCCATGCCATGAAGGTAACTGCGGCAATTGGCCGACGCAACGGAACGATTCGATGAGTCTCGCGCGGTACGGCGGATCGCAGAAGTCGGCGAGTACATTGTGGTGCGGGCGGGCCGGGTGCGCAAGCGGGGTTTCGAATCGAGTTCACTGAAAAGACGAAGCTCGAACCCGAATCTTCCCGGAAATACGGAATTTCAAAATCCATTGCCGATTACCCCTCCCGCCCCGAAAGTGTTCAAACGCGGCATCGAAATGTCTGGGGCGAACCGCGTATGAACGCGGTTCGCTCCAATGCACTTTGCCGCTTAGATCTCGGCCAGCCGCTCGTTCGAATCGCCGAACGAGTCGAGCCGGATCCCGACTTTGTCGAGCATCGACAGGTACAGGCTGCACATCTTGCGATTCGGCTTGTCGAGGTAGTCGAGAACCCGTCCCCCCTGAAGTTGGCCGCCGGCACCGCCGACCAGGACTACGGGGAGGTTTGTCGCGTCGTGGCCACCGGTCAGCATGCTCGAACAGTACAGCAGCATCGAATTGTCGAGCGCCGTCCGTTCGCCTTCCTGAATCGCGTCGAGCTTCTTGGCGACATACGCGAGCTGCTCGATGAAGAACTGGTTGACCTTCAACCAGTCGGCGGTGTCGGAGTGCGACAGCAAGTGGTGGATCATGTAATCGACCCCCAGATGCGGGAACCGCAGCGAACTGTGGTCGTTGTTCAGCTTCAGGGTGGTTACCCGTGTGGCGTCGGTCTGGAATCCCAGAACCAGAATGTCGCACATCAGCCGCATGTGCTCGGCGATGTTCTGCGGAATGCCATCCGCCGGCCGGGGGATGTTGGGTTTGTCGAGCGTCGGTTTCCACCCTTGCAGTTCGCCCCGTTGTCCCGCCTGATCGATCCGTCGTTCGACTTCGCGAACCGAATCGAGGTACTCGTCGAGCTTGCGCTGGTCGGAGAGACTGATCGTTCGGCGGAAGTCGGTCGCGTCCTCCAGAACCGCGTCGAGAACGCTCTTGTCCCCCTTTTGCACTTCGTCTTTGAACAGGCGGTCAAAGGCCAGCGAGGGGTACAACTCCAGCGGCGTGGGGGTGGTGGGGGAGCTCCACGAAATGTGGGAGCTGTAGATCATCGAATAGTTTTTGTGGACCGACGGGTTCGACTTTTCACAGCCGAGAACCAGACTGGGCACCTTGGTGGTGTTGCCATGCCGTTGAGCGACAAGCTGATCGATACTGGTTCCCGAGCGAATGTCGCCCCCCGAGGCGAGCGGAGCACCCGAGAGGAGGTTTCCGGTCTGAGAGCTGTGAATATTCCCCTTGAGCGCCTCGGCGTTGAACAGGCCGCGGATGAAGAGGGTCCGTTCACGGAAATCGGTCAGCGAGGCGAGGACCTGGCCCAACTGCATGTCTTTGCCCGAGCCCTTCGCCCACCACTCGCGACTGTGGAACCCGTTCCCCGAAAAGAAGACCCCCAGGCGGACCGGGGCCTGACTCCCTGCGGTCCCGGCGACCGCGGAGGCGGGCACGGTCTCGTCTCCCCAGACACGCAGCGATTCCATCCACGGGAGCGCCATCGAAACACCCAGTCCACGCAGGAAGGTGCGGCGGGAAAAGTCGTGCAGCATGGGAACCTCTGGTTTCAGGGAGGGGAGGGAATCAAATTCGGGTCCGGGCGAGTCAGGAACCGAGCGGGGCGGGTGATGTTGTACTCCACAGGGCCGAAAGTCAGACGTCGGCTCAGTAGGACGGGTCGCTGACCCGTCCGTCCGAAATGGCAACTTGTGATCGGTTTTGTATGTCGCCTCTCCGGACGGGTCAGAGACCCGTCCTGCGGAGGCTGGTGGCCAACGTCTCAGATCCTGATGCTTGGAGGTTTAGCATCGGGATGCGCTGATTGTCGCCTGTGGAGGGAAGTGCGTCAAATGCAACCGGGGTGAGTTTGACGGACGGTTCGTGACGATCGGGGCGAATGTGCCGGCGGCGGGGCGGGAGAACAAGCGGGGCGATTCCACAGCCAGCTACCAATTGGCCGCCAGACGATTATGATATTCCGCGTCCCACGGCGCTCTGCCGGCCAGTCGTCCAGATTCCTGGGCGAAAACCACAGCCAGTTTTTCGAGGAAGTCAGGTCGTTTCATGTCTGGACATGCACCAGCGAAAGCGTCATCGGGTGGAGGGATTGGCGGGGTTCGCAAGGTCAGGGAAGATCTCGAGGTCAACAAGCTGTTTCGGGCGTTGATCAAATTCGGCGGGTCGGACTTGCATCTGAAGGTGGGCAAACCCCCCTCGCTGCGCGTTCGCGGTGTGATTCGCGAACTCGACATGCCGATCCTCACCGACGAGGAGATGACCCGACTGTGCTATCCGATGATGGATGAGCGCAACACGCAGATCTTCCATGACGAAGGGGGTGCCGACTTCGCCCACGTGGTCGAAATGGAGAACGACCAGGGGGTCAAAGAACCGTGGCGATTCCGTGTGAACCTCTTCATCCAGATGGGGCGGGTGGGGATGGTTTCGAGAAAGGTGGAACGGTCGATCCCGAACTTCGAAGGGTTGTACCTCCCTCCCTCGATGGAAAGCCTGTGTCACTACGACCAGGGGATGGTGCTGCTGGCGGGGGTGACCGGGTCGGGGAAAAGTACCACGATCGCCTCGATGTTGAACTACATCAATCAGAGCGAGCGGGTCCACATTCTGACCATTGAAGACCCGATTGAGTTCGTCTACACCGAAAACAAGGCGCTCATCAATCAGCGCGAAGTCGGCGTGGACGTCAAGGACTTCAAGATCGCGATGAAGCACGCCGTGCGGCAAGACCCCGACATCATGCTCGTGGGCGAAATGCGAGACATGGAAACGTTCGAGACCGCCATGCACGCCGCCGAAACGGGACACCTGGTGTTCGGGACAATTCACGCCTCCAGCGCTCCGTCGACCATCGGGCGTATTCTCGACTTGTTCCCCCGGGAAATGCACCCCGCGCTGCGCAGCAATATGGGCTTCAATCTGAAAGCGGTGGTCGCTCAGAAACTGCTCCCCACCATTCGTGACACGCCGAAACGCGTTCCGATCATTGAAATCATGATCATGAACGGGACGATCAAAAAACTGATTCACGAAGAGAAGGACGAAAAGCTCTTCGACGCGATCCGCATCGGCAAGGAAGAAGGGATGCAGTTGTTCAACGACAGTCTGTACTACTTCGTCACGAACGAGTACATCAGCCGGGCGACGGCGTTTGAAGTCTCCCCCAACGTCGAGCAACTCAAAATGCAGCTCAAGGGGATCGACGTCAAACAGCCCGGTATTCTTTAAGGGACCGCAGGCAGTTCGAAGGTTTCGTCGGTGGTGTCGCAAGTCGCGACCACGGGGAGTCGGAAATTCTGAATGGTTGTTCGGGTGCACGTCAGCTTTTGCAGTTTGCGTTTGGAAGATTGGATAGTTTGGGTCGACGTGTGAAGGGGCATCCGGGTCGAGTCTCAAGGTGAGCCGCAAGCCGACGATCATCACAAAGTGCTGCGGCACGGACCTGCAGGATGGCTTCG
>CAMATH010000226.1 GCA_945860955.1 Planctomicrobium piriforme
CGACTGGGAAAGGAACCGAATCACGGTTCGAAGCCCAAAGACCGAGCATCATGATGGAAAGGCCTCGCGGGTCATGCCGATTTTCCCCGAATTGCGTCCGCACCTGGAGGCCGCGTTTGACGAAGCCGAGCCTGGGACGGAATTTGTTCTTACAATCTGCCGCAGCGTCGAGAAAAATTTCCGTACGAGAATGGAGCGGATCATCAATCGGGCAGGTGTGAAGCCCTGGCCGAAGCTATTTCAGAATCTGCGTAGCACCCGTGAAACGGAACTGGCGGAATCGTTCCCGATGCACGTCGTCTGCGAATGGATAGGAAACTCGACGCCCGTAGCGATGAAGCACTATCTACAAGTGACAGACGATCATTTCGCCCGTGCTGCCGGCGAAGTTGCCGGGGCGGTGCAGAATGCGGTGCAGGAACCCGCCGCAACCGGTCGTAAACCGTCGTACAAAAACGACGTAACCCTTCGAATTCCAGCGGAATTCGAAGGGTTACTAGTCAGTCTATGCGTACAAATACCCCCAAGGGGATTCGAACCCCTGTTGCCGGACTGAGAACCCGGAGTCCTGGGCCTCTAGACGATGGGGGCAACAACGCACGTGGGATGGAGTATACACCGCCGTTCGTGGTTGTCAAATCTTGATCCTCTTCGACCGCGACCCGCGATCCTCCCACCTCTACCGCGAGCCGAAGTAGTACAGCACGATCGCCAGAATGTAATTCCGCACATCCTTCGGCAAAGCTTCGCTTTCGTTCAGGAAGTACACCAGCGAAATCCCAACCACAATCAGAATCACCACCATCGCGTTGAGGTCGTTCCACAGCCGAATGCGACGTGGTGCCTGACCCGGTTTCGAGTCCCGACTGAACAGTACCCGGGTTGTCGCTCCCAACAGGTACGACGCCCCTGCGATCATGATCTCGGGAACATCCGACACCGTCCGGACTCCATGGACTGTGTACATATAGTACCCCACTCCGCCGAAAGCTGCCAAAATCAGAACCCGCATCATGTACCGGGGCAAGTAAAGCGGGTGCTTTTCCGCCGGAATCTGCCCGTCCCGCTCGAGTCGCTCAATCGTCTCGGCGGACACCCGCACATACCGTCGCGAGTTGAAATAATGGGCGACGGCGATCAACACGGTGACGTTCAAAAGTGCCGGAAGCTCGTGGTTCCGCATCGTTTCCACCACCACCACGGCCAGAATCAATATCGTCACCAGGGCACGCACACTCCCGACGGGCAATCCCAGCGGGGGACGGGCCATCGGGTTTTCCGCATTGTCATTTCCCGCAGACATAACTCACACCCTTTCAGAATGACTTGTCAACTCAGTTCCTCTCCACACGATAACGGATTACTCAGTTCAATGGTTCACGGCACGTCGATTGTGATTCGACGGTTCCCGGCATCAATCGCGGTCACTTTGGCGAACTTGATTCTGCCGGCGATCTGACGGATGTCCCCCTCCAGGACATACGCGAACATGGTGCTATTGGTGGCTCCTCCGCTAAACGCGCTGCTCGCTGAAATCGCACCAAAGGTGGACTGCATCTGCTCGGTGATCCGCTGTTGCTCATTGGCCGAGAGAACTTTGCCGGGAATCAGCAGGATGACGGTTTTGTCCTTGCCATGCTGCTGGGTAAAATTTTGGGCGAATTCGTCGACGTTGGAGGGGATTTTAGGGAAGCCCCCGGGCATCGCCACCCCCGGCGGCCCCCCGGGGAACGGACCGGGGCCTTGGCCGGGAAAGCCGCGCGGAAAGCCATCGGGGAACGCGCCGGGGTTAATGCCGGGCGGCCCACCGAATCCCGGCGGCCCGCCAAATCCCGGTGGCACAGGGACGTTTCCGGGAATCGCGTTGGGCGGAATTCCCGGCGGTCCGACGGGAAACCCGCCGACCTGTGGAACTTGAGCAATGTTCTGACCTCCCCCTTGCGCCTGTTCCAGTTGCTGCCGTGCGAATTGAAAGTTGGCAAACTCACGCTGGAACTCCGCCACCTGTCCATGCCGCATCGTCAAGACCTGTTCCAGCGCCGAAAACTCCATCCCGAGCGCCGAGAGACGACCACTAAAGCGCTGTAGGCCGCCGGCATAGTTCGCCATTTCTGTGGGATTCAGCGTTCGCACGCGCGCCGCGAGCTGTTCAAGCTTCTGCTTCTGTGAAATCAACTCGTTGGCGGCGGTCCGCAGGTCGGCTGGTTTTTCGACGCGGCTGAGTGCGATCACAGCGGCTCGCTGAGCCGCCACCCACTCCGCCTGAATCCGCTCGGCTTCGTTTTGGGGCGCGGGGGTGTCGCGTAAGCCACTCGTCAGTCCGCGCACAGTCCCCATCGCGCTGAATTCGACCTGCGTCGCCATGGTGTTCAGTTGAGGGTCGGTCATTCCCGCCGCGCTCAGTTGAATCACCACCGTCGTCCGACTGCTCTGAATCGTGGAAATCGTCGGACCGATTTTTGCAAGCGTCGATTGCGCGTCGGCGTCGCTCAGAGGGGACAACCGGACCGAACGACGATAGATCGCATTCAACCGATCGTCTTCTTGCTTCAATTCAGCGACGACCTCCGCACGATTCCGCCCGTTACGGAGACCGGCCAGCGACCCCTCCATCTTTTGCAATTCCGCCAGAAGTTCCTGCGACAGTCCCTCGGGAGTGTCGCCAAATCCACCGAGATTCGGCGCGAGTTGACGCCATGGAATCAGAAACAGCCCCAGCGCGACCGACAGAACGACCGCGACAACAACGATCCCCCGCCACGGAACCCCGGACGATTTCGGCCGTCCTTTGGAACGTGATGCGGAGGGACGCTGCCGTTGCTCCTCACGATCCCCGTCCGACTCTTCCGCCGGAGTCGACTTGGCGCGCGCAGAGGGACGTGCCCCTGTTGACTTCGCCGGTGGAGAATCAATACCCGGCTCGATGTTTCGATTGCCGCGCGAGGGCGTCGGTGCTGGTTTTGCCTCGTAGTCGAACTCGTCCGGCTCGTCCTCAATGACTTCCAGCGTATCGAACCCGGGTTCGGAACGGGAAACCGATGATGGACGGTCACCGCCTGAGACGGGTTCGCGGACAAAATCGTCATCACCCAACAGATTGGGGCTGGCGGCGGGTCGCGCCGCGACCGATCCCTGCGCGGAGGGACCACTCGCGGGTTCGGCACGCGGTGTCTGGGATACAGGGACGGAAGGCGCAAGGGACTCGTTTTCGAGTCCCTCCGGTTCGTCGTCGACGATGTCCAGCATGTCGAACGCCCGTTCCGGCTCGGGAACAAAACTTTGTTGACACCCTGGACACGTGATCTTGCGTTGGAGGAATTCGCGGGAGCGAAGTTTCAAGCCCGCTTGGCAATGTGGGCAGGCCACCCGAACTGGCGCAGTCATGTTGCGGCTTCTTGTGAACTTGGAATGGTCTTCACTTCGCCCACGGATTGTAACCCGGGATGTTGAGTCCAATCCGGTACAAGCTGGTATCGACGGTGATGAACAGCGTCTGCCGTTCTTCGGCGATGCCGAACGTGACATTGCTCGGGAGTCCCTTGGCGCTCTCCGCCGACTGATTGGGCAGGCCGGTGGGAATGAAGGCGATCTCGCGACCGGAGGGATCGAGTACCATAACGCCGGGGCGTTTCAGTCCGCGGGCGGTCAGGTAGATGTTCCCTTTCGAGTCAACCGTCATCCCGTCGCACCCTGCCTGCTCGCCAAAGTCGTGCAGGGTCTTCTTCGCTCCCGAGACCAGTCCGTCGGCACCGAGCGGATAGGCGTAGATCTTCATCGCCCCCCGTTTCGGAGGTGTTTTGTCATTGGGGTCGATGCGATCGGTGCCGTTGTTGTGGTCGGCCACGTACAACGTCCGCTGGTCGGGGCTCAGAGCCAGGCCGTTCGGCTTTTCGATGTCGTGAGTCACTTCGGTCACCTTGCCATCGGGATCGACACGGTAGACCGCCCGAAATTCCAGTTCGCGAGTCTCGTCTCCCAGGTACTTCGGATCGCTGAAATAGATCCGTCCTTCCCGGTCCAGGCACAGGTCGTTGGGAGAGTTGAACCGCTTGCCCATGAATTTGTCGGCGAGAACGGTTCTCTCTTTCGTTTTCACATTCCAGCGAACAACCGAGCGGCCACCATGATCGGCCCCTTCGCACGCGTACAAGTGTCCGTCGCTGCCAAACTTCAGCCCGTTCGACTTGCGGCTGTCATCAATGAATATCTCGGTCTTGCCGGTCCGCGGGTCATGGCGCATGATCAGCCCCTTGTCGGTTCCGACCGGGATGTCTGAAAAGTAAATGCTGCCGTCGGGGGCGACTGTCGGCCCTTCGGTGAGTCCCCCCGAGATGGGCGCGCTGCGGGTGAAAACCTTTTCGAGCTTCGCGTTCACCGGGATGATCGTGTCTCCCGTGGGACGGGGGAGATCGTCGGCGAGCGCGAGGAGGGGAGACAACGAGAGCGTCAGAGCGAAGAGCAGTGTTCGCATGCGGCAAACTCCAGGTTGAGGAATCGCTTCAGGTCGCGGCGGAGTCTCGCGGGACCGGGGAGAGTCCCGGTGCCACCGCACGGGCGGTTGGCCGACCCTTTCGCCATAGCGGTCAGACTAATCGCTGACGGGTGAATTCTCAATCCGGGGGAGATACACTTCGCGACGAAGCGGACGCCCCGTCACTGCCTGTCGAATCACTGGATTCGCACCGAAAAGACAGGAGAAGCGGGTCGGCACCGCGCTGACTGGAAACTACGACACGCGAGGAACACCATGCGATCTCTGGTTGTAAACCGCTTTCGGCTGGCGGCGGGCCTGTTGTTGGCCGCGCTGCTGGCTGCTCCGCTTTCTCAGGCGACCGCTCAGGACGTCGAGCCGGGCTTTAAGAGCCTGTTCAATGGCAAAGACCTGGCAGGATGGGATGGCAATCCCAAGTTCTGGTCGGTGAAAGATGGCGCGATCACCGGCACGACCACCAAGGAAGTCCCGACCGAGGGAAATACGTTCCTCATCTGGCGTGACGGAAATGTGGACGATTTCGAACTGCGGCTGCAGTTCAAGATCGTGGGCGGGAATTCGGGGATTCAGTACCGCAGCAAGGATTCCGGGAACTGGGTCGTCGGCGGCTACCAGGCTGACTTCGAGGCGGGAGAAACCTACTCGGGGATTCTGTACGAAGAACGTGGACGCGGCATTCTCGCCGAGCGGGGCAAGAAGACCCGCATTCCTAATGGCGGCAAGCCCGAAGTGGTCGCGTCGCTGGGAGACACCAAAGACATCCAGGCGGCGATCAAGAAGGAAGATTGGAACGAGTACACGATTCTGGCCGAGGGAAATCAGCTCACGCACATCAT
Organism: Planctomicrobium piriforme; assembly: GCA_945860955.1. GTDB lineage: Bacteria > Planctomycetota > Planctomycetia > Planctomycetales > Planctomycetaceae > UBA10511. The sequence continues at coordinate 5,329 of CAMATH010000226.1, forward strand.
CAATGGCCGGGTGACCGCGCAAGTCACAGATGACGATGTGAAACGGCGGGCGATGTCGGGAATTCTGGCGCTGCAACTGCACGCTGGTCCTCCCATGGTCGTGCAGTTCAAGAACATTCGCATCCGCCGGACGCCCTTGCTGGCCGGTGTGAAGAAAATCGTGATGCTGGCGGGAACGCAGAGTCACGGCCCGGGGGACCATGAGTTCAACGCGGGAGTGATGCTGCTGAAGAAGTGCCTCGACAGCACGCCGGGCGTGCAGGCGGAGTTGTACAAGGGGGGATGGCCGAAAGACCCCAGCGCGTTCGACAACGCCGACGCGGTGATGTTCTACGCGGACGGTGGCGGCGGACACCCTGCCATTCAGGGGGACCGAATGAAGGTCGTTGACGAGCTGGCGAAAAAAGGTGTGGGAATCGCCTGCCTGCACTACGCGGTGGAAGTCCCGAAAGAACGGGGCGGAGCGGAGTTTCTGGACTGGCTGGGTGGCTATTTCGAAACGCACTGGTCGGTGAATCCGCACTGGACGGCGAATTTTGACAAGCTGCCGGCCCACCCGATCACGCGGGGCGTGAAGCCATTCGAAATCAACGATGAGTGGTACTACCACATGCGGTTTCGCGAAGGGATGGAACGTGTGACACCGATTCTGACGGCGGTTCCTCCCGCCAGCACGCTGGAACGGCCGGATGGTCCCCACAGTGGCAACCCGGCGGTGCGGGCGGAAAAGGGCAAGCCGCAACATGTCGCCTGGGCGGTGGAACGCGAAGGGGGCGGTCGCGGTTTCGGTTTCACCGGCGGACACTTCCATCGCAACTGGAAGGACGACAACTTCCGCAAGCTGGTGTTGAATTCGCTGCTGTGGGTGGCTCATGCCGACGTACCCAAAGAAGGGGTCGTCTCAGCGGTGACGGCGGACGATCTGTTGGCGAACCTCGATCCGAAAAAGTAGAGTTTTCCGCCTGGGAAGGCCCAAACTGACGTTCGGAAGGGTCGTGTCGCCTGCGGTGGGTTTGTCGACGGTGCGGGTGATAAGCGGGCGGGGTGTGGAAACACAATGGGAAGTGAGCGGCGGCCGATACCTTTATCGTTGGCTGTTGCGAACCTGCCATCAGAGTTTTCCCAGACACTCCGCACTGACATCACGACACGATGCCGACGACAACGGAAGATGGACTGGACGACGTTCGGGATCTCGAACAGTTGCGTGCCTGGGTGCACAAGACGCTTTGCGATCGCGAAAACATTTTGCAGGACCAGTTTGGATTGACGGAGACGGTGGTATGGCGGAATGGCACGGCCTGTGGCCTGCAATTCTGCCTCCGTGGACCACGTAGTGTGCGACTCGAGGCGATCTGGGTTGCGGACCGGAACCTCGTGTACTGCTATGACGCCCGCGGGGCACGTTTCCTGAAGGTTCAGCTCAAGTGGCGACTGGAGTTGTGCGCCGCCTGAACCTGACCTCACCGTGCCGAGCCCGACCGTTTGGACTTGGACTTGGCTTCGAACCCCAAGGGTCGCTTGCGCGGCCCATTCATTGTGAATCGAACCCGACGGAAGCCTGTCTTCCGTCGGGTTCGTCTTTTTCCCGGAATGCCACGCCCGCCTTGCGCCATGAAACGCGAATCAACCAAGAAACGCAGCGAATCCCACTTCGAAACTGCCCCCTTGCGTATTCTGCGCGCTGGATGGCCCCAAACGACAGTTAACGAATCCCGGTCTCTCGGCCTAGGACCGCCTCCGCTTCGGGAGACGCCCGGGCGGCCTGTAACAGCCGCTTTCGCTCCTGGCGAGAGGCGCGCTTCCATTCGGGCGACTGCCGCAGTTCGGCTTCCGTTGTCTGCGGCGGAGGAGATCGGTTGACCGCCGGTCGCGCCGGGCTCGTATTCAATTCGCGCGACGTTCGCTCTGAGTTGACGCCGGTTTCGGGACAACGGGCCGTTTTGTGGCGCGACGGTTCCTGCGGGCGATCGAAAACTGACGGTTGAGTCGGAGTTGCGCCTTTTGGGAAGCGGGAGTCGTTGACCGCTTCCTGACGGGCGCGGCTCGGTGACGGAATTGATTTTGGGATGGGGGTCAAGTTCGGATTGGCGGTCGGATGTTCGTCTGGATTTGGCGCC
>CAMATH010000227.1 GCA_945860955.1 Planctomicrobium piriforme
AACGGAAGGATTCTCTTCCGTTCCGCCGCCCGTCTCCATTGAAGAAAAGGCAAATCATGACGGCGTGGACCAAGCAGATCCCCTTCCGGGTGGATGTCGCCGGCATTATTGAAATCATGGGGTCGTCGCTTTATAGCCGGCCCGATACCCCCGTTCGCGAATTGATCCAGAATGCGAATGACGCGATCACCCGCCGGCGGCAGCGGGAGCTGAAGTACCAGGGGCGGATTGACATCGTCCAAGACGCCGTAGCCCGCACGCTGACGTTTCACGACGACGGGATCGGCCTGTCGGCGGCGGAGGCGGAGGAATATCTCAGCACCCTGGGAATCGGCATCACCGGGCTGATCAAAAAGGGGCTGGCGGGGAGCGCGGGAGGGGACGCCGGTGGTCTGATCGGCCAGTTTGGAATTGGCATGTTCAGCGCGTTCATGCTCGCGGAGAGAGTAGTCGTCGAGAGTCGAAGGTACGACGGTGCGGAGCCGGTCCGCTGGGAGGCGGGTGCGGGGACCGATATCACGTTGTCGCAGGGGTCGCGGGAGGAGCCAGGCAGCAGCATCACGCTGCATCTCAAACCGGATCACCAGATACTGGCCCAGGAACCCGAGCTGCTCGAGAAGTCGATCCGGGAATTCGCCGACTTCCTCACTGTCCCCATTTTCCTCAATGGGGGCAAGCAGCGGGTCAACGTGATTCAGGCGGCGTGGTTCGACCCGACTCCCGATCGGGAATCGATCGAAATGGAGCTGGAGTCGTATTTTGGTGAGACGCCGCTCGATGTGATTCCGCTGCGCCAAGAGAAACCGGTCTCCATCGCCGGGGCGTTGTACATCACGCCACAGCGCGTACCCGGTTTCGCCGGCGAGGCGGTTCTGACGGTCACTGTCCGTCGGATGGTGATCTCCCGGCGGATTCAAGGGCTGTTGCCGAGCTGGGCTTCGTTCGTCCGCGGCGTTCTGGAATTGAACGACTGCGCGCCGACCGCCAGTCGCGAAGATCTCGTGCGTGACCTGCGGTTTCAGTCGGTTCGGCAGTCGATTGAAGACGTTTTGTTCCAGCACATTGAAGATCTGGCGCGCAGCGACCCGCCCAAGTTCGAGGCGCTGGTCGCCTGGCACCGTTACACGCTGGCCGGGGCGGCGCTCGATCAGCCTCGCTTGCGCGATCTGCTGCGTCGGAATTACAAACTTCCCACGTCGAAGGGGGCGCTGACCTTTGACGAAATCCTGAGACAGAGCCCCGCCGACCCGTTGTTCGAGTCCGACGCCGAGCGCGTGGTGTGGTACAACACCGACCGGCGGCAGGAAGCGTGGATGAACACTCTGTTCGCGGGGCATGAGGTTCCGTGTGTTCACGCTCTGCGCAGTTTTGAAGAGTCACTGCTGGGGGCTTGGTCGGCCGACATGGGAGACACGGCCCTGCGAACCGCCAGCCCGGGTTCGCCGCGCTTCGCCGAGGTGATTCTGGGAGCTCACGATCTGCACCCAGCCCCCGACGCCTGGCAGGAGTTTCTGCGGGCGACACGGGCGAAGATTGTCTGTGCCGGGCTGACCACCGGGCAACCGGTGATGGCGTTTCTGAACGAGCGCTACGAACTGCAGAAGACGTTTGATGACCTGCGGACTCAGGGGACGATTCCCGAGGGGTTCCAGCGCCTGATCGATACCCATTTCGAGCAAGCCCCCGCAGGCCAGAATGAGGTCCTGCTCAACACGAACCATCGCCTGGTGGCCCGGGCGTTGGAGCAGAAGACGGTGAGTCCACTCGCCAGCGTGTTGCGGCTGCTGGTGAACAACGCCCTGTCGACCGCCGGGGCATCCCTTCCTCGCGACGTGCAACGGCAACAGGTCGACGATCTCGACTGGATCGCCGAGGCGTTGTGGGGACGCACCACCTGAATAGAAAGAGCGTACGATGGACGAACCCGAAAATCGTGAAGAGGAACTCGATCTCCTCGAAGAAAAGCACGACGCGTTCAACGAGTCGTGCGAAATGCGGTCAGCCCTGCGGGTCGCGACGGAAATCGCCCGCATCGCGAAACAGGAGCAGCTTGTCGTTCCGTATCTCAACGCGCGGTTCAAAATGATGAATAAAGCGCGGGCGGTTCTCGACCCCGATATGGGATGCGAAATCGCCGTGGAACTGGTCGCACTGCTTGAAAGCGAAGACCGCGCCCGCCTCATTCAGCCCGAGCTGCCGCGTGAGGACTACGCAATGACCGTGGGCTGGATGTCCGCCTGCGCGTACGACAATCTGGCAGTGCATACCGCGAATCGCCAGGGTTACAACTCCCCGGGCATGCAGGCGTGCATCAGTTCGGGACTGGAAATCTGTCGGCGGACGGGCAAACTCCAATGCATCGCCTGTTTTCGCGAGTACGCGACCGAGGTGTACCGGGCCGCGGACGATCTCGACATGGCACTGCATTCGGCCCGGCTGGTCAGTGGCCAGCCAGCCGACGCGCCGGGGAGTTACCGCCGCTGGAGCGGAGCCGACGACGAGGCGGAACTGCTGTTGATGAAGGGGCAGATCGGCCCCGCGCTGGAGGCGGTCCACCGCGCGCTGGCGCTCGCCCCCGACTACCATAATCCCAACGACGCGACGCGCGATTCGGAAATCCAGCGAGAAGTGATCGAACTGTTGGGCGGGAAACGCCCACCCGACGTGTCGACACTCTCGAAGCGGGATATCCCTCGGGGGGAATACGACCATCTCGACCTCAAGTGGGACATGCGCGATGCGCTGGCGCTCGCGTGTTCGGGCGACTTGGAGGGGGCCGAGCGGTTGCTCGCTCCCTGGGATCGCCGCCTTCAGAATCAGAATTGCCTTCATGAGTGGTTCGAGATCCGTCTTCGGTTGGCGGCTCTGGCCCGCTTGGGGGGCAACGAACGCAAACTGCATTCCCTGGGGGCTCCGCTGCGCGAAAAAGCGCTCCCCGCGTGCGACTGGTTGACACTGAACCGGCTTGAGCGTCTCCTTGATCCCACGATCAAGGCGAATCCTTACGCGACAGTCGGCGATCTCCTGGAGGGGCCATTCGCCGTGACGTCGGCCGCGACGGCTCCGACGTCCGTCGTGGAATCCCCCCCTTCGGCCGCTCCCGCAGCGGTGTCGGACGCGGACGCCGCCGTGACCACCGGACCGAAAACGCCGGGAGATTCCGACGAACCCGACTCGCCGCTGGCCGCTGTGATTGGCGGACTGGCCGAGGAATTGGCGGGAAGCAATGGCGAAGAAGAGGTCTTGCGGCAAGTCGCGGCAAAACTGCTGCAACTCGCTCCGCCGGAACTCACGCATCCGTTCGACGCCGGCTGGGTATTGCATTTGATGCAATACCTGCTGGAACTGTCTGGAGATCCCGAAGTCGTTTGGGTCTGGGCGAAGAAAGTGTCCGACCCGTTTCCGCAGGATGCGCGGGTTCTCAACACATTTGCGGCGCTGGCCGCGGCGTTTCACCGACGTGAAGCGACGCCCCCCAACTTGATCCCGCTCGAGCAGGTGGACGCGCTGTTCCGCCGGTCGCTGGATCTCGACCCGACCTTGCCCCGCAACTTCGCCCGGGCCGGGGCGTTTCATCTGGAAACCGACAACTTCGACGAAGCCGAACGTTGTCTGTCGCGGGCGTTTCGGCTCGACCGCACCAGCGCGCCGGTCGCGGCGCAACTGGCCGAGCTGTATGAACAGAGTGATCGTCCGCGCGACGCGCTGGCGGTTCTAGACCTGGCGCTCCGCGAAGGATGTGATGAACCGCACATCACGTGGCAAGCCGCCATGCTGGCGTTCAGTCTCGATCAGTTTGAACCGCTGAAGACGTACATCGAGCAGTTCGAACGTCAGCGTCCCGGCGAGCCGTGGACCCAGCACTACCGCGCGATCGCGCTGCTGGAGCTGGACCAGATCACCGACGCGCGCGAGGCATTGAATGAGGAATCCCGCCGCAATGCGGAACAGCCGCTCGCGACCGAGGTGCTGCAAACGTGTGTGTCGGGACGCATGGGCGATGTCGCCGACACCGAGGCCCGACTGACGGGTGTGTTGAAACTGCGTCTGGCCGACGCTTCGTACCTCACCTATCGGGGGTTCATCGGGCTGTACAGCCGCCTTTGGAAGTGGACCAGGATTCTGGGTGGCGATTCGGCCGCGCGTGACGCCCTGGCGACTCTGCTGCTGCAATCGGGTTTGGCCCCCGACGAGTTATTCGAGGAACTTGTCCCGACGGGACGCCAGCGCGACGTCGACATTTTTCGCTGCACGATCCATCAGCCGCTGGATGATACCTGGCGCACGTCACCGGGTTGTCTGCCCGGGCAGGAAGAGTGGACCGAATACTCGGCGGTCTGGGGAGTGTTGGCGCGGGACGAGACCGAAGCGGCCCGGCTCGCACTGGACTGGCAGAAGCGTTGTGCACCTCTCGAACCTGAAATCGAAGGCATCGAACCCGCGAACGAGCATTACCGGGAGATTCCGCGAATCGTCTGGCAAGGGGTCCGTTACGTCCCCAACGATGACGACGAGATGGACGGCGAGGAGTTCGACGACATGGATTTTGATGATCTCGATGGACTCGGCACCGACGGCGACCTCGACGACCTGAATGGCGATGAGGGCGAGTTTGACGACGACGAAGACGACGGTCTCGATGAGGACACTCCTCGGAACGGCTAGCAGATGACAGACGAACGCGAAGAAATTCAGGCGGAATTTGATCGTCTCTACGCCGAGTTTGACACTCTCAGCGACATCCGCTGCCAGATGCGCTCTTCGTGCCGCAAGATCCAGGAGGCGGCTCGGGTGGCGCGACGCGGGGGGTTGTTGGAGTCGTACCTCCGCGCGACCCTGCAGATCGCCGACAAGACCGAGGATCTGCAGGAGCCGCAACTGGGTCGGGAAACGACTGTGGAGATGGTCGCGATTCTAGAGAATGAGGACCGCGCCCGCCTGATTGAGCCAGATCTCGACGAGGGGGTCTATTCCGAATTGATCTATCGGATGTTGCCGTGCGTGTATGACAAGCTCGCTGTGCATACCGCCCGCATGCAGGGTTATAACTCCCCCGGAATGCAGGCCTGCATCAACGCGGGACTGGAAGTCTGTCGCCGGACCGGAAAGTTGCAGTGCCTGACCTGCTTTCGCGAATACGCGACTTCCGTCTACATGTCGGGGGATGATCTCGACATGGCGTTGCACTCGGCTCGTCAGGTGGCGGGCATTCCCGAAGATTCCCACGTCAACTTTCGCCGCTGGTCGGGAACCCGCGACGAAACGCAGGTTTTGCTGCTGCAAGGCCGAATGTCGGCCGCCGGCGAAGCGGCCGAGCGCGCGCTGGAACGCGCACCGATCTACTACAACGCGGAAGTCGCGCGGCGGGAATCGTTGTTGATGCTCGACACCGTGCGACTGCTCGCGGGCGATTCGGTACACGCGCCGGTTGTCCCGTCGGAGCGCGACGTCGACCCCGGCGAGGCCCCCGCGCTGGAGTTCGCCTGGGATCTGCACGACGCCCTGGGTGCGACCATTCGCGGTGACCACCAGCAAGCGCTCAAATTGCTGCGTGTCTGGGATCAAAAACTATTGGCGACCCACTGCCTCGACGACTGGTTCGAGGTCCGTCTGCGGTTGATCGCCCTGCAGCGGATTATGGGAGACACCAGAACGCAACAACGGCTCGCCGATCAGCTCCATGAAAAAGCCCGTGCCGCTCAAGACTGGCTGACCCTGCGCCGCCTCGCGCGGCTGATGGACCCCGCGGAAGCGGCGTCCCCCTTTCCGTTCGCGGAACCCCCTGATGCGGGACCGTTCGCGAACCAGCAGGGTTCGGAACCCGCATCCGTTGATTCGATCAGCTCGGAGCCGGCGGATTCAATGGCGACGGAACCCGTGGATGACAAACCGGTGACGCCGCTCACCCAGTGGCTGGAGGGGCTGGCAAAGCGAATGCCCGACGCGCGGGACGATACCGCCAAAGAGAGGGAAATCGCGCTCGAACTCCTGGCGTTGACCCCCGACCAGATCACGGCCCCTTATGACGCGGGCTGGGCTATGCATCTGATGCAGTTCCTGCTGGAAGTCGAGATTCCCGCCCGGGACATCTGGAACTGGGCGGAATCGATCTCGTCGCGTCACCTGACCGACGCGCGGGTTCTCAACGCCCTGGCGACACTGGCCTTTCGCGTCACCGAACTGGACGATGAACTTAAGACCTTGTGCGATGATCAGCGCATCGCGGGATTCTTTCAGCAGTCGCTGGATCTCGATCCCACGTTGCCGCGGAATTTCGCGAGAGCGGGAGCGTACTACTTCTTTCGCGAGCGGCTCGACGACGCCGAGCGATGCTATTCCCGCGCGTTTCGCCTGGATCGCACGAACGGTATCGTTGCGACGCAGCTCGCGGAGTTGTACGAAAACGGTGACCGTGGACGGGACGCGCTGGCGGTACTCGACTTGGCGCTGCGCGAAGGTTGCGATGACTCGCAGGTCGCCTGGCAGGCGGCGCTGCTGGCGTTTCGGCACGAGCAATACGCGGCGCTTCTCACATATCTCGACCGATTCGAAGCCCAGTCGCCGGGCGAACCCTGGGTCCATTACTACCGCGCGGTCGCGCTGCTCGAACAGAACCAGCCGGATGACGCAATCGCGGCGGTCGAAGAGGAACTCCGACGGAGTCCCGAGCAGCGACTGCACGTCGAGATTCTCGAGGCGTGCGCATTGGCCGCAAAACAGGACGTGGTGGAATTCCGATCGCAGTTGCGGGCCATCCTCCGCTGCCGCCCGGCGGATGCGACCTACCTGACGCACTCGGGCTTCTTCAGTCTGTACCGCCGATTGTGGCGGGCCGCTGGCTGCCTGCCAGTCGACGATTCCTTACGACTGGAACTGGAGACCCGGCTGCTCCAGACCGGCCTCGCCCCCGACGATTACGTGGAGGGTATCGGACCGCGCGGCGAAGTAGTCGAAGAAGTGGATTTCTTCCGGGTTCTCGCGAATCAGCCCGTCGCTAGTGACTGGAAGGTCTCGTTTCGCTGCCTTCCCGGCCAGGAGTCCTGGACCGAGTACAAAATCCTGTGGGGCGTACTGGCGCGCGACGAAGAAGAAGCCACCCGCCTCGTGTTGGCCATCCAAGACCGCTGCGAGGAAATTCCCGCCAGCATCTTGATGTGCATCCCATCGGGAGAGAGCTACAAGGAAGTGCCGCGAGTCGTCTGGCAGGGGGAACGCAGTACTCCTGAGCCGGAGTCGGAATCACCGCCTGAAGCCGATGACCTGTCGGAGTGATGTGATAGCGCGGCCGTAGTGCCCCGATTCCGCACCGCGAAAAAACAACAGCGAATCCGAGCCCAACGGAATCCGAGCCGCGCCCGTCAGGAAGCGGT
>CAMATH010000228.1 GCA_945860955.1 Planctomicrobium piriforme
GGAGCAACAGCTCGCGGTCTGGCGCGAACGCGTGGCGGCGACCTAGCCGCAGTGTTCACGGAAGCCCGTTCAGCCACTCAATCACCTCGTTGGTCACTGACAGCGCGGCGGACACTCCCGGCTGTTGGGTATTGCGAATCGCGTCTTCAATCGTCGGCGCGGCCTGCAAATTGTGATCGACACCGCGGATCTTGCGAAATGTCCCGCGGCCGGTTTGTTTCTGGTTGGCGCTCGCCGCAAGCTTTTCGTGGTCGGCGGCGGATGTGACGAAGTCCGACTCGCCCCAGAGCGCCAGGACGGGTCCGTTAAATTCCTTCCACGCCGCCAGTATGTCCGCTCGGCAGAGTTCCCAGAAGAACTTGTATGTGATCCCCGAGAAATAGCGTCCCTCCGCCCAGTTCTGTTCGACCCATTCACCCAGTTCCGGGTGTCGGTCGGCGATCTCGTCGGGAGTCAGCTTCTCGTCAACCAGGGCCTTCCAGCCGGCGGAGATCTGCGAAACTTCCTGTTCGATCTGCCCGGGCCCGATTCCCGAGAGCGCCAACTGCCGTCGACTGTTCTCCTGCAGGTATTCGGGCCAGTTCGTCCCCGCCGTCCCAAACAGGGCGATCCCCGCGACAGGTTCTTTTTGAGCGACCAGAGGGGCTTGCAGTCCGCCGATGCTGACACCGAACAGGTAGATCTGGGTGGCGTCGATCCGTTTGTCAGATTTCAACAGCCGCACGCCGGCGGCGTATCCTTCGACAATTGCGTCAAACGAGGCGTCACGTGCCGGTCCGCCTTCGCTGTCACCGCAACCTGGTTTGTCGACCCGCAGGACGGCGAACCCCTGCCGGGTCAGCGCCGTGGCGATGGCGCGGAAGCCGATCGGGTCGGCGACTGGATGTTCTACTGTGGCGTTCCCCAGCCCCGAAAGCAGCAGGATCGCGCGGGAGTTGGTCGCGTTGCGCGGCACGGTCAGCACGGTCCGCAAACGCCCCGCTGGCGATTCGACAAATGCGTATTCGGTATCGAATTCATCAGAAGTTTCCAGCGGAAGAGAATTCAGAGTGGCCGTCAACGTCCGCTCTTTTCCTTCGCGATTGAGGCGGATCTCAACGTCCGTTCCACCCCGCAGCGTGCCGACGACTTCGAGAAAACCGGCGACGTTGACGAACTCTTTTCCCCCCACGGCCAGAATCACATCCCCTTTGCGAATTTTGGCGGCGGCCGCATTGGAATCGGGAACAACCATGAGCACTTCGACCCCGCCGGCGGCGGCGATGCCCAGGCGATTGCGCGTCTCGTCGGAGGCATTTTGAATCTGCGTTCCCAACATGATCCGGCGGGGCAGTGGGTCGGCGTGGGAGAACCCCGGCAGGATGAGGACCGCGCAAACAGCGGCGAGTACCAGACGAAGCAGCGACGGGGGAGTTGAATGGTGTGGCACGGAATCGCTCCGATGAGTGCGGAAACTGTGTCCGCAGGGACAATTAAGACAGAATGTCTTAATTGTGTCCAAAAAGACCCGTGCCGTCAATCTCAGTTGGTGGCGATTCAGGTCCAGTCGGCCACCACACGCCCCTCACTCAACCGCCGTTTCAGACGTTGGAATTCGTCGTCGTACTCCAGCGTCTGGTCGACCCCCAGGTGATTGAGAATCGTCGCGGACAGGTCGGCGGGTGAGACCGGTCGGTCGACAACGAACCCCGCGTTCGCGCTGGTGGCACCATAAGCCTGACCGCCACGCACGCCGCCGCCGGCGACAATCGCCGTGAACGCATGCGGCCAATGATCGCGTCCGGTCGACTGGGTGTTGCTGCTCTGTGTGAATTGCCCCAGTTTGGGGGTTCGTCCAAACTCACCCAGGGCGACGACCAATGTGGTCTCCAGCAGACCCCGGTCATGCAGATCTTCAATAAACGCGGGGAACGCGTGGTCGAAGATTGGGCAGAGCAGCGTCTTGAGTTTCGAGAAGTTGTTTTGGTGGGTGTCCCAGCAGGTGTTGACGCCGTCGATTTTCGTTTCGTCTTCCCAGTTGACGGTGATCAGCGGCACTCCCGATTCCACCAGTCGGCGCGCGGCGAGCAAACTCTTCCCCACGACGGTGGACCCGTATTTTTCCCGAACGGAGTCGGGTTCTTGCGAAAGATCCAGGCGGTCGGCAGTTTGATTTTCGAGCAGTGTATAAACCGACTGCGAACTCATGCGGAATTCGTCGATCGCCCGCACCGACTCGGGGCCACCCACCTGTTCGATTCGCTCGAGCAGTCCCCGCCGGCTGTTCAAGCGGTTCCAGGGCGCGTCCGCCTGAAATCTCAGACCCGAAGACTCAAACGACGACTCATCCAGTCCACCCTGAACCAGCAATGGATTATGGCGTTCTCCCATTCGGCCGCCGGTTTGTCCCGCGATCCGTTTCGACTGTCCGGGGAACTGCAGGTACCAGGGAAGGACGACCGATGCGGGCAATCCCAACGGTGACTTGGCGTAGCGCATCGTCATCGCGCTCAATGACGGCCAGTCCTCCGGGGTCGCCTGATCTGTGACCGGCGGACCCTGGTAGTCGCGGCCGCTGAACACTTCGCTGCATGCGGGACCATGCACGTTCATCCGGTGCGTCATCGACCGCAACAGGCACATCTTGTCCATTTGTGCCGCGAAGCGGGGGAGGTGTTCGCACACCTGAATCCCCGGAACCGACGTGGCGATCGATTGAAACTCGCCTCGCACCTCCACCGGTGCTTTCGGTTTCATATCCCACAGGTCGATCTGCGACGGCCCGCCAAACAGGAACAGAAAAACGCACGACTTCGCCCGCGGGCGCTCGCTCGACTGGGATTCCGCCCGCAGACTTTCGAGTCCACCAGCGGTCAGTCCCAGGAGACTCAAACCTCCAACATGCAGCAGTTCTCGACGATGCATGGGAACAGCACTTCGGGTTGCGGGAAACGGGGCGTCCGTCGCGGGATCGATCACGGGCGGTTCCCAACTCGGGCCGCCAACGCGTCAGCGACGGCTGATGCGATCAGTATAGCGGCTTCCCGGGCAACTTCCACAAGAGTTTCGACCGGACTCGTGTTGGGGGGACAGATTTCCCCCCCTTCGCAGCCGAATGCTATTCGAGATCAATCGGCCACTGCGTTCCGGCGGACATGCCTCCGTCGACGTACAGCACCTGGCCGGTCATGAATGCGGACGCCTTCGAGGCCAGGTAAATCGTCGTGCCGATCATGTCGTCGACCTGACCCAGCCGTCGCAGTGGCGTGTTGGTGAAGCCCCACTCCTGCATTTTCGGAATCGACCAGAGCTTGTTGGTCATGTCGGTGAGAATGAAACCAGGGGCGAGGGCGTTCACCCGAATGCCGTGCGGCCCCCATTCCGATGCCATCCCACGGGTCATCATGCTCACACCCGCCTTGCTGATAGCGTAGGGAAGCACCCCCTTCAAGGGCGAGTTGGTGTTCAGCGAATCGATGTTGATGATTGTTCCCTGTTTGCGGGGAATCATCACCTTGCCAACGGCTTGCGAAAGGAAGAACAGACCGCGCAGATTGATGTTCACAATGCGGTCGTATTCTTCCGGGGAATACGTTTCGCAGCGCTTCCGTTGATTCACCCCCGCGACATTGACCAGCGTATCGATCTGTCCATGACGCTCAATAACCGTCGCGACCAGACGATTGATGTCCTCGGTCTGGGCGACGTCACACACCACCGTGTCGACCGTTCCCGACGGGCCGGCGATTTCCGCCGCTGTCGCCGCGAGCGTTTCCGCTTCGCGACCGGTGATGACGACTTTCGCGTTTCGTTCCGCGAATCCGCGGGCGATCGCCCGACCGATCCCCCGGCTGCCTCCCGAAACCAAAACGACTTGTCCCGCCACCGAAAAAAGATCATCCGCCATGTTGTTGTGTTCCGTGCATCGCGTCGCCCGGCGATGTGCCGGCGTGAATCCGTATCATGGCAAGGTCTTGCGCCCGTGAAAAGCGTTCCATCTCACGCGACGCAATACCCAATCGCAGTCGCCGCGTACAGGTGGGCGACGCGGCAGAGATCGTCGATCGAGACCCATTCCTCCAAGGTGTGCGCACCGCCGGCGTTCGGACCGTGCGTGATTCCCGGAATGTCGGCGAGTGACCAGAACGTGTTGCAATCGTCGCAGAACGGTTTCGCGCCGAACTCCAGTGACTTGCCTGTGGTTGCCGTGTAATTGTCCTGAAACGCCCGCACGAACGCGTGGTCGGGTTCCAATTGAAAGCCGTCGCGCACCGGAAACCAGTCGATTACGATCTCGGTCTTCGTCCGGTCTGCGACCTGTTTCACCAAGCCGCGAAACTCCTGTTCGACGATGTGTCGACTCTCGCTGGGAAGCCAGCGGCGGGTTCCTTCCATCCACAGTTCCTGAGGATACTGGTTGAAGATCTCCCCCGAGTGAACCTGGCCGACGAATACGGTTTCGCTCCCCGCGACCGGATCGTTCTTTCCAGCCAGAAACGTGGCGTACTGTCGCAGCCGCGCGATCAGTTCGGCTCCCGCGTCGATCACGCTCGGCTGATCTTTGGGACGCATCACTTCATGCACCGGCGGCCCCGAGCGTCGAATGGTGGCCCTCCAGGTCGCCAGTCCCCGACCAACGACCGGGATGCAGCCATTGAGGTATTCGGGAATCAAGACCGCGTCGCCGCAGTAGCCCAGGCGAATCAGTTGCTCGAGCTGGCGACCGTCCCCCCAGGGGGCCTCGTGCAGGTCATGCCCGGTGAAAAGGATGGAGCCTTTGGTGAATTCCCCGCAGTCGCGCAAGACTCGTAGGGCTTCGACCGCCGCTGCCGTCCCCCCCTTCATATCGCAACTTCCGGTCCCGGTGATGCGGTCCCCGGAAACCTGCGGAGGAACAAACGGCAGATGCACGGTATCGAGATGCCCGTTGAACTGTAGAGTTGGCCCGGGCTTCCCGCTCTTCAGTCGCACCGCGACCGCAGGTGCCTGTGGATGACCGGCGGCCGGACGTTCGACCTCAAATCCGTCGCGGGTCAGAATCTCGGCGAGCCGATCGAGCGCCGGGCCGGCTTCACCCGTGCGACTGTAGACAGAGCACAAATCCACGGTATCCCGGACCAGCCGGTCCCGGGAGACAAGCGACTTGAGGCGGGCGAGCAACTCGGGGGAAATCGACGGCATGTTGGCGGTCCTGGCGGGAGTGACGGGAGGGGGGACCAAAGAGTCTATTGGTCGGTCAACCGGGGCATCGTGGCTTTGACGGCAACGATTGTATCCACCACGCGGGTGAAATCGAGGTAGTGTTCGTAGATTGGAGTTCATTCCACGCGATTCTCCCCAAGCGTTTCGCGAGAACCAGTTCCTCGACGCCACACGTCGCAGAACGCGACCCCGGCAGGGGTCAAATCGATTAGCCCCGGGTCACGATCGCGCAGCGATCGTGACCCGGGGTTTCGGCCCGCCAAGGTGCCTGACCCCGGCAGGGGTCACATTTGCCGTCGCGCGACCTCCCAAACATACTTCGCTCAAATGCCAACATCCCGCCGCACATCCACATCGTCTACGACCCCTGCCGTGGTCGATTCGCGCGTTGTTACCAAACCCCGGGTCGTTGCCGTTGACGCGGCAACGACCCGGGGCTAATCGATTTGACCCCTCGTATGATCAAAAACCGAGGCACAGCCCCTAAGCAATCTGGTCTGTGCCTCTGCCAGTTTGTCAAACTGGAAGACGTTTTCGAGTCGTGAGGAGATCTATTTGATCCCTGAGGCGCTGACCTCTACCGGTAGATTGATCCCTCCGCTCTGCGGCCCGAGGAATTGTTACATCTTGTGGCGCGGCAACTGTTGGTCGCCGACGACCGCTCATCACGAGGATTCCCTATGTCGCAGATTCTCGGAGGCGTCTCACGACCGCCGTTCGTACTGGGCCTTAGTTCACGTTTTTGCTGAGGAGTCATGATGTCCCCCACCGAGGCTGTCAAAACACATATTGGAGTCGGAATCGACACGGCCCGCTACGGCCATCACGCGAGTTTCTTGGGGGAAGACCGACAGTCGGCCGCACGTGGGTTCACGTTCCGTGAATCGCGCGCCGGATACGACCAGTTCCAGGCGACGCTGCAACGTCTGGCGGACCGCCATGACGGCAACGTCGAGTTTCACTGTCACTGGGCGCCTCAAAACCGGCCACTCATGGGCGCCCCAAAACCGGCCAGGGAGGATGGGGTGAAAGGTGGCGGGAATTGGGTTCCGGACGGTCGGCGAGACGCCTCATCTGCCGGTGGGCGCCTCTGGCCGGTTTTCAGTTCGTCTCTTCAGGGCGGTCGGCTTGAGTTTTCTTGTCGTTTTGCCCCGGTTCCGGCTGATCTCGCTGGGGCCCTCGCAGCCGATAGCTCTTGCCGGTCATCTGGATCACCTCGGAGTGCTGCAACAAGCGGTCCAGGATCGCCGTGGCCGAGGGAACATCGCCGACGAGCTTCCCCCAGTCTTCGAGCGGCCGATTACTCGTCATCAGCGTGCTGCGGACCTCGTGCCGTCGCAAGATGATCTCCAGCAGCCATTCTCCCGAGCGCTTCGGCAACTGTTTCATCCCCATATCGTCCAGGATCAACAGGTCCGGCTTCAGGTACCGTGCCAGGATCTTGTCGTGTCCCTCGTACGCTTCGTCGTGCAGCAGGTCGCGGACGGCATCGAAGATCGACCGGTACATCACCGTCCAGCCGGCCCGGATCAGACACATCCCGATCGCTTGCGAGATGTGACTTTTCCCCACGCCCGGCGGCCCGACCAGCAACGCGTCCCGATGCTCGCGCACGAACCGGCCCGTCGCCAAGTCGAAGATCTGCTTCTTCTTGATGCTGCGATTGAAGTCCCAGTCGAAGTCCTCCAGGGTCTTCTGATCCCGGAACCCCGCCGCTTTTGTGGCTCGCTCCATCGCACGGTGTTCGCGCACCCGCAACTCGTCCTGCAACAGCAGCTCCAGGAACTCGGCGTGTTCCAACCGATTCGACGTCGCTTCATGCAATCGCACGGGAAGCGACTGGGCCAGACCCGACAGTCGCAGTTGCTTCAGGATCTCGGTCAGTCTCGCATTCATGGCTCGTCTCCAGGGGAACGGGGTTGTGTCGCGCGATCGCGACGGAACTCGAACAACGTGTCCAGCGAGTAGTCCGTCAGTGGACGAATCACCGGATGCTCC
>CAMATH010000229.1 GCA_945860955.1 Planctomicrobium piriforme
CTCGAGTCGCGAGTTACCGCAAACACCATTGGACACTGGACCCATGCCTCAAAAATCCCAGGGGGGGTCTGGGGGGGACAGAGTCCCCCCCAGCTATCGCCCAACGGCGCGGTCGATTTGTTGGACCCAACCGCCCGCCGCCACGCCCCTGACATCGCGCAGCGACGGTGCCCCCCGTGAGGAAGGTGGCACTTTCGCATTCGGCCATCCGGTCGCATGTTTGCCACGGGCGGGTGTGGTTTCGCTTCGCGGGAACCACACTCGGAGCAACGCCGCAGAGCGGCGTCGTTACAAAACCGACAGCCCCCAAGGCGGAAGGGGGCCGTCGCCAACACTCGGGTGGAAAGCCGCACGGTCCACCGCGCGGCGACCGCTCCTCAATGCGCTCCGGGTACAAATGCCGGCGCTCCGCTTTTTGCGGCATTTGAGCCTGCGCTCCTGGCTCCGCTCGCCCGAGGCTGGGCTCCTCTCCTTGGCTCAGCGGACCGGAACTGCGAGCAGGCGGAAGCCCAGGTCGCGGCTGTTGAACCAGGACGGGCCGTACCCGACGCGGAGGGACGAACGGCAGTACGCCGCGCCGCTCCAGGCACAGCCCCCGCGGTACACGCGGTACGAGCCGGCTGCGGTGCCATTCGGATCGACGCCGCCCTGCAATTGTTGGGCATACCAATCGTTCGTCCACTCCCAAACCAAGCCATGCATGTCGCACAGTCCCCACGCGTTTGGTTTCTTCAATCCGACCGGGTGGAGTTCGAAGTTCGAATTCGCCGCGAACCAAGCGTAATCACCGAGTTGCGTTTCATCGTCGCCGAAGCAATAGCGTGCCATTGACCCGGCCCGGCAGGCGTATTCCCATTGGGTTTCGGTCGGGAGATCCAGAATCCAGCCGCTCGACATCGCCAGGGATTGTCGCAACTCGTCTGTGAGTTTCTGGCAAAACTCTTTGGCGGATTTCCAATTCACTACTACAACGGGAAATTGGTCTTCGTAGGGTCCCAGTTTTCCGGTCAACTGCCGCCACATTCTCATCGTCACTGGCGTTTCCAGCATCCAGAAGCCTTGCGTCAGCGTCACCTCGACAGGACCCTCGTTCGCAAATCGCCCCTCTTCATCCAACGGACTTCCCATCCGAAACGTTTTTGGAGTGGGTGGACACCAACGGAACGCGAACTCAACTCCCTTCCATGGCACAACCAACCGGTCCCCCGCGCTGGTTCCCTCACGGAACAACTCCGGCCGGGAACCGACCACCGGTGCGGCGTCCTGAGGCAGATCACCGACTGATTCCATTTCCTTTTGATGGCGAACGTCCACCAGCGATGTCGCCGCATCCCACGCAGCGGCCTCCCCGAACGACCGCCCCTCGTCCGGAAGCGACTGAATTCCCGTGGCAAAAAAAGGCGTCAGTTCCCGCGCGACCTCCCCGGAACTCTGGAATCGATCGCCGGGTGACTTCGCCATCATTCGCGTGACGATCCGTTCCAGTTCCTCGGGAACCTCGCTTCGCGATTGTCGGACGGGGGGAGGCAACTGATCGGCGTGGGCCTTGATGATCGCAATGGTCTTTTTCAAATGCGCGAATGGTTCGTGCCCCGTCAACAGAAAGTACAGGGTACATCCCAGACTGTAGATGTCGGCCCGACTGTCAACCTCCGCAGATTCGACGATTTGCTCGGGAGCCATGTAATGCGGCGTCCCCAACGTAGAGATTCCCGTCAAATTCGGGTCGCTGTACGACTCGCTCGCCGCTTTGGCGAGTCCAAAGTCTAGGATCTTCACCATTGGCTGGTTGAGCTTTTGGGTCAACATCAGATTGCTCGGCTTGATATCACGATGAAAGACATTTCTTTCCGACGCGTGCTGCAAACCGGCCGCCGCCTGACAGACGTAGTGACAGGCATTGGCGACCGGCAATGGTCCTTGCCGCTGGACTAGTTTCTCCAGATCGGTCCCCTCGACATATTCCATCGCGAAGGCCAGCAACCCGTCAAACTTCGGCGCATGGTACGCCATCACGATATTGGGATGATTCAGAAGGGCCACCGCGTCGATTTCTCTTTGAAATCGCTTGAGCGCCTTCGGCTCCTCCAACAGCGACTTTTTCACCACCTTGAGCGCTTCCAGCCGACTCTTCATCCCGCGGTTTTTCACCAGGTACACGACCCCATTTCCACCAAACCCTAATTGGCGGATGACCTCGTAATCCGGACTATTTCGCAGCGCCGCGGGAATATCGTCGGGCGGGGAGGGTGACGGAGGCGGAGACATGGGGTGTCCGTGAATTGTCCGGGATTTCGAAGTGGCTCGGGGAGATGGCATTCCCTGAATGGGCCGCATCGGCCGAGACTTGTGGAGACTATCCTATGGGAATGGCACGGAAAAATCAGCGGAGCGGGACAGGGTGGGATCAGTGAATTCAACCCGGCCGGTCGTGACACTCTTTACATCCCGTTCCCGCCAAAGGACACTGCTGCGAACCATTCCGCACACCGCAATCCCCCACTTCCCGTCGAGAGGAATCCCACGATGCAATCGATCAAGCACAGGTTGGCCCAGGGCGAGGTTTTGATGGTCGCCGCCGCCGGGCGGATCGTTCACCACAACCTGTTGCAGATGATCGGAATGCATGGCGGGTTTCAGGCGGTCTGGTTTGACCTGGAACACATGAGCTACTCGACCGAGCGACTGGAGATCGGAACGCTCGCCTGTCGCAGTCAGGGGATGGACACGTTTGTACGGCTCGCCCCGACCGATTACGCCGCCATCACGCGGGTGCTGGAAGCAGGGGCGGGAGGGGTCATGGCCGCGCAGGTCCGTTCGGCTGCCGAGGCGGAACAGGTCGTTCGCTGGGCCAAGTTTTTCCCCCGCGGATGTCGCGGGTTGAACACGGCGGGCTACGACGCCCGGTTCGCGACCGTTCCCCTCGCGAAATTCGCGGAGCAGGCGAATCGCGAGACATTCGTCGCGATTCAGATCGAAACGACGGAGGCGCTGGCGGAAGTCGACCAGATCGCGGCGATTGACGGTGTGGATCTGGTGTTTCTCGGCCCAGCGGATATGAGTCAGAGCCTGGGGGTGACCGGCGACTTCATGAATCCCAAGTGCATCGAAGCGATGGACCAGATCTCGGCGGCATGCGCCAACCACAAGAAGCCGTGGGGGGTGGTTCCGGTGAATCCAGACTACGCCGCGATGTGCGTTGAGAAGGGGTGCAAAATGCTCTCAGTGGGAGCCGACGTGCGGATCATCAACGCGGGGATCGAAGCGGTCAAAAAGAACTACGCGAAGTTCTTTGTGTGATCGCCGAACGATTCCCGGGGAATGAAAAAATCAAGAATCGGCAACGCGTGTCTTGCAACGGATTTCGCGGTCAACGATGATACGCGTTTGTTCATTCCTGAGGGTATTCAGGTGTCTGTCCGAGCTCACGGTCGAGCCGGCCCCGCAGGATGATTTTCGCAGGAAGATTCCCATGTTTCGATTTTCTGTGTTGGCTGCTGGGCTGATTGTCGCGACCGCGATTGTCGGTGAAGCGAATGCGCGTCCGCGTCAATGCGTTCGTCAGCGAACGGTTCGTGTGGAAACGCCCCGGCGTGCGGCGGTTCGCGCGCGAAACAACTGCCAGACCTGTCAGGCTCCCGCCGTGTTGAGCGGCGTCGCGCTGGTACCGGCGATTCCTGCTTCACCGACGGCGGTAGTTGAGGACGCTCCACCAGCACCAGCCGAAGCGCTTCCAGCACCTGAACCGACACCGACCAAGCCAGCGCCAGCACCCAGCGAGCCAGCGAAAGTCGCCCCTCCGGCCCCAACCCCTGACGTGGAGACTCCGGCCCCCGCTCCGGAACCGGAGGAGACGCCAACCGAGGAGAACGAGAAGCCGGAGGCGACTGCCGCTGAGGAGGCGGCGGAAACCGAAGCGGCGGCAAAGGCTGAGGATCCTGCACCGCCAAAGGCAGCGATTGAGTCGACCGAAGTTTCGGAGACAGACGACGCAGACGCTCCCGCCAAGGAGGAAGAGATCGAAGAGGAAGAGGCCCAACCGCTGGCCACGGACGCTGACGGCGAGGAGATGCCCGCCAAGCCGGGGGACGAGGATTCGGACGACGAACCGGCCGCGACATCCGATGACGCGAGCGCTACCGCTGACGAAGTGGAAGACGCTGGAGAAGAGACCGAGTTGGAAGTTGAAGAAAAGTAATTCCACTCCACATTGGCGTGTGGAGATCGGATGGGTGCCCCAAGCCGTCGCGCTCAGGTTTCTTGAGCGCTGCGGCTTTTTGATGTGGTGACATGCGGACTTGAATGTTTCCCTGGCTTTCGCGAAATCTGATTCTGCCCCTGCATGAAAAACTGCTGGGGCGTCGCACGTTTCCGTTATTGGAAGAGTTGCAGGGGACCGTTCTGACGCCGGAGCGATTGGCCGAACTCCAGCGGGAGCGATTGAAGTCGCTGTTTCGGCATTGTCGGGAGAATATTCCCTGGTGGAACTCCCGGCTTCGCGGTGCGCCGGATGGAGACGAAATCACCGATTCTCGTGCCGCGCTCTCGGGAATTCCGATTCTCAAACGATCGGAAATCCGGGAATCGCTGGAAGAAATGCGGTGGAGGAATCCTCCCGTCAAAGTGATCAAGCACACGTCGAGTGGCACGACGGACGACAACCTGTTGTTCTACTGCGGCCGTGAACGCCAGACGTGGAATCGCGTAATGCGGCAGCGGGCACTCGCTCGGATCGGATTCCAGGTTGGCGATCCGGTCGTTCATTTGTGGCCGGATTTTCCCGAGGACACATTCACCGATCGCGCGAAGGCGTCACTGCGTGTCTGGCGCGACTGGCTGGTTGACGATCGCGAATTCGATCTGCGACCATTCGACCCCGCACATTTCGAAAAAGCGCTGCAAGTACTCTTTCGTTGTCGGCGGTGTCTCATTTTCAGTTACCCAAGCTGGGTCGCTCGTTTGCTGGACTATTGGAACCGGACGCGTCCCGGATTGCCATTCCACACGAATTGTGTGGTGTACTGTTCCGGTGAAGTTCTGCACGAGGCACAGCGCCGGCAATTCCAGGAGGAGTTTGGTGTCCCCGTTTACGAAGAGTACGGCTCTCAGGAAACTGGGGCGATCGCAAACGAAGACGAACACCATGTCTTGCGGTTGAACGCCGAGCATATTCTGGTGGAGATTCTGCGAGACGGACGGCCCGTCGCCCCTGGAGAACTGGGGGAGGTTGTGGTGACCAATTTGACCGCGACGCTGATGCCTTTCATTCGCTACGCCACGGGGGATGTCGCGCGGCAGCCCGAACATCCCGAGTTTCCTTTGGATGGGGACCGCCTGCCTCGTTTTCCCAAGGTCGAAGGACGAACGAGCGACCTCCTGCTCTCCGCGAAAAGTCAACTGCTGCCGAGTCGGCCACTTGTCGATGCGTTGATGACGGTCGTCAATTTGCGGTGGTTCCATCTGCATCAATCCAGTCCGATGGAGTTAGAGATTCACGCGCTCACGCGCGATCAGAGTAAACGCGATGCCGCCGAAAGGGTTGTCACGAATTACTTGGGGCGTGATTTGCGGATCGGCTGGCGGACGGGGGACGCTTTTTCTCCACTGCGGAGCGGCAAGCATCGGTATGTCTGTTCGCCACCGGCGGCACGACAGATCGCGCACGACAAACGAATTGACGACGAATTGGCGCGGGCTTGGCCGCAGCCGGTTGTCGCCAGCCCGTCCAACTAGTCTCCGATCCCATCCGATGCCCGACTCCGAGTTGCAATCGCCGCTGCCACCGGACAATCGCCAGAAGTTGCTGTGGCGTTTTGCGGTCGCCGCGATGGCCGTCTTTCATGTTCTCCTCGGATGGGACTGCGCCCGCCGCTGGAGTGCCACCCACGACGAATACTGGCACCTGCCGGCGGGACTGGCCGCTTGGAATGAGGGGCGCTTCGACGTCGACAACCTGAACCCACCACTGACGCGGATGTGGGATTCCATTCCGTTGGTACTGGGGGGGGCCAGTCTCCCACGCGGTTTGCCCGCAGACGACGCATTTTTGCTGGGAGACGAGTTTCTGAAAGCCAATCCGGATCGTTACCAACTGTGGCTCACTCTGGCGCGCGGGATGAATCTGTTGTTGTCCGCTGCAATGGGGGTCTTGCTGGCGATCTGGGGGCGTGAGACATTTGGCGCGGTTGCCGGTCTGATCGCCGCCGCCCTCTGGTTGACTTGTCCGGTCTGCCTCTCGAACGGTGCCCTGGTGACGCCCGACGCTGGCGCGACTCTATTATTCGCTGCGACGCTCTATTTTACCCAGCGATTTGCTCGGTCACCCACCTGGGGCGGTTCCGCGGTTGTGGGGATCGTTCTGGGATTAGCGCAACTCACGAAATTCACCAACATCCTGCTGTTCGGTTTTGTTCCGCTGGTTTGGGGACTGACTCGATTTCGCGCCCAATTGCCAGCGGTTCCAGTTCGCCGCGTACTTTCCCACTGGTCGATTCTCGTCGTCGCGGCGATCGTGGTCTGGAATGCGGGATACCTTTTTCACGGTACGGGACGGCGTCTGGGTGAGTGGGAGTTTCGCAGCCAGGCAATGCGGGGAATTCAGAGCAGATCGGCCGCTTTGTCCAACGTGCCGGTCCCGCTCCCGGCCGACTATTTGGCGGGGTTCGATCGACAACGGTCGATCATGGAGGGCTCGCATCCGGTCTATCTGAACGGTGTTTGGAACCTGGAGGGGTTTCCAGACTACTACGGGTATTGTGCGCTTTACAAATGGCCGCATGCGACGCAATTGGGTTTGCTGTTGGGAGCGTTGACGGCGATTTCGGTGTGGGGGAGAAAGTTGTGGCGCACGAATCTCGTTC
>CAMATH010000230.1 GCA_945860955.1 Planctomicrobium piriforme
AGTTCACCTTCGACCAGTTGAGGGTCCGGGAAATCAAGTAGGTTCCGTTCGGGAAATACAGGAGCTTGTGCCGCCCCATCATGTCCAGGAGAGCCCGCTGAATCGCGTCGGTGTCGTCCGTGACGCCGTCACCCTTGGCGAAGTAGGGATCGCGCGTGACATCGATCACTGCGTGACTCGTCGGATAAGCGACACTCTTGTTCACATCGAACACGGCACCCGCCACGGGGGGTTCCGCACCCTCGGTGCCTCCCCATTCGAAACTGAGAAGCACCAGTATCTGACTGAGGATCCGACCAACTCGCGGGGAAATCAGTGGGCTGTGCGACATCATGTGGTCCAAACAAGTCAAGTGTTCGATGCAGCGGATTGGAACTGCGATTGCGGACGGCATTTCAACGGGGGGCGAACATTCACCCGACCCCGTCAATCCCGCTTGTCACGCCACTGCTCGTCGAAAAATCCCGATTCCAGAACCGACTCGTCGACACCGTCTTCCGGTTGGGACTCTCCCACTTTCACCACGGCCCAGTCTCCCAGTCGTGGAAACACCATGTAGCTGAATCGCAACTCCGCTTCATGGTAGGTGTGGCCGCTGTTGAAGACCACGTAGCGTCCCTGCGCACCGGGCAGCGGATTTGGCGAAATCAGTTCCGGAGCGTGATCCGTCGAAACGTAGCGTTTGCCCCCCAATCGAAACTCTTCCCGCGTCCAATGCAGGGCCAGCTTGGGAACGATCCGTTCGATCCAGCGATTGCTGCCCGGGTCGCCAAAGAGAATCAGATTGCAGTTCCGAACGTCCTCGTCGGTCACGTCGGTGTCGTTCTTCACTGGCAAGTTGCCGCGGTAGTGCCGATGCCATTCGTCGGTGAACCGCGCCAGATTCGCTTCCGACCAGTCACCAATCGCGCGATTCCAGGGCTTACCCGTTCCGCGAACGCAGAGAAACCGGGTCGCGAAGGCGTCGTCGATCGGCCCCGAAAGACCCGGGCGTTTTCCCGTCAAGACAATCGCGTCCCGCAGTCCCTGAAACCTCCAGCGTCCGTCGACCCGTTCAAACACGAGTTGACCCTTTTCCGACTCGTTGGAACGAGTCATGTCGATTTGCGTTTTCCCAATCGTCACCCGACTCAACGCGATTCCTGCCGGCAGCGCCGCCGGATTCAGCGCGAATCGCGAGATGTTCGTCGGCTCGGCGACGACAATTGCCCCATTGTCTTCAACACGGGCATCGATCTCGGCACGGACGTAGTGCTCATCGAGACCCAGCACCTCCACCCAGAAACATCGGCTGTATTTCAGCGTCCAGGTGACAAAGTGGACATGCCGTGGAGCGGAGCTTCTTCCCTTGGCCGCGTGGCCACCCAGCAACCGAAGCTGTTCCGCGATCACAGGAGCCCGCACGCCATGACCTCCCCCCTGGTCAACCAGCCCGACAAACGGAAGGCCCTCCTTTTCAAACGATTTCTGCATCAACAGATGGGAACTGAAATAGTGATCCTGGTCCCCCATCGCCGCCACGATCGGCACCATTCGAGCGTTGGCGGTGTAGTCGATCGCGTCGACCTGATGCAGCATCCGTTGTTGCCAGGGAGTCAGCGGATCGAGTCGCACGAAGTGAGGCCATGGGGAATTCGCGAACTCGATCGTATCAACCGGACCGGCGGTCGGTCCCACGGCCACAAAGAGATCCGGACGCTTCAAACCGATCTGCCACGAACCAACGCCCCCCAACGAACTGCCGCGCAGCACGATGCGATTGCGATCGATCGTGTAGTTTCTGCAGACCGCCTCGATCGCTTCAAACACATCGGTTTCCCCCTCGAAGCGGTAGGCGTTTTCCCCCAGTCGGCCCATGGGAAACAGTTCGATGTAATTGACGTCGGGGGGAGAGGTCCCCTTGTCGCCAGCGTCGTACGCATTGATGAACTGCAGGTCGCCGGTGGGGCTGGCGCGACCGCCGTGACTGCCGTGCAGTACAACGTCGAGCCGGATCGGCTGGGCGGGATCATACCCTGCCGGAATCGACAACCCATACGGCTGTGTCGAGCCATCAACATCCGACTTGAACCCGCGAAGCAGCTTCCCTCGGGCATCGCACCATGAGGGACGTTTGCCATCAGTGACGGTGGACTGCAACGCGTTGACGCGCTCCGTCGCCCTGCGGACCGCCTGCTCGATGAGCGTCTGTGTGGTGGCATCGCGACCCGGTTTCCCGTCGCGTGCCCAGATCGCCCCCTTGAGGAAGATCCTGGTGTCGGCAAGTTGATCTCGATCGACCTGAGAATTCTGTTCCAGTGTGTCGAGTCGGCGCGCAAGCGACTTGATCTCGGCATGGAGCGGATCGCCTTCGACGTCTTTGGCCGACACCGGAAAAAGACCCGAAACGCAGAATGTGGTGAACCACAGGATCAACCATCGCTGCGGCGATCGTTTGAATTGGAAGTTCGGCATAGGGTGTGGAGCGATGGGAATAGATGAATGCGAATATCGGGTCTGTTGCCACGGAATTCGCTGGGGCTTCGGGGAAGTCGGAAGTCACACAATTCGAGTCGATTGACACACGCAACACAAGCTGAGTGTCGCCCACCGCAGCCCCCAACCGGTGGTCTGAACCACGGTGGATTGTGTCCGCTGTGAATTGTTCGGTTTTTCTTTGGCGGATGTTGTCGCGCGAATGCACTTTCCGGTGTGGGGCCAATCGCCCGGTGCGATTCATGGAATCGCCATGTACCGATCCGTCAACACTTTCGAGGAGTCCGCGAGATGTTTCAGTCCAGAAAGTTCGTTTTGTCCGTCCTGGGAACCGCCGCGATTGCCTGCGCAGTTCTGTTCGGCCAGTCTCGTGTCGCCCATGCCGAGCGTGACGACAACGGGCTGCTGTGCGTGATGGATGTCGTGGTGGAGACGCGAAACCAGGCGGGCCTGGTGGTCAGTCGAGAGACCTACCAGAAAGAATTCGCGCTTCGCGCCGGTGAAACGTATTCCGATGACTTTTCGACGAGATTTCGTTTCAAATTCTTCGATGCGTCGCACCAGAAAGTTGACGGCGTGTCGACGATCGCCGTCAACTGGTTCGCCGACGTGACCGTCTTCAATTCTGTGGATTTCAACACGTCGGTGACGTTGTCGAATGGCCAGAAGAGTGGCAAGTCGGAGGGAAATCACAACTTCTATACCTCCAACAGCTCGACCCGAACCACGTATTCGCTGACGTGTGTCGAGAACTGATTCCAATGCCAAAATGTGGCCACCCTCCGAGTCAACCTCTGGACCAGCGGAAGGGGGCCACGGGCGCGGGGCATCGCGTTCTCATGCCAGATGCCGACCCGATGGTTTCGTTCATGCGTCGTCAGGTACCATGGCGAGTTGGCCGCTGGTACATGATTCCCTGACCTCTAACTGAGGGACTGACAACCGCGGAGTGTGGCGCGACGAACTGGAGCGTTTCGCAACTTCGAGGTGCGACCGACGACCATTGACGTGGTAAAAAGACATGTCAATACTCTCTCACCTCGGGTTCGATTGAAAAACGAGGTGGGATCGGTTGTGAAGACAGGTCACCTGAACTGGTTCGGTAACCAATCGCTCGCAGTCGCCGATCCGCGGTTTGTTGTGTCAACGAGTTCCACCCATCGCTGTCAGTCGAAAACGTCGCGTGATTGGGAAGCCGACATTCGGCTCCCTTGGGTCACCTTGCGGTGTCGACCGGACGTGACAAATTTTGGGGAGCTGCGGAAATGGCGGGACGAAATATCGTCTTGTGCTTTGATGGCACGAGCAACAACGTGACAGGGCAAATGACGAACGTCCTGCGTCTCTACAAGATGTTGGAACGCAGCGATGCGCAACTCGCGTGGTATGACAGCGGCGTGGGGACGGTGGTTGATCCGGAGGGGATGACCACCTTTCATCGACTCACACGGCGAATCATCGACTTCGCGATCGGGTTTTCAATTCGAAGACACTTTTGTGCCGCGTATGCGTTTCTGGCTCAAAACTACCGTCCCGGCGATCAGATCTACCTGTTCGGATTCAGTCGCGGTGCCTACACCGCCCGAGCCTTGGCGGGCGCGATCAAACTGTTTGGCATTCCACGACCGGAATTGGCGCACCTGGCGGAACTCGCGTGGTCGATCTATGCCAACGACGCGGGGATCCTCAACATTCAAGACCGATTCGGCGGAAGTGAACGATTCAGAGAATCGTTCAGTATCGAAGTCTGTCCCAAGGTGCATTTTGTCGGAGTTTGGGATACGGTCAGTTCCTATGGATGGTTTGGCGACCTGGAGTCGTTGCCGCATACTCGCAACAATGAAGTGATCGAACACGTGCGGCATGCGATTGCAATTGACGAGCGTCGCGCGTTTTTTCGCCAAAACCGGTTCGAGCAAAGTCCAGAGCAGCTCAGTTTCAAACAGGTCTGGTTCGCGGGCTGTCATTCGGATGTGGGAGGCGGGTACCCCGAAGCCAATTCCGAGGCGCAGACCGCGTTCATTTCCCTGGAGTGGATGCTCCGTGAAGCCGAAGGACTGGGCCTGAGGATTTTGGACACCAACCGAAAAGACGGGTTCAAAAACCATCTTCCCGGTCCACCCAATCCCAAATCGATTCACGAATCGTTGACCGGCAAATGGAAACTGGTTGAATTTGTTCCCCGCCGGGCGTTCAATTCCAAGAAGAAAAGGAAGGCTTGGCGGCTCCCGAACTTCTTCAAGCGGCGTACAATCTTTGATGGAAAACCCGTCAACGGGAAAGTCCAGACGGCGGAGACTGTTCACATTTCCGTCATCGAGCGGAAGGAGCAGACTGGGTACAACCCTCCGAATCTGCCCAAGGATCTGCCGATCGAAACCTGATAACTCTGCTGGGAATGCGGAATGTGTGATCCCCAAGTGGGTGATTCTGGCGAATCGCTTGGGACCGGTGGGCGATGTCGATCGGATTGACACGATTCAGCCGATGATTTGCGATGTGCGGGTGCCGCGACCGGGTTGAATGGGTCTGTGGATCCCGGATGTGTTCGTTTAAGTTGGTCGAACGCGAAACCGACATGGACCAAAGTCGGGCTGTTTTGATTTTTGTCAGACCGCCAGCGTCGCGGGCCTGCTCAGGCGGCCCCGCTGGTATTCTTTGCCCCGGAAAAAGACGCGAAAGAACGGCTCAAATTCAACTTGTGACACGCCGGTCTGGGGCGGAATCTACCCCATACACTTCCCGGCTCGCTCCGATCGCCTGGATCCACCGTCGTCCTCGGCGGTCGGCCCCCTGCGTCATTGTCGTCGGTCTTCCCGCCGACCGGCGGGATCGGCCGTGGAAGCCCTGGAGTAACTACGTCCACCCCTTCCCCACCAGTCCCAAGCCCTTCAGAATGGCACGCTGATTCTCGGCGATCGCTCCCCGTCTGTCGCTCCCCGTCTGTCGCTCCGCCACTCGCGTCCGCTCCATTCGAACAACTCCAGTTACGACGCCAACGACATTTGGAGGCACCCCTTGCTCGAAGCCCGGGTTGCTGGGAGAGGCTGTTGCTCATGAACGCGAATGTCATAACGTCGCACGCAAATACTCCCACCAGCAACCCGATCCGGTCCTGAAGCCACTTCTTGCGGTGGTCGTAACACCTTCCGGTGACGTCGACGGTCCCGAACCACTAGGATCGCCGGACTTAGCGATTGATGCAGTGGTCGATTCCGACCTCGGTCGGGTCGAAGACTTCTTTTCGAGGCAACCGCGACATGGCACCGACCCAGCGGGTACGGTACTCAGGTGCAGTATTGCAACGTATTCCACCCGAATTGTAACGTCTGTACCGTAATGTCTATATGAATACACTAAAAGCCAGTATGGCTCAGCCGACTTTCCGCACATCTCGATTTCAATTTCTTCGAATTTCCCTCCGGGTTGCAGCCCGCTGGCGGATTCGGCGGCGGCGGTCGGTTGCTGGCGGCCTTGCAGGCGGTTGGTGCGGACGCAGCATTCAGTATTCGGAGATCACCTCAGCGCAGAGTGTGGCGAGCGGGAAGTTGCCAAGAAGTCGTGGTCGGTCAGCGGCCGATTCACTCCTTGGTCGAACGTCGGCCGTATTCCTGTGCGGGAAGCCGCAGCAGTTTGAGAATCTTCCGTTGCAGCGGTGAGAGTTCGGTGACCAGTTCTGCGGGGGGTTGCTCCCCGATTGTCAGCGTGTGACGCTGCACGTTGTCGAACAGGTCGAGCACCCGGCGTGCTGTCGGGTGCCGGCAGGGACGCCCTTCAGGATAGAGCGGCAGCGTCGCGATCTCACCGGCCTTCATCAGTCGGCGGAGCTCCCGTTCCAGCAGCGCCTCAACCAGCAGCACGAAGAAGTACACGCACAGGAACGCCACGATGCGACTGGGCGAATGCAGATGGACCGGAGCCACGCCGAAATCGGTCTTCAACTGCGAGAACCGTTTCTCGATCGCGGGCTGCTTCTTGTACGCCCACAAAACATCCCGCTCCGACATGTCGAAATCGTTTGT
The DNA here is from genome assembly GCA_945860955.1 of Planctomicrobium piriforme. Lineage (GTDB taxonomy): Bacteria > Planctomycetota > Planctomycetia > Planctomycetales > Planctomycetaceae > UBA10511. The sequence goes on from CAMATH010000230.1 coordinate 6,498, forward strand.
CACCAGGGGGAACACGCCGTCGCACAGCCGTTCCTTCGCGAGTCGGGCCGGGTCGACGTCGAGTTTCAAATCGAACCGTTGCGAGACCTCGCGCACATAGCGTGTCTTGGCCGTGG
>CAMATH010000231.1 GCA_945860955.1 Planctomicrobium piriforme
CCAACGGGCGGCTGCCGATCTTTGACGATGACGGCGATTATCTGGCGTTTCTCGACGTCGTCGACGAGGCGCGGCGGCGAGTCGACATGCGAATTCTCGCGTGGTGCGTGATGCCCAATCACTGGCATTTTGTCCTCTGGCCGCGAAACAACGGCGATCTGTCGAGTTTTACAGGCTGGCTGACTCTCACCCACACTCAGCGTTGGCACGTGCATCGCCGTTCAACCGGCTTCGGTCACGTTTATCAAGGGCGATTCAAGTCGTTTCCCATCCAGGACGACGAACATTTTCTAACCGTCTGTCGCTACGTCGAACGCAACGCCTTGCGAGCCAACCTGGTGCAGCGGGCGGAACAATGGCGCTGGGGCAGCCTGCACCCGTTCGTAAACGGCGAGTCCCAGGGAAGGCTACTTTTTCCTTGGCCAATCGGTCGATCGGCGAATTGGGTCGAGTATGTCAACACACCCCAGACCGAGGGGGACGTCGCAGCGATCCGCCGGGCGATTCAGCGCGGCAGCCCGTATGGCGATGCCAGTTGGACGACGGCTGTGGCCGAACGGCTTGGTCTGGAGAGAACTCTCACCCCGCGCGGCCGACCACGGAAATTGCCGATGGATCACGGAAACGGTTCCTGACACCTTTTTCGCTCCCATGCGGGAAGAGCTTTCAGAACCGCTCGAACTGGCTCGGAAGCTGGCCGGCGCCGGCGTCTCACTGATCAACGTGACCATGGGAAACCCGTACTCGAATCCGCACGTGGTTCGCCCGGCGGAGATTCCTCCGGTCGACGGTTATCACGCCCCCGAGCATCCGCTGGTCGGCGTGCTGCGGCACTTTCGAATCGCGGCGGCGATTCAGCAGGCCGTTCCCGATGTACCCGTTGTGGGAAGCGGGTATAGCTGGCTGCAGGACTTCGCGCCGCACGCCGCCGCCGCCAATGTGGCGGCCCGACGCGTCGCACTGGCGGGATTCGGCCGGGCGACGCTGTCGCATCCCGAATTCGCCCGGGCGTTGGCCGAGACCGGCCGGCTCGACCGCAAGAAAGTCTGTCGGACGTTCTCGTACTGCACCGGGCTGATGCGGGCCAAAGGAAACGATCTGGGGCAGTACCCCACGGGGTGTCCCCCGTTTGACAAAGAGGTCTACGGCCCGATCTGGAAGGAGGTTGAAGACTCTCGGAAAAAGTGATTTTGTCGTCTTGAAACGGGAGCGAATCACAAACCGGAAGGGAGAGGCTCCCGCCAAGTCGCTGATTCATTTTGGAAACTTGACTTGACTCCTGACCGCCGCTACTCTGACATCTTGATGTCCGAGTCATGTCGGCTCGGGAGTGTGACAAACCAGGTCGAATGCGATAGGAACGATCGTCATGACACAGAGTAAGTACACGAAACGAATTGCCGCCGCCGCTGGTTCGCTGGCTGGTTTGACGGCGGCCCCGCTGGTTTCCGAAGCGGGCCTGGTCCATGTGACCGGCAGCCCGGTCAGCCTGTCGACCTCTGCCGCCAATGGAACCAGTGTGACGTGGGACATCGATGGCGATACCGTCAGCGATTTTCGGCTTCGCGCCAGCGTCAACTCGGGTGCAACATCCTACGGCAACCCGTTCCGTAACGCGGTTGTGTTCCTCGCCAGCAACACGGCGAGTTTTGGTCGCGGGAACGGGCGCGGCATTGTAGCACCGTTCCACACCGACAATGTTCTCGAACTCCCATTGAGTTTTAGTGTCGGCCCCACCAACATTTTTGGGCGGAATAATAGTGGCAGTGCTGCTGACGGGTATTATGCCTACCGCAACGCGATGTATTCATTCAATGGCGCCATTGCGATCGGCTACGATTTGAATTACGGCATTCACGAAGGCGACAACGCCATCGGTTTCCGATTCGACGATGGATCAGGTTTGCGCTACGGCTTCGCGATTTTCAATCTCGACTCAACCACCGGAACGGTCACGATTTCCGAATGGACTTACGATTCCGATGTCGACACCCCGGTGCATGTCACCGTTGATCTGACGAACCCCGTCCCCGAACCCGGCTCGCTGGCCCTGCTGGCGATGGGGGCCGCCGGTTTGTTGATGTACCGCGCCCGACGCACGTCGCGAAAGCCGGCGAAAACGACCCCAGCGGTCTAGATCGTCGATGGATCTCGTTGAGTTGACGATGCAAACGCATCTGAATGGCAGCCCGGCTCATCGCTTGAATGATGAGCCGGGCTGTTTTTTTTCTCGCCCCGTATCTGGGAATCTGACGTGACGACTCGATTGGCGCAGCGCGTACTGCTGATTGGCTGGGATGCGGCGGACTGGCAAGTTGCCGCCCCCCTCATGGACGCGGGCAGGATGCCCCACCTCGAACGGCTGGTCTCTCAGGGGGTCATGGGCAATATCAGCACTCTGGTGCCGATCCTGTCTCCGATGCTCTGGACTTCGATCGCCACGGGAAAACGCGCCCACAAGCACGGCGTCCACGGGTTCGCCGAGCCCGACGCCCGAACCGGCCTTGTCCGCCCCATCACCAGCCTGGGGCGAAAGTGCAAAGCGCTCTGGAACATTCTGAGTCAGCAGGGGCTGAAATCGAACGTGGTCGGCTGGTGGCCCTCGCATCCTGCCGAGCCGATCAATGGGGTGATGGTATCGAACCATTTCCACCCGTCAAACGTCGCGTTCGACAAGGAATGGCCGGTCAAACCCGGGTCGGTCTCCCCATTCGACCGTGGCAGGCGGCTGGCGAAGTTTCGGGTTCATCCCGCGGAGATTGCGCTGGAACATGTCTTGCCGTTCGTCCCGAAGGCCGCGGAAATCGACCGCAAAGACGACCAGCGGCTGAACTCACTGATCAAGATACTCGCCGATACCTCCAGCATTCACGCCGTGGCGACGGCCATCATGCAGCACGAATCGTGGGACTTCATGGGGGTCTATTACGACGCGATCGACCACTTCTGTCACGGTTTCATGCGGTATCATCCCCCGCGTCTCGACTGGATCGACGAGCACGACTTCGAGCTGTACCGCGAGGTCATCAACGGCGCCTACCAGTTTCACGACATGCTGCTGGGGACGCTGCTGAAGCTCGCGGGGGACGACGTGACCGTGATCTTGATGTCCGACCATGGATTCCATTCGGGAAATCTGCGTCCCCACGTGCTCCCCAACGAGCCGGCCGGACCGGCCGACGAACATCGCGGGTTTGGCATGTTCGTCATCAAGGGTCCAGGAATTCGGCGCGACGAGCTGATTCATGGGGCCAGTCTGCTCGACGTCACCCCGACGGTATTGACCCTGTTTGGTCTGCCGGTCGGGCGCGACATGGACGGCCGTCCGCTGACGGCAGCGTTCGAGACACCTCCGGAGGTGGAGTTCATCGAGAGCTGGGAAGAGGTTCCCGGGGAGTCGGGTCAGCACCCGCCCGACACGCAGGTCGACATGGTCGACGCGCACGAGTCGCTCAAGCAACTGGTCGCGCTGGGTTATATCGACAAACCGAATGAAAACGCCCAGACCGCCGCCGCGCACGCGGTGCGGGAACTGCGGTACAACCTGGCGCGCAGTTACTGGGGAGCCCGGATGCTCCCCGAGGCGATCGCGCTGTTTCAACAGTTGTGGGACGAGTACCCCGACGAAGGCCGATTTGGAGTGAAGCTGTTCGAATGCCAGTTGCTTATGCACAGCACCGCCGACGCGCAACAGACGCTGGAACGACTGGTCGCTGAGAAACAGCGGTACGCCGAGTTGGCGCGCGAGGAATTGAAAAAACTCAAGGAAGAGTGGAAGGAGCGAAAATCGGAGGATCTGACCCGCGAAGAGCGTCAGGAACTCAACAAGTTGAATCGGCGGGCGGTCTTGAACCCGGCCGCCATGGCCTTTCTCAGAGGTTCGCTGCTATACTCGCAGAATTCGTATCAGGCGGCGTACGACCAGTTGCAGCAGGCGCTGGCGATTCAGATGCACAATCGCCCGAGCCTGTTTATGAAACTGGGCGACTGCCTGATCGGTCTGAAACGCTGGGAAGAAGCGGCCGAATGGTTCGAAAAGGTTCTGGAGATCGAACCGGTGCATCCCGACGCCCACGAGGGACTGGCGCGCACCTGGCTGGGACGCAAGAATGCCGAGCGAGCCCTGGAACATTCGACCGCCGCCGTCGGGATCGCGTTTCACAATCCGGTCGGCCATTATCATTGCGGTCGAGCGCTGCGGCGACTTCGCCGCCACCAGGAAGCGATTGCGTCGCTGAAAACCGCTGTCGGGCAGAACACGGTGTTTCCCGAAGCGCACCGCCTGCTTTCAACGCTGTATCGGGCGACGGGCGAGACGTCCCTTGCCAGCCAGCACCGGGCGCTGGCCGCCGCTGCGCGAGAGCGAATCAGGGCATTCCGATCGGGCGCTGGTCTTCCCGAAGACCTCGACCTGAAGTTGGACGTCGACCTGCAGGCCGCCGCCCAAATTGGCGAACACTGGGGTCCCCACGCGGGCCATCCCCTGGGAGAACAGACCGTCGTCGTGGTCTCGGGACTCCCCCGCTCGGGAACGTCGATGATGATGCAGATGCTCGCTGCGGGCGGGGTTCCGATTCTGTCCGACGGGGTCCGTTCGGCAGACGAGGACAACCCGCGCGGATACTATGAGTTCGAGGGGGCTAAAAAGGCGGGAACCGACGGTTCGTGGGTCAAGGAGGCGATCGGCAAAGCCGTGAAGCTGGTCGCCCAGTTGCTGCCCAGCCTGCCCGGCGGGCCAGAGTACCGGGTGGTGTTCATGGAGCGTCCGCTGGGAGAGGTGGTCGCTTCGCAGGGGGCGATGCTCCGGCGACAGAATCAGGCCGGCGGGGCGATTTCCGACCGTCGGCTGGCCGCCACCTATCGCTCGCAGATGGCGTCGGTCCGCCGCTCGCTGAAACGCCATGGCGATCGGATTTCGGTGCTGGGTATCAAGTATCACGACGCGCTGACCGACCCGCACGGGGTCGCCCAGCGGATCAATGCCTTTCTGGGAGGAGGTTTGAACGTCGAAGCGATCGCCGCCGCCGTCGATCCCAGTCTGCGCCGCCAGAACCTGCGGAAGAGTGATTAGCCAGTCGCTCTCGAACCCAGGATCGACTGACGTTCGGAGTCGCTCCCGGCCCCTTTCGACTCACTCCGGAGTCTGGTATCTTCGAATCAGCCTTGGCTGATCCACGGAACCAGTAATCGGCCCACCGTCACGGAGCGATCTTTCGATGAGTCTGCATCTCGACCTTTTGTCCGCTGCTTCCCCCCGGAATCTGTGCGCCGGGCGCGGCACGCTGCGAACGCTCGCATCCCTGCTAATCGCTGCCACCGTCGTCACCCTGACGGCCTGCGCGCCAATTCACGCCCAGGAATCGGATGCCGACCCCGCCGAGCAAAAGCCGGGGGAGCAAAAGCCGGGGGAGCAAAAGCCGGGGGAGCAAAAGCCGGGGCAGCAAAAGCCGGGGCCACCCACCAGCCGACATCGCGATTTTCGCCACACGGAAGGATACGCATGTATAATTTTCCCGGCAATCTTGAATCCGTAACATTCTGTGTATAATCAGGTTAGACCGACTTTTCGGATCACCACCGGAAAATAGAAGCGAACACTTGACGATAATTCATATGGTGGTTATTTGTATTCGAGTTGTCTGATGTCCATTCCTTGGTTGATGGCCGTTCTGTCACCGAGGTTGTTTGCGAATCGGATGATTCCATGGCGAGAATCCCGCGAAAGCTACTGTTTGATCCGAGCGAGGTCGGGGTCTATCACTGCATCAACCGCTGCGTCCGTCGGGCGCGTCTGATGGGGGACGACCCCTACACTGGGAAGTCGTACGATCACCGCAAGGAATGGCTCGTCGGCCGGATGGCGGAACTCGCTGGGATCATGGCGTGCGAATTTCTTGGGTTTTCGGTGATGGATAATCACTTTCACGTGATAGTTCGCAATCGGCCCGATCTTGTCGCGGGGTGGAGTGACGAAGAAGTCGCCCGCCGCTGGTATCGGCTCTGTCCGTTACGCTGTGATACCGACGGCAAACCGGCGGAACCGACAGAGGCGGATCTGGGGATGATCGTCAATTGCCCGGAGCGGCTCGCCGAGCGTCGGATGCGACTCTCAAGTCCCTCGTGGATGATGCGGTTTTTGACCGAGCGAATCGCCCGTATGGCGAACGCCGAGGATCAAGTTTCGGGTCGTTTTTGGCAGGGGCGGTTCGAAATGATCCGTCTCCTTGATGAAGCGGCGATCGCGGCGTGCCTGGTCTACGTCGATCTCAATCCCATCCGGGCCGAAATCGCGCAGTGTCCCGAGGAAAGCCAATTCACGTCGGTCTATGAACGCATTGGAGCGGCACGCGAGTCGAAGGAAGAAAAGGTGTCAGGAACCGTATCTTGACGCTACGATTCGGTCCGGGTAGCATGCGGGCATGGGAAGACCTCGGCGAGCCGCCCAGGGCGGAATCATCTACCATGTTCTCAACCGTGCCAACGGGCGGCTGCCGATCTTTGACGA
>CAMATH010000232.1 GCA_945860955.1 Planctomicrobium piriforme
GGTCAGGAAGCGGACGGCAACAACCGCTTCCTGACCGGCGCGGCTCGGCGTTCTCCAGCGCGCGTGGTATCGAATCGTCCTTCCCTCCCCGACGACGTGATCCCATGATCCGATTTCGCGATCCCGATCAACCCCTCAAGCTGCGCGGCCGGTGGGTGTTTCCGGTGGGTGGCCCCCCGCTCGAAAACGGTTTGATCGAAATCGAGGGGGGCGTGATCACGGCACTTTCCGCGCGGAGCGATCCCCAGGCTGTCGACCTGGAAAACGTCGCGATCATTCCGGGACTGGTCAACGCGCATACGCATCTGGAACTCAGTGACTGCCCGGCACCTCTGTTGCCGATGCGGCCGTTCACCGAGTGGATCCGGTCCGTCATGTCGCATCGCCGGGGACGGCCGCGCAACGGTGGATTCCCGGAACTCGCGACATCGGGACCAGTGTGGAGCGGCGCGATCGAAAGCGGCCGACTCGGGACAACCTGCCTCGGCGACATTACCAGCGCTGACTGGCGACCCGACCTGAATCCAGGTGATGGCCCACTGGTGGTCGCGTTTCGTGAAGTCTTGGGCCTGAACCCCGAACGCATTCCGATGTTGCTCGATCAGGCCCGCGATCATCTGGCGCTGGCGCGGTCGGGGGACTTGCCGAGCGGCAGCGCACCTGGCAATCTGCGATTCGGTCTCTCGCCGCACGCCCCCTACAGCGTCCACCCCGAACTGTTGCGTGGACTGGTCGATCTGGCGCGGGAGGCCGACGTCCCTGTGGCGATGCACCTCGCGGAAACGGAGTCGGAGCTTCAGTTATTGCGTGGCGAACGGGGGGAATTTGTGGAATTCTTACAGCGACTCGGGGCGTGGCACGACGACGCTTTTCGTCACGAACGGTCGATCCTGGACTGTCTGCGAGAACTCGCTCGGGCACCGCGCGGACTGGTTGTTCACGGCAACTATCTCGACAGCGCGGATTGCGAGTTTCTGGCTCGATCGCCCCAGCTTTCGGTCGTGTATTGCCCACGCACACACGCCGGGTTCGGTCACACGCCGCACCCGTGGCGGGTGCTGCTCGCCCGGGGAATCAACGTCGCGCTGGGAACCGACAGCAAGGCGTCGAATCCCGATCTGTCGATCTGGAACGAATTATTGTTCCTGCGCCGCCTGGCTCCCGATTTCGCTCCGTCGTCACTATTGGAACTGGGGACGATCGCGGGTGCACGGGCCTTGGGGCTGGAAGGCCGGTTCGGATCCATCGCACCGGGAAAGTCGGCGGATCTGGCGATCATCGAGCTGCCAACAGACTCGGGGACCGATCCGTACGCCGCTCTGTTCGATCCCGCGAGCCGGGTGCGGTCGTGTGTTCAGGCGGGACGCTGGCAGAGGAAGTGAGCAGATTGCCCGGAAAATCAAGTGACTCGGCTGGGACTCGAACCCAGGACCTACGGATTAAAAGTCCGACAAGCCGTGTTTTCTACAATTCGGCAAGGGTGCGTTTACCGTACCGGAAGAAGTGCAGAAAACCGCAGAATTTACAGTAGTTTAAGCGATTTTCGATGGGTGTAAGAATATCAAGGTGAATCGAGACGAAAACTGTTCGCGGGGTGAGTCGGGTGAATAAACGGGTGAATCTATTGACGGGCGTTTCGTGCGATTTCTAGGCCGAATCGGTGAATCGCGGGGGTGGGGATCCACGGGACTGCTGATCGCCGGCGCTCTCGCAAGCATCGCTACTGCGATCATTTGGCGATTCAAATGCGATGGGGGCGCGTTGTTCACTAAATTGATTTGACAGACTCCGTTCTTGTGGTACAGTGGCATTTCATCGCACCGCCCAGCCATTTCGGCGAGGGGTGAACTTCCTTAACTCGTGAGACGAAAAAGCATGCCGCACACCATTACTGCTGTTCTGTTCAAGTACTTAGGGAACCGTCATGGAAGCCGTTTCGGCTGAGCGTTTCGTAACACCGGAAGAACTGAGTGAGGCAAGCGGGCTGGGGCTGGGAGCAATCTACCAGCGGATTCGGCGTCGGCAATTGCCGGCTCGCCGGGTTGGTCGTTTGATCCGATTGCCGTTGAATGAATGTCTGCGCCGTCTCGTGCGCGACGTTCCCGCGATCGATGGGGAGGGTCAGGGCAATGGCTGATCCGACGTCGGGAATCATCGATACTGCGAACATCTACACGCTGCCGGCGCTCGCACGCGCTACGGGCTGGGGCAAGGCGGGGATCCGGTCGGCCCGAAGGAAGGGGCTGGTCGTGAGGTACGCCAGCGGCAAGGCGTTCGTGCTGGGAACCGACGTCGCAGAGTTTCTGCGCTCATGTCCGAGCGAATCGCCGACCGCCTCGAAGATCTCGCCCCGCTAGTCAACCATTGAAAAACCCCGGCGGCCGTGCAAGGCCAGTCCGGGGCGGATACCGCACATAAGGATACCCAAATGCACGAAGCAACAACAGTAAACGGGAAGCGGAAGTTGATCGCGACTTCGAAACTGAGAAACAGTCTCGAAAACCAACTTCTCTACAGACCCCGAACAACAAACGATGCCGATTTCAGACGGCTCGTCGAGGGCATCCGCGATAACGGAATTCAATCTCCACTGATCGTTTCAGCGGACTGGTACATTATCAGCGGGCACTGTCGTTGTGCTGCGGCACTCGAACTGGGCCTGGAAACAGTACCCGTCATCCAACTGGCGACGCGTCGTGACGGTGTGAGCAAGGACGAATGGATTCGACTACTTCGAAGTCACAACACTGGTCGCGAGAAGACGCTCGATGAAAGGATTCGTGAGAACATTGTCGACATCAACCCTGATGAAGCCATGCGTTATGTGCGTGATGAACTGGTGCGTCGATCGGAACCGAAGAGCGAAACAATCTGGATCCCCTCCACGTACAAGGACCGATCTGAAATCACAGCCCAGACGCGGGAGTTCGCCGAGGCCATCAAGGGAATTCTCAAGGGTATCCTGAAGGATTCCCTTCCAGTTCCAGAACGGGCAATTCACTACCGACTGTTGCCATTGGGAGTTCGAACCAGCACGGGAAAAGCCGGCTTCGTCTATATCAACGACGTGAAGTCTTCGAGTGCTCTCAGTCGAATGCTGACGCGTTTGCGGCTGTGTGGTGAAGTGCCCTGGAACTGGATCTGCGACGAAACCCGCCCGGTTGGCATGTGGGACACGTACCGCGATGCGGCCGAGTTCATCGGGGAAATGTCGGAGCAGCTATATCAGGGATTCGCTCGCGATCTGCTGCAATCGCAGACCGCGTACCACGAGATTCTTCTGGAGAAGTTGACCGTCAAAGGATTTATCGACAAAGTTGCAGTGAAGTACACCATGCCGACTGTGACGATGAGGGGAAATTCCTCGATCGATGCGCGGTATCGACTTGCGGAGCGATTCCGGGCGTCTGGGAAACGCTGCATGGTGCTGTTCGTTCTGACCGACTGCGACCCGGCCGGCGATTCCATCGCAGAATCAACCGTACACTCTCTTCGCGACGAGTTCGATATTGACGTCAAGGCGATTCGCGTTGCCATGACGCACGCACAGGCCGAAGAATACAACATTGCAAGTTCCGTCGATGCGGCTCTCGACCTGAAGGCGTCGAGTGTGCGAGCGAAGTTTCTGGAACGTCATGGCAGGTCCGACGCCTACGAGCTGGAGGCGGTTTCACCCGAAGTGCTGGCCAGCCTTCTCGACGAAGCGATTCGGGCGAACATCGACATCAAGGCATATAACGCCGAAGTCGAGTTACAGGCTGCGGACGTGACGACGATACAGGCAACTCGCAAATCGGCGTTGGCAGCTATCGGCGGCAGCCTGTGAAGCGGGAAGAATTTGACTAGTGTAAAAGTTCGGCCCCGGCGGCCGTCATTGAGAATCGACAAATGGCGCATCAGCTCAGCATTCCTGACTTCATCGAACCTGCGTTTCCAGATCTGCGGCCGGTACTCGCGATCCATCGGGGCCATGATGGGTTTGTTTCATTTCATTCCGGAGATGGAGAATTCCACGATCTGTTTTCGATTCGTGCTTGCGATCTCGAAGGCGTCTTCCCGCAGCTCATTCCGCAGCTCGAATTTGACGGGTATTTTTCCATCAACGGGTTTCTCCGGCACGGTGGATATCTTCGGGGGAATCGACTTCCCGAGCTGTCAAGGGCTTTGCGTCGGAACGATTCGGTGCGCTGGCTGACGTGTTGTTTCGCCGATCTCGATTCTCACCGGCTGGGCCTGTCGGTTGGCCAGACAGTGGGGGCGGTGATCGATGCGCAAGATCGCAACGAAATCCCCCCGGCGTCGATGATGGTACGATCGGGACGCGGCGTGTGGTGCTTCTGGTTTCTCATGTCTGACGACGGCTCTGGCCTGGTCGGGGCGTTCCCCGATAAAGTGCAGACTTGGTGCTCGATTCAAAATTCAATCGGCAAGCGCCTCGCCATCTTGGGGAGTGATCCTATGGCCCGTGATCTGTCGCGTATCACGCGGATCGCCGGCAGCGTGAACAGCAAGGCGGCGGCGGGGAGGGTGTCATACTGGATTCAGAAGAACGGGGCCGGCGGCAAGTACACGTACACCTTGGGCGATCTGGCGGAGCGTTTCGGCGTGAAGCGCCCGAAAGTGATCGCCAGCATAGAAAGCAAAAACGAAGAGCTGGCGGCTCGCGGACGAAAGGGAGCGGCGGCAAGATGGATGTACGATCTTGATCGATTCCGACGGCTCTGGAATTTGCGGGGAACGTTCCCTGTCGGAATGCGAAACAAGGCGGTGAACATCTATGCGACGATTTTGGCCAGTCTGCGGGGCGACGATGCAATTCCGCCAGCGGATATTCGAGCGGCGGTTCTTGATCTCTGGGAAACATTCCCGCAAGAGCCTGAGCCTTACCCATGGTCGCAAGCCCTCCGGGTGCTGTCCCCTTCCTCAATCAAGGGACTGACGGCCAAGTCGAAGTTGCGACCGTTACGTGCGCAGTCGATCGCCGATCTTCTGGAAGTGACGCAAGAGGAATTCGAGATACTGAAAAACGGGGGAAAGGGCTGGCCACCCGCGATGAAATACGGAGGCGCAGTGCGAGAAACGCTGTCACGTCCAGAACAGCAGAAACGGCGGCGTGAACTTCTGAGAGGGCGGTTTGGTGGTGGGGCGGCCGTTCCCCCTCTCGGTCAGCTCGTGGTCTGGCTCGACGAGACGGCCGGCCTGGAATCTACGCCAGCCACCGTCGCAAGCGATCTTCGGGCGATTGGAATCGAGAACCCGAGGGGTCATGTTGCAAAGAGCCGGCGTAAACGCAGTCGTGCGCAAAAACGTGAACGCAAGTTATTCTGCAACTAGTGGTTGCGACTGAAAATGCAATCGATTTTTAGTTTCTGGCCTAATAGAGCACGTAACGCCCGTTGTAGCGTGTTTGGGTTGGAGCGTGGTATTCGAATGGCGGAACAGACATCGGATGAACATTGTTCTGGAAATCGCGTTTGAAAAAGCCCCGGACGCAGCAATAGGCACGCTGTGACCTCTCGTGACTTTGCACGGCCCGAGAGCCTACTTCAGTCATCCGGCGACACTGGCGGCCGTTGTGGTGCTTCTGGCGTTCGTCTGGCTGATCGGACGTCGGTGACCACCTGGAGGGCGTCCAACGTGAACTGCCGACGTGGTACACTGTCGACGTCAAACATGGCCCGAGGGGTGAGCGGGGGAGATATGCACGTACGTCGATAGGTACTCCTGGGAGGGTATCCCGTCTGCGGTTCGCCAGCTTGGGGGAACTTTTACACGCACGGGGTCAATTTCCGGCTAGTGGTTGGGGTCGACCGAAAACGGACGGAAACCCCTATAACACAAGAGGATTTCGACTGTTCGTCAGAAAACACGGAATCGGCCGGGGGAGGGGGGGCCGGAATTTCACCGAGCCATCGACCCGCAGACCGCATTGGAGACGCGTCCATATATTTTAGAGTTTGAGATTCCCGAATTCTCCCGAGGGGGGATTGGCGGGCAGTCCGCCCGGGTCCTTCCCGGTACTCTTTCCCAGTCGACCGATTCGTGTGGACGCGGGATTTTCGGTTTCCTTAGTTTCCGCCCCCCCTCTCCGTTTCGGGTCCCTCCCGGCGGTCGGTTCGGGGGACGCCTACGGGAACAGTTGGAAGAATAGACTGACTTTCTACCGCACTACGGTTCGGCCGAATCGGAATCACCTTCCGGGTGTTCCTTTATTCATGCGTGGACGCAGATTCGGTTCCGAGTGACCAACGCACGCGGCGGGTGGTCACCCGGTCAATCATCGAGTACCACAATTGATTTAGGCAAAATTTTGAACGGAGTGTCGAAAATGGGCGGACTGGGAAGCGGCAACTGGTTTCGGTGGCAGGGGAGCAAGGCGACCGTCGAACAGTCGCTGGCGCTCGCGGTCAGCACATT
>CAMATH010000233.1 GCA_945860955.1 Planctomicrobium piriforme
TGACGGAGATGGACGGAAAGCCGTTCACGGAATCGAAGAACCCGACGGCGGCTGGCGCTCGACAGTGGCTGGGATGCCCGTGGAAATTCCAGCAACACGGACAGTCGGGAATGCCGATCTCGGAATTGTTCCCGCACATTGCGACCTGCGCCGACGACCTGGCGGTTGTCCGCTCAATGACCGCCGACCTCCCGCTGCATTCCACCGGAGTGCTGCGGCTGCACACGGGAAGCAACAACGCCGGCCGGCCGAGCCTGGGTTCGTGGGTCTCTTACGGACTGGGGAGCGAGAACCAGAATCTGCCCGCCTTCGTGGTGCTGAGTTTTGGCGTGGTTCCGTGCGGTGGTCTCGAAACGTACGGCAACGGATTTCTCCCCGCGAGCTTCCAGGCGACCGCGTTTCAGGCCGACGGGATTCCCATCCGGAACCTGGTGCCAGCCGACAAAGACGCGCGAATCCAGCGGGCGAAACTCGAACTGCTGCGGGCGACCGACGCCGACTTCTCGCGCGCCCTGGGCGTCGACGACGCGGTGGAGTCGGCGATTCGTAATTACGAGATGGCGTCGCGGATGCAGACGCTGGTTCCTGACGTACTTAACCTCGCGGAAGAAACGGCAGCCACTCAGGCGTTGTACGGAATCGATTCGGATGTCCCTTCCAAAAAACTCTACGGCATCCAATGTCTGCGGGCACGACGGCTGATTGAGTCGGGAGTGCGATTCGTGGAAGTGACCTGTCCCCCAGGCGCCTCCAACGGGACGTGGGACCAGCATGGCAACTTGAAAAAAGGACACGAAAAGAACGCGCTCGACACAGACGAGGCGATCGCCGGGCTGCTGAAAGATCTCAAACAACGCGGCCTGCTCGATGACACGCTGGTGGTCTGGGCGGGTGAATTCGGCCGAACGCCCCACTCGGCGGGGCGCGATGGCCGGGATCATCATCCCGAAGGATTCAGTGTCTGGCTGGCGGGAGGGGGTGCCAAAGGCGGCGCCATTTTCGGTGCCACCGACGAATTGGGAATGCACGCGGTGGAGGGAGTCAGCCCGATTCATGATCTCCACGCCACGATTCTGCACCTGCTGGGAATGGACCACGAACGACTGACGTTCCGCTCCAGCGGCCGCGACTTTCGCCTCACCGACGTCCATGGCCAAGTCATCCAAGAAATCCTCGCGTAGCAAGGGCGCGGCCCTTGACCCGGTCCGAGCTGCCGCTCGAGGTGGAGAGCGGCCGCTCCCGTTGGTCGCTTGCGGTTTGGAGCGCAGAACGCGGTTGGCGCTTTTTCGTCCTGGTTTGACTAATTAAGCGAGTGCCAGTGATTGCGGCTTGCGAAGCAAGACCGCCAGCAAACGTTTCTGTGGTCATGTTGACCATGTCTGGCTTCTCCCATGGAAAAAGCGGATAACATTCAGGTCAGAGACCCGTCTTGCGGAGATGTTCGCGACCCCTCATTTTTGAGTAACCTGATGACCTGGAAAACCGCACTGCATTCCGTCAGCTACGCCGGCGTCTGGCCGGGACAGGCTCGTCTGAGCCTTGATCAGTTCGTCGAAAAAGCCCACGCGCTCGGCTTTGACGCGGTGATGCTGATGGCCAAACGAACGCATCTGTCGGTTCTGGACTTCGACCGCGCGAGCCGCGAACGGCTTCGCGACAAACTCCGCGGCCTGTCGCTCGAAGTGGCGTGTCTCGCGGGGTACACCGACTTTTGCCTCGGGGCCGAACGCCCGGATATTCCGACGCGTGAAATGCAGATTCTGTATGTCACCGCACTCGCCCGGCTCGCGGCCGATCTGGGGAGCCGGCTGGTGCGGGTCTTCACCGGGTACACCCACTCCGCCGCCACCCCCGAACAGAGCTGGGGCTGGTGTGTCGAATCCCTGCGGGAATGCGCGCGACGGGCCGCCGACTTTGGGGTGACGATTGGTGTGCAGAACCACCACGACACGGCGGCACACTTCGAATCGCTGCGGGATCTGCTCGACGAAATCAATCACCCGAACTGCCAGGCGATGTTCGACGCCTGGACGCCGGCGTTGCAGGGAGACAATCTCGCCGACGCAGTGCGGCTGATGGGCAAATCGATCGTCCATACCACGGTCGCCGACTATGTCCGCCGGGCGCGGTACTCGTACGTCCCGACGCTGGTAAATTACCAGCGCGAGACCGACGCGATTCGGGCCGTTCCCATGGGGGAAGGCTTCATCGATTACCGGAGCTTCTTCCAGGCGCTGCGCGAAACCGGATACGCCGGCCATGTCGCGTATGAGATGTGTTCTCCCTTGCGAGGGGGAGGCAGCGTCGAGAACCTCGACCGCTGCGCTCTGCGGTTCCTCGATTACATGCGCTCGGAATCAGATTCCGCGAAAGAATCCCCCCGGAGCTGAACTCGCTGGACGATTGGCGGGATTCACGGTCGGCAACGACAGGATGTTGGTCGCCGCCCGGATCGCGTCGAGTTCGCGACCAACCGCGGTGTACGCCTCGTCGAGAAAATCGACCATCTCGCGAGTGACCGGCTCCCCCGCGCGCAGTTCGGTCTCGACGATCTGAATCACGCGTTCGTGTTGACCCGCCTTGTTCTGCAACTGGCAGAGTCGATCGAGGGGATACTCGTGGTCAGGTCGCAGCGTGTATCCCTTCCAGGCCGCCTCGGCCGCCGACTCGTGCTGGTCGAGCCGACTTCGCAGGTCGGCGATGCGGTACCAGAGCGACGCCGCCACGTCGGTATCCTCCACCGTCTTCGCCCACTGTTCCGCCGCCTCGAGTTCCAGCGCTTCCCCTGTGAGCCGGCTCAACAGTTCGGCGACAATCTGCCGGCGGAGCGGTGTGTCGCGCGGGGCCGCGACCGCCGCCTCAACCAGAAACTGCCGCGCTTCCGCCGCCGGCAACTGCATGGCGCGTCGCGCCAGCAGTCGCGCCCGCCGATCGGTGGTCAGCTTCGGGTTGTCGAAAGCCCGCTCGGCGAGCTTCTTCGCCGACGGCTCCTGATGAAACTGATGCAGCAGCTCGGAGAGCGACATCAGCTCTTCCCCCCGCCAGCCGTTGGAGTGCGCGATGCCGTCGGCGAGTTCCACCGCGGCGTCGGTCCGCTGCAGTTTCAAGAGCAGTTCCAGCAGCGCTCGATTCTCTTCGTTCGGTGCGTCGGCGACCGAGCCGGCTTTCAATGCCGCGTCGAGAGCGGCGTTCGCCCCCTCCAGTCGGCCGGCGTTCGCCGCCGCCTGGGCCAGCGCCAACAAATCGCCGCGCGAACGCTGGTCGGCCGGCTGCTGGCGCAACAGTTCATAAAGCTCTCGCGGCAGAAGCTCAAACAGCCCCTCGGCGATCAACCGCCGCAGTTCGTCGGCGTTCGACTTCACCACCGGCACAAGCGCCGCCACCCGCTTTGCCGGCTCCCGTTCCCCCGCGGAGTATTCCGTAAAGGCCTTCAACAACGACACCAGCGGCAGACGCGCCTCGACTTCGGGGAGCGAGGCGAATTCACGTTTTGCTGGCTCCCACGCCCCCTCGGCCATGCGGGTGAGCGCCCGCATCAAGGGGGCCGACAGGGTTGTTTCGGGATGAGCCGGGTCGAACCGCAACAGGTCGGGCCAACTCGCGGCGAGCGTCGGAATCTCGCGAGCCGTCCCGCGGGAATCGTCGAGTTCCCACGTCGCGAGCCAGCCCCCTTGCGCGTCGCGCGCGGTGACGGTTTTCCATATCGGGATCTTGTCGACAACCACCAGGTCGGCGAATTCGAGACGTTGAACGAGCTGGCCGGCGATCCAGCTTTCCCACTTCACGGGGAGCTGAGTCCGCCGATCGAACGTGACGACCAGATCGGTTCCCTCTCCAGTCGCCGGGTGATGCAGCCGAACTTGGAAGGTCGCTTCATCCCGCCGCGTTTCGGTCACTTCGAACATCCGGGCGAGTTCGTCGTTCGAGCGGTGGGGGAGCCAGGGGAGGAGGGAATCGAACTGGCGGCGGAGATCTTCGGCCCACGGACCCGTTCGCGCCAGCCCGACGCCGGGATAGGCCACGACCGCTTGATCGTCCTGCAAGCGGGCGATTCGCGAACCATCGGAAAACTCCTGCCGTTCTTCGTTGGTCCGGAATGACACACGAGTCAACCCCTGCGGACCGGCCGAGCGCACCCGCCAGACCGCTTCGCCAACCGGATCGCGCCGCCCCTGCAATGCGGCAAGTTCGCCGATTTTCGAAGTCGGTAGATTCGCGCGAAGGTGAATCCCCGACAGATCATCGAGGTTGAGGATCGCCCGCGGATCGGCCGATGCGCCAAGCGACCAAGGTCGACCGTAGCGGGCTTGGAATTGTCCTCGGTGGAGAAGCGTGAGAAGTTCCCGCAGGTCACGATGGTTGTGATCGGAATGGCGAACGACCAGCATTCCGAGAGATTCAATCGACCGGATACTGCCGATACCTCCAAGTACTTCCCAGTCGGCAGGCCGCACTCCGCTTTGAATCGAATCAATCAGGCTGTTGAAATCGTAGCCCTGTGGTGAATTCAAGGCTGGCGAAAGTCGTGCGGGGATGTATCCCGCACGCTGAATCGTGGTCGGTCGCGTCTGGCGCAGTTGCGAAAACAAGGCTTCGATTTTCTGGTGCATGGAATCTGGTGCCCACACCACAAATCCCATCGCATTGTCACAGTAACGGATTGCCCCAGTTCCGCCCAGAGATTCCCAACGGGAGGGATCCACTGTGGACTCGATCACGTCCATCACTTCGGCCCAATTGGACTTGCTGTTCGGGTTGTGTGCTGCCGCCATCTCCGAGGCGAAGTCTGGTCTCCACTCCTGATTCCACGGATTGGAGTCGAAACGCTTCGATTCCCCAGCCGCAAGAGGTCGAAACGCCGGGGGGATCTCATCTCGGTCAGTGCCATACTCCGCCTCATCATTTTGCTCATTCGAAAAACTCAACCCGGCACCGGACACCACCTCGGCTGGCTTACGTTTCGCTTCCGCACCGGCAGCGTTCCCTGCGTCGGCACCCCCTCTTCCAAACGCACCTCCTCCGCCAAAGCCACGTCCCCCGCCGAAACCTCCAGCACCGCCCCCCAGGCCACCTCCGAATCCACCGCCTCCGAACCCGGGACCTCCACCTCCAACTCCTCCACCCCCTATTCCGCCATACCAATATGGCGGGAGCGGTGCGCGACGCCCGGGAAACTTCAGCGCATCCAAGTCGAAGACGACCCCTTGGGCAGGGTAAAATCGCGTCGAGTGGTAGGCGTTCTCGTCAGGTGTTTGCGTGAGAACAACCGCTTCGCGAACAATTGTCGTCTGCCAGTCCCCTGGCAATAGCCGGGTGAGTACCTGCGCGACCGGTTCGTCCTCCACTTGCAGTGTGACGTTTGGAGGTTCACTCGCATCGACGTCGTTCTTCCAGCCCAGGATGATGTTGTCATCCATTTTTTGCGCCAGGAACGACAGCGCCACCGGCAACGGCGTCTCCTCAAAGTTGACGGAGACTTGGCGGTTGAGTTTTTCACGCAGCCGCACATCGGAGGTCAACTGCCGGTCGAGACGGGGATTCACCAGCGCGCTCTGCGGCAGCGCAACGCGCGTTGTCAACAACGCTTCGACGTTGTACGTGCGGGCGAATAGCTGGGATTCGTCATTGGCGAAACCGTCGCTGGTGATGAGCAGCCGCTTGCGTGCCTCGTCGAAGAGATACCCGAATCCGTTCGAGCGAAACTTATGATCGAGGAGAGACTCGAGGGAGATCGCCCGGATTCCCGAAAGCAGAAACTTCTCGGCTCCGAGTGAGCTCTCGTCAATCGTTTTCTCATCGATCACCACGTTCAAGCCGGCCTCCTCGCGAAGCCAGTCGGCGAATTCCCGCAAGTCCACGATCTTCTGCGGAGGAGAGACGATCTTGTCGAGGACTCCCGGCTCCCGACTCTCTTCCATCCGTTGAGACACCAGCGACTGCAAACCATCGCGCAGTCTGACGCGAATATCCGCCGTTCCATTCGCCTCGACCGATTGTTCAAACAGCGTCCGCAGATCGCCCAGGTTCCGCCGGTCTTCAATGCGTTGAACGCCGTTTGCGGCCTGTTGTTCCAGCTTTCGATACGCCGCCGAGTCACCGGCCCGCAGATCCCCCTTCAGCACATCCAGGTGGTAGCGACTTGCCATCCAGTCTTCTTTCTCAATCGCCTGCCGGGCCAGCCGCAAGAATTCCTGGACTCGGTCGGCATTTTGCGATGGCTCGGCCGAATAATCGCGTCGCAACCGGGCCAATTCGGCCAGCGATAGCGGCTTGTCGGTGGTTGCTCCCTCGGGTTCCCAGAACGGCCGCCGTCGGCCGCGGACGATGTTCCAGCGCTCGTAATCCTTTTCCGTTTCCAGCACCAGACACGCGG
>CAMATH010000234.1 GCA_945860955.1 Planctomicrobium piriforme
CCCATGCCTAGGAAAATCCCAGGGGGGTCTGGGGGGACAGAGTCCCCCCAGCTTCGGCGCCACAGCGTCGCATTTGTCGCCAGATTCCCCCAACCGATTCCGGTGCCAGGGCTCTTGTCTTGATTGCGGTCTCGCGAAGCGGGGTCGCGCTGTGTCCTTCCGTGCGCTTCCGTGGCTTTTGTTACCGTGTCGGGATATTTTGAATGACCGAAATCGTCCGCTAGCACGACGCGTTGCAGTTCGGCGATGGTCAACCGCGTTTTCCAGTGCTGGTTCCGCCCCATGAACGAAAACGCCACGCACGGCTCCCCGCTCTCGGACGGACCAGCACCGCATCGTTCCTTGGCGAAACTGGATTCGAAGCCGACGAGGCTGTCATTTTCCACCGCGGTCCGGCGCATCGCTTGGGGGTTGGTGTTCGCTCTGGCGGCGTGGGTGACGTGGAAGGGGTTCACGTCTGAACCTGCACGCGAAGTGCTGCGGTTCGATTGGTACAGCACAACATTCGGACTGATCAATTCGCCACAGGTCGACCAGGAATCCATAGTAAACGGGCAGAAAATCATCGTCATAGAAAGCAGTCGGGAAATCATAGAAATCGGAAAACCGGCGAGAGCCTGGATTGAGTTGGTCGAAAGGGAACTGGACAGTACACCGCAGTCGGCGGACCGCTGCCTGGAGTCGATTGGGTTATTTCTCACTCTGGCTCGTTCCGTCTTTTCCCACGACGAAAACGGAGAGTCGTTGTACGTTCAGGCGGCGGCGCGGGTGTGGAAACGTATGCATCAATTCGCCCCGGATGAACCGCGTCTCTGGCGGGCTCTGGCACGATCCGAACGGCTCGGTCTCGTAATCGCCGACATGTTTCCTGACCAGCGCCAAAGCCGTCTGGAACAGTTCGCCGAAGCGGTTCAGCACGATCCGCAGAACTCGCTTTACCAATACCTCGCGGCTCCCGCTCTTCACGAGGTCGAGATGTTGGTGAGACTGGACGAGCTGGCACCTCGGTTGTCGTTGAGTCCCACGAATCTCGCGCGGATTCGCGCCGCCCGGACGTTACACGATCATTTCGCCAAATTACCCAAAGAAACCCCATTGATCGATTTGGCGGATCATCGAGTCCTTGTTCTTCGAGCCCTCGGATGGATTCCGTTCGATCACGCCGAACGGCGGAGGTGGGCGGATCGGCTGTCCGATTTTGGATTCTCACCAGTGGACGAATGGTTCGAAGATCTTCCGGAGTCAACCGATTTCGCGGAAGTCCGGCAACGCTGGGAACTTGCCGCACCCCGGTCCCCAACCTTCGACTATGGGCTGAAGAAAATCGCAGCGACAAACGAAGAATTGGCCATGTCTCACCCTGATGGTGACCTCGCCAAGTCCTGGGTTCGCCCGCCCTCCTCCGAAACGAAACTCAACCTGCTCGTCGGCCATGCGGCACTCGAACAGGTTGACGAACTGCGGGGTCTTGACGGCGGCCGGCTTCACTGGATCACATCGCTGACGCGGAACCGGTTGCTCATTGTCGGCCTTGGCCTGATCATGCTCGGCGCGACCGGGAGCCTGTTTCACAAACTGTCGTTGAGGCGAAAAATCGCGACGACAGTCCCGTGCCGATTCAGCGGAATTCTGACCCTGTGTGCCGCATTTTTTGGAATGAATTCGGCGGCGTTGCTCATCTTCCTCAACGCCGTGTACCTCGACGATTCGGGCTACATCGAATCGGGGGGCGTCGAGTCTGCGAATGAGTGGGTCCTGCGGCTTCCCATCCTCGGTTTCGGGCTCCTGGAAGTTTGGTTGGTTCGGCGGATTCTTGGCTCGCGACTTGCCATCACCCGCCCCGTGCGTGCCACCATTATGACCATCGCGCTCGGTGTTTTCATTGGCTGGTGGTTGCTCTACCAATCGGTCATATCGGCAGCCGAATACAATTTTGTCACCGAAGTGTCACACGTTTTGCAACGCTCCAATTCGTTGATAGTTCGATATGACGGAACTTCCGGACTTGAGGCTTGGGACGTTGAATTGTCGCGCAGTTTCGAGTGGTCGATGTTAAGTCCAAGGAAGTATTCACTCATCGGCTGGTTCCCGTTCGTTGTCAGCCAGGGGCTCCCCATCGGATTCGCACTTTCAGCGCTGACGTTGGTCGCCACCGTCGTGACATTCACCCCCGGGGCCGGCGGGCGATCGGTTTGGAATTGGCTGTGGGGAACGAAAACGCGACTGGCTTCGCCCGATCATGTTCCAGACTCGCCAGTCGGCCCCTGGGTGACGCGTGTCGCGGTAACGACATTTCGCGGCTGGCGAATTCTGGGGGCGTCGGCGCTGATTCTCTGGCTGGCCACAACCGCCATTTCGATGCGGACCGCCGAATCGCAAGACCGCCGCGCGTTTGGTTCCGAGGCGACCGCTGAGGTACTCTGGAATGACTACCTCAACGCCATCGAAGAGATTCGCGCCGACGAAGCACTGATGGATCGACTGCGTCATCCTCCGCTAGCCGTCCGCAGCAGGTTTTTTTGACCGGGTGCGTTCATCGGGCGACTTATACCGCGAGCGGGAATTTATCGGGCAAGTTGCCGGTTGACCTCATCAAGTTTGGGAGATTTTGACTTTGTAGCGACAACGCTCCGCGGCGTCGCTCTGATTGTGGCAAACACGCAAACGGATCGACGATCTCGACAGTTCGCCTGCCCGAATGGTGTAGGATCTGGGGCGAGAAAAACCGCACGAATTCTCTGCAGACACCATCCCCTCGAGTGGATGGCGAGTCCGATCTTCGCTCTGTCAATCCTGTTCATCCCTTTCATCCTCTTCATCCTGTCAAAAAACGTCTTTTCCACTCCGAATCCGGTCATTCGCCCCTGCGGCAGTGACGACGGACGAAAAAAGTGGGGACAGGATGAAAAGGATGAAGAGGATAAAAAGGATGTTTGCCATCCCGCCTCCAGTACCTGACAACTTCAGCGAGATCGTGCGGCGTAAAGAAAATGCGCCCGGAAAAAGTACTTCTATCATCGCCTCGTCATCGGTCTGGCACCTCCCTTCGTTTCCGTGACCTTCCGTGCGCTTCCGTGGCTTTTGTTACCGTGTCGGGAAAACTTGGAGATTCGAATCAACAAGGTTTTCCAGTCCGACTGGCCGAATTGCATGGAATTCGATTGTGGTATTTCGCGGCTGACGAATTCTGTGGGCGTCGGCGTTGATTCTCGGGCTGGCCACGACCGCATGTGCGATGCTCACCGCCGAATCCCAGGACCGCCGAGAGTTTGGTTCCGAGGCGACCGCGGAGGTATTGTGGAACGACTATCTCACTGCCATCGAAGAGATTCGCGCTGACGATGCCCTGAGGGATCGACTGCGTCGTCTTTCGTTAGACCTCCGCAGCAGCTTTTTTTGCAACCACCCGCTTGAATGCTAAAATGGCGGCTTTTCCGGTGGCATCGTCCGTTGACGCTCGCACGGCCGACTCCCGTTGGTCGCTGGTCGTGGCACGAAGCGAGTTCCGGCGCATTCCACCCGGGGCGCAGCGATTGACCGTGCTCTGGAAGTATCTGAGGATGCTCCGCCCAGGCCCAGAGGATCGCCAATTGAATCAGATGCCGTGGTTGATAGGTGGCGTTGCCCGGCAACATCTCGGTTTTGATCCTGGCCGGGTTCTTACGCCGGCACCGGAATTTCTCCCCATGCCACCCGACCCGCGACGATCGTCGACAGTATCCGAAACGCGGGTGATTCCGCTGTGGGCGGGTGATAGACAAACAAATGGGCGGCGTCACCGGCCATCAGCCGATATTCGCGGAAGCCCAACAGCCGCGTCGGATTTCGACACGCCATGTCAATCGCCTCTCGCAGCGTGGCTGCGCCGAACGCGGCGGCTTGAGCGACACAGACTTCTGTCGTCGCTCCCGAGCCGGCGAGAATCCGGTCCTGTCCCGCGACGACAATCTTGCCGTCTGCACGAACTTCGACATCCCCCAGGCTGGTTTGATACCGGCCGGGAGCGCAGCCCGCCCAGCCCGACGCGTCGCATGTGATGACTGTATTGCCAATTCCCTTGGCACGCACAATGGAGCGGGCGACCGCCGCCGGCAGGTGGTGTCCGTCCGTGATGATGCTCGCCGCCAGTCGCGATTCACCCAGTTGATCCCAAAGGTAATTCGGGTGTCTCGGGAGCTGAATATGACAGCCATTTCCCAGGTGGGTACTGAGGCGAGCCCCCGCATCGACGGCGGCGGCGATTTGAGAACTGTCGGCTCCCGTGTGGCCGATCGCAATGGTGACATTGGCGGCGACCGCCTTGCGAATGAACACCACCGCACCCTCCACTTCGGGAGCGATCGTCACCAGACAGATGCGGTTCCCCGAGGCATCCTGCAATCTCAGAAACTCGCTCCAGTCGGCAGGGCGGATGTGTTGCCGGGGATGCGCGCCTCGCGGTCCATCTTCTCCGGAAAGGTATGGCCCTTCCAGATGACAGCCGGGAACCATCGCCGCGACGACCGGATCTTGTAAACAGGCCTGGTGGACGGCGGCGAGTCCGCACGCGAGACTCTCGAAGGAATTGGTGACGACCGTGGGGCAGATTTGTGCCACGCCATGCGCCAGGTAGCTGCGAATGGCGGCTGCCGCACGCTCCGGAGTGACATCGGTCCCAGTGAACGACGTCCCTCCGTAACCGTTCACTTGAAGATCGAACAGCCCCGGGGCAATCCAGGGCCAGTCGTCAACGGAACCGAGCGGCCAAGCCGGCTCGACACGCTCGACTTTGCCGGCGGAAACGGTGACCCGCACCGGCTCTCCCGTTTCATACCGTCGCGCGAGAATCGTCAACTGGGTTTCGACCGCAGACATGCTGATTTCCTTCCGAATCGCGACGGAGATCACCCGATCCTTCGTCGCTCGGATTCCTGACTCGTTCGGACTCAATGTCCGGTGACCACAAGGTTGTCGACGTGAACGATCTCTTCGTACTTGAAGTGTCCCAGAGCGATCTCGATCTCATCCGTCCGACGGCCGGCGATCCGTCGCGCGTCGTGCGAATTGTAATTCGTCAGACCGCGTGCAAATTCAATTCCCTCGGGATCGACCAGCGCCACCAGTTCCCCTTTGTGGAATTCTCCCTGCACTCCGGTGACTCCGATCGGCAACAACGATTTCCCGCGCTGGGAAATCGCCCGCCGGGCTCCCGCGTCCAGCAGCAGCCGTCCCCGCGGCGCAACCGAGTATCCGATCCACCGTTTCCAGGCCGGCAGGGATTCGCCCAGCCCTCGAAACAGCGTTCCCACCGGCTTTCCATCCAGCACGTCAGCAAGTACGTTTGAGTTCCGGCCATTGGCGATGATCACACTCTCACCGACCGCCGTCACCATCCGGGCCGCCTCGAGTTTGCTTTGCATCCCCCCCGTCCCGCGCCGGCTTCGTGTCGAAACCGCCATCCCCAGGATCGACTCGTCCCACCCCTCGACGAGCGGAACCACCCGACTTGTGGGCAAGGCCGGGTCGCCGTCGAACAATCCGTCAATCACCGACAGAATCACCAGGAGCGGACTGTCGAGCAGATTCGCGACCAGCGCCGCCAGTCGATCGTTGTCGCCAAACTGGATTTCCTTCACGCTGACCGTGTCGTTTTCATTCACGATCGGAATCGTGTTGTATTCAAACAGAGTGCGCAGCGTGTTCCGCACGTTGAGGTATCGACCGCGGTGTCGAAAGTCGTTCGCCGTCAGCAGCAACTGGGCGGCCCGATAGCCATATTTGTTGAGACAGTCGTCATACCGGCGGATGAGGTGCGCCTGTCCGACGGCGGCCGCCGCCTGCAAATGGGGGAGATCGTCGGGGCGTTTTTCCAGGCCCAACAGGCCAATTCCCGCGCCGATCGCGCCGCTCGAGACCAGCACCACCTGTCTGCCCGACTGGCGAACCAGGTGCATCTGCGAGGCGAGTGAATCGAGCCGATCTTCGTCGAGGGTGTCGTCGTCTTTCGACAACACGTTCGTGCCGACTTTGACGACAATCGTGCGCGCCCCCGCGACGACATCGCGCCGGGCTGTCGAGTGATTCGTATCCATAGGGTCAGATGATATTCGGGAAGGGGTTTTGTGTCAGCCGAGGTTTTTTTGAAATTCCGAATGTAACTGCTCAATAACCCCTCGGAAACTGGTATTTACTCAAAGTCGGTTTTTCGGGGAATGTATGGCGCATGAGCCAGTCAGACCCCCAGCCAATCCAACCGATCGTCATCGCGGGAATCGAGATCCCGGCGGCGGAGCAGACG
>CAMATH010000235.1 GCA_945860955.1 Planctomicrobium piriforme
AAGCGACTGCGACCCCCGCACCCGAGACCGGATAATGGCAGCGGCCTGAGGCAACTTCTCCACCTCCGTAAACTCGCGCACTCAATCGACGCCTGCGACGAGCGCCGCCGGACCGCGCGCCGACCGCGGGGTTATTGAGCAGTTACTTCAGCAATGTGTGCCGCGGGGACTAGACGCCATGAAGGGCGGATCGTTGTTAAGGCGTGCCGGAAATGCTGAAAAGCGGGACTTTGATTCTCTTGTGGAAGCGAAAACGGCGGCTGGCGACAGGTTCGTCGACATCCGCCGTTATTTGTTCCGGATCTTCAGTCTCGGCGGTTACTTCGTTCCTTGTACACTTTCCAATCAAACTCATGGTATCCCTCGAAACTATCGGAAGAATGGGACCACACGACCAACTAGCCAAAGGCCACGGCCGGTCGGTACGGCACTCTACCGTGAGTGTACTCCAAAAACACCTCGATTTCAATGTTTAGTCACGACGGAACTCGCTCGCGAGGGTCTCGAAGTCAATGGCTCGTTTTTTAGTTGACGGCGCGCCCAACCGACGGTCCAGCCCAAGACCGCGTAATTCACCCGTTTTGACGATTACCTAGCGCCCATGTGGCGATATCTAACTAAGCGACTTGGTTTGTCAAACAACAATCAGGGCGGACATTTTCAGCACCATTAACAAGTGTTGATCTTCAGATGAGTCTCCAGCCATTTCAAATCCAAAGTTTTCGTAAAACTTCTGTGCTCGTTTGTTTTGGCAATGGACATGTAAGACCAATTTGTCATTCTTTAACGCTTGGGCATGAGAGAGTAAATCGCGCATGATCTGGCCTGAGAATCGATCGCCAAAAGACGCAGTCTCAGGCTTTCCCTGAAAGTTTTTTGAAACGGCAATTGCCGGTATAATACTAACTTTCTGCCTCTCCCCAGTCGGCCATGGCCATGATATCCGCGTTTCTCCAATCGATCCGTAGCCGACAAGATCTGGACCGAGGTAATACAAAAATACTTTACTTTTGCGTTTTAGCGCCTCTTTGAATCCTTCCCCGCTGATCCATTCATTGAGGTACTCAGCCCATCGGGTTTCTCCGCAGGAGAAACCCGCGACTTGAGTACACTTTTTTTCTGTGAAATTCTCCGAGTTCAACGTTAATGATGGCTCGTGCACGTAGGCACCTTCCTTGGAATCAGTCTCTCGTCGGAAGTCGCCTCGGCGTGACTTTCGGGCCGGCGTTCGGATCGGCCATTATCCGCTCAATCGCCTTGGCCTGTTCAGGAGTCAAGAAAATCGGAAGAAGCGCCAAGTCGGCACAATGAAGTTCCGCGACCGCGCCGTATTCGGAATTCCCCGTCAATGGCACGTGGACCGGCTTCCAATTCGAGTCATCACAATCAAGCAGAATCGCGCTCTTGGACATTGAGCGCTGTCGTGTCGGTACTGACGTTGTCATGAGTAATTGCGATCGAGAATAGGCGAGAGGCGATGACTTCGATCTTTGTACGGTCAGAGTTGAACTGCCGAGCAAAGTTCTGGGAATCTGCATTAGAGGCCGGTTGTGAGTTTCCTTTTTGAACCTCCCGATGGACGTTACACGCAAGTTCGAACTCGGAAAAATCGCTTGAGAGTTGAAAGTTGAGGATCTGGTCGGATTCGCGAATGCCGACATGTATCGTCGATTGAACGATTACGCACTCGGACTGGAGGACCGCAGCGTCAATTTCAGACTTTGGAAATGGTGCCAACCGTCCAGGTGCGGTTTTTGAAACGAATTCGAAGTTCGACCCCAAAGCAGTGATTGGAGTCCATCGAAGAGCTTCAAGGACAACGGCCAGATCGCTACCGCAGTCTTTTTCCGGGTCAGTTGTTTCAACAATCACCTTGTCCGGGCGGACAGTCCAAGTTGCTCGTAGTTGTTGCGAACTGAATCGAAAACCTGGTTGTGTTAAGTTCGTTTCCAGTTTCACCGCCGCAGTGTCGCTCGAAACAATTCCGAGATCGACAAGTAGATTCGGCCGTAGAACGTAGATGTTGAACGTCCCAATTGCAACGCAACTGGCTTGTTTGAATCGAAAAGACACCGACCCAGACTCCTGAGTGTGGAATTCTGTCACCAGCGAACCTAGTTCAGCGACTGGATTGCCACTTGTCAACCAACTCCGGTGCGGTAATCGCGACTCCGCCACGAACGAGAACCGTACTGAAGGGTACGTCCTGTCTTCAGTTGTGTCAAGACGGCGGCCGGCCGCGAAACCCCAACTGAGCCGCTTATCTCGACGCCACGGCCAAGTTTGACGGGCAGCATGACATAGAAATGGAGGGTGACCTCAGATTCAGTTTCCCTGTTTTCAGTGACGCCTGAGATTGATTCCCAGGTCGCTGGTGGCCACCTGGACGCGCCCCACGGTTGCCTGCTTGGAAACATCGTCCACAGCTTGGAGCGTTCCACTGGGGCGGGCTGGTCCCGATAGTTAGCATATCAAGTATTCAGGATTCACCCCTGCCCACTTCATCTCTGTCGAGTCCTAACTGAACTCGAGAGAAGCAAACGACGGGAAGGAAAACGGGTGAACCGGTCGCGCGACCGATGCGCGACTGCGGGGGACATGGTCGGAACGCTGGGGAAAGCGACCCCAGTTGAATCGGTCACTGGTTGAGCAACTCCCGAAACGACCGACGAAGCTCGGTGACACCCACCAGTCAGGCACCTGAAATCTTCGTCCAATCGCCGGAACCTCTATTGAAGCAACCGGTTACATCGTGTTCAGCCAGTACGTGAAACCGCGTTCTGAATCCATTGAGTCGATCAATGAGACCTGACCCTTTGTCCCGGCCGATGGTCACTTGCAGCGATGCCCACACGAGCGTTACCGTGACGCCGTTCGACACGATTTGAGGAATGGCCACATGCCCGAGACTCCCCGATTTGACCGTCGCGATCTGATCAGCGGTTTCGGTGCCGCGGCGGCGGGAATGGCACTGCTCAATCATTCGGTCCTCGCCGACGAGTCCCCGGGCGCCCAGATTGTCGACCGCTCTTCCAGCATTCGCATCACCGCGATGAAGACCTACTGGGTCGGACCGATCGTCTATGTGAAGATCGAGACGAACCACGGCATCTCCGGCTGGGGAGACCTGAAGGGAACCGATGTGCGGGTCGGTCGCGTGCTGGCGGAATCGTTATTCGAACTGATCGACGGCGAGAACCCCACTCGCATCGAGCATCTGTGGCAGAAAATGTTTCGCGCCCACCGCGACATTCGCGGCGGCGCGATCATGATTCACGCGATGGCGGCGATCGACATTGCCTTGTGGGATATCGCTGGGAAGTTGTGGAACACCCCGGTGTATCGACTGCTGGGGGGGCCGACGCGCGATCGGATTCGGGTGTATCACACCCCGCAGGCGCAAAAAGTCCCGCCCCACGGAGTCTACGAACACTCGGGGACCCCCGCCGACATTGATCGCATGGTGGCCGCGATCAAGGCGGCGCGCGAGAAGGTCGGGCCGACCGGGGCGGTGATGTTCGACGCCCACTCGGCGGTCCCTCCCGCCACGCTCATTCAACTCGCCTCGGCGATCAAGCCGTACGATCTGTTGTTTATCGAAGAACCCGGGGTGCCGGGAAACATCGAGATCTTTAAGCGGCTCAAGGAAAAGATCGACATCCCGCTGGCGACCGGCGAACGGGACCGGACGATTTACGAGATGATTCCCTACCTGCACGAACGCTGCATCGACATTCTGCAGCCCGACTGCTGCCACACGGGCGGGATCAGCCAGATGCGGAAGATTGCCAATCTGGCCGAGGCGTATTACGTGCCGATCGCACCGCACTGCACGGCGACGTTTCTGGGAATCGCCGCGAGTCTGCACGTGGTGTCGTCGATTCCGCTGTTTCTGATCCACGAGTTCTATCCGGAAAACGCTGGATTCAATCTGCCGGGGGTGACAAAGATGGCGTATGAGCTCGACAAGGAAGGCTACATCGGCCTTCCTCCCGGCCCTGGGCTGGGAGTCGAGGTCGACGAACCGCGCCTGGCCGAAGAGGCGAAAAAGCCGCAGTCTTACAAGTGGCCGAGCGTCAAGCTGAAAGACGGCTCGGTGGCCGACTATTGAGTCTCCGCTGACGATCCGGACCCCTGTGCGGACCCACCAGCCAGCCTGAGAGATCTGTGGCAGTTCGCCGGAACCTCCGTGAGCGAAATCTGTTACGGACAGCTCGCGTCTCACCTAACGGCCACGATGCAAAACCTACGACTGATTCCGCATAATGCGTCGTAACTTGCTGTCCAGCGAACGGGGACACGATTCGGATGGAGACTTTCCCTTTCTGACTGGTGGGTGTCACCCGGCTCTGCCCCGAAGACCACGGTTTGGCGACCGTGGCGACTCCAAAATCAAGAAGTGACAAAGCACTACGGCACCCAGTCACCGTTCGTCATTCTGCCTCCCGGTGCCGGGACTCGCACCCCACCCCGTCCCCGATCTACAATCAACTTCACAGTTCGGTGGTTTCCATTCCTCAGCTCAATAGCGAAATGAGCGTTCCCCCCACCCGAATCGCCAGGCTGCGTCTTGCGGGCTGGGTGATTCTGTTATCGCTCTTCGGTTGGATCGGCTGGCTCGCCGCCACGCTCGAAACGGGGCCTGACACACTCGCGCAAGACCTGAGGGTCGCGACATTCGGTTGGCTGGATCCTGATCCCGAGCGCATTTTTCGGATGACCCCCGACCAACAAGTGGAATTCTGGATTGACCTGATCCACCGCGACGTGGCCGAGTCGCCAGAATCGGTTGGCCGGTACATCGAAGGAGCGTACCTGATGGCCGCGCTGCCTTCGATTTATTTTGATACGCGGGGAACGAAATGGACCGTTCCTCGGAAATGGCTCGACGCCCGGCGTGGCCTGCTGGCAAAAGCCCAGGAGATTGCGCCGGACGACCCTCGAATTTGGCGCAGCAGGGCCTATCTCGAAGTGGAATATGTCGTGGATGGGGCTGCGCCTCTACCGCAGCGGCACACACTGGCGATGCTGCGCGAGGCGCAGCGCCACGACCCCGACAATGCGCTGTACGATTACCTTGCGGCCCAATATCTCGAAGGAGGCCATGGTCTTATGAGGCCGGCGATCCTTGGGCATCACGACGAAAAACCCAGTGACGACGGCCAGTGGTTTCTGCGACGCATGCCGTCCATCGGGAAACTCCCGTTCGCGGCTGAGGCAGCAGACCGGCACCTACTGCAGCGACGTTGCCTGGCGCGACTGCGCCTCTCGCCAACGGAACGCCAGGAAATTGCTCGTGAACTGCTGTGGCATGACCGAAATCCGTCTGTTCTCGAAACTGTCGGTGAACAAGTCGGATACGGTCCGTACCCGAATGATACGTGCTGGGGCGTGATTGGCAACAGCGTCACTGCGGACGTGATCCGGCGACAATTCACGCCGCAGGGTACCAGTTCGCCGAGGATCGATGTTGGCCTGCGGAGTTTGGACCACGTGAGCCTCCAGAATTCCAAATTTGCGGCAGTCACTCGTCATGCGCCTGAAGGCGAATTGGAGAAGTTCGAGCGTCATTTGCACACGCTGATCCAAGAACTTCATGCGGCTGAAATCGCCGGCAGACGACTGCGGGAGAATCTTCCGAAGTGGACGATCAAAATGCCAAAGTTCTCGAGATTGACTCGCAGTTTCGCGATCCTGGTCTCCTGCGCGCTCGTGGCGTTGGGGGGTGCGGGAATTCCGTTGCGAAATTGGCGGCAGGCACCCCCAAGTTCGGAATCCGGTGGGAAGTTGTGGATCCGCTTGATCGCGACATTGACCGGTGGAATCGCGATTGCCCTTGGCCTGTCGAGTATAGTCTTTTTTTGTGATCAAGTGCCCGTCGTGGCGGTCGATCTCATTTTGTGGATTCCTGCACTGACAATCGTAACTGCTCAATAACCCCGCGGTCGGCGCGCGGTCCGGCGGCGCTCGTCGCAGGCGTCGATTGAGTGCGCGAGTTTACGGAGGTGGAGAAGTTGCCTCAGGCCGCTGCCATTATCCGGTCTCGGGTGCGGGGGTCGCAGTCGCTT
>CAMATH010000236.1 GCA_945860955.1 Planctomicrobium piriforme
CAAATAGATCTCGACCCGCTTCTTGCGCTCGGCGATCCGTTCGACCAGCGCGCGATCGTTGGCGAAGCGGATGCCGTTGGTGTTGATCATCACATAGTCGACCGGCTGTTCGCACGCGTATTCAAAGATCCGTTCGAATTCCGGATGCAATGTCGGTTCGCCACCGGAAAGCTGAATGATCTCCGGGCGGGTTTCGGTTTCGACGATGCGGTCGATCGCCTTCTTCGCTTCCTCAAAAGTCCAATGCTTCCCACCAGGGCCGCTGCTGGCGAAGCACATCGGGCAACTGAGGTTGCACGACGAGGTGATCTCCACCAGCGCGATGCACGTGTGCTGCTCATGTTCGGTACACAGTCCACAGTCGTAGGGGCATCCTTTGTCGGGTTCGATGCCGAACTGGGCGGGGACTTTGCCTGGAACCAGAAACTCCAGCCGGTCGTAATATTTCACGTCGGAACAGACAAAGTCCTCGCGAATTCCGTGTGTGGGGCAATGCTTGCGAAAGTAGACCCGGCCGTTGGGGCGGGAGATGATCTTCGCCGGCACCAGGGCGAGACATTCGGGGCAGAGGCTCTGCGTCATTCCCAGAAACGTATGGTCGCGGAGTTTCAACATGGCAGGATCGATCGCGAGAGGAAGAGATCAGCGGCTTGGTGTCAGGGAATCGCCCGGCAGAGAGTGTGTCATCGTTTCCCAATATCGCGCGGGGTCGACGCGGAGTGTCGCGGACCGCGCCACTTGGGAATCACGAACTTGGAAAACAGGCCGGCGAATGTCGCGAGGGCGACGACCGCTGCCACGAACAGTCCGGTAAAAAGTACCGAATTGTTGCTGTTCGTGTCCTGGCGGGCGAGAAAAAATGTCGCCGTGCAGACGGCACCAAACGCGATGTTCGCCGCGACCAGGCACAGCACGGTGGTCGCGAACACCCCCAGCCAACTCACGCGGTGGCGTGGTGCGGGATGGGATTCGTCGAGGTTCAGGTTGCATTGGGAGGGCGCTTCTGAATTCGATTCATCGCCGGGAACGGGGCGGTTATCACTCATTCGAGGTTCTCCCGTTCGTGAATGTCTCGCGAGCGAATTGCGTTTTGGCGCGGATCGCGCCACTTGGGAATCACAAACTTGTAAAACAATCCGGCGAATGTCGCGACGGCGACGAAGGCGGCGATGTACAGTCCGGCGGTGAAAAAGACCCAGTTTTCGTCGAAGTTGTTGCCGACCGCGAGAAAAAACGACGCCGTGCAGACGGCACCGAACGCGATATTCGCCGCGAACAGACACAGCACGGTCGTCGCGAACACCCCCACCCAACTCACCTGGTGGGGCGGGGGTGGTGGCGAGTCAGCGGTGTCGACATTGCTTTGGACCGAAAGGTCTGGAGTAGATTTATCGCCGGGCAAACTGCTATTTTGGTTCACTCCCAGTTCTCCCGTTCGTGACCGTCTCGTGAGCGAAACGCGTATCGGCTCGAAGCGCGCCACTTGGGAATCACGAACAGGTAAAAGAGTCCGGCGAATGTCGCCACAGCCGCTATTGCCGCCACAGTCCTTGCGAAGAATGGACGGTTCGCGCTGTCATCAAGGACTTCGCCCCTGATGGAAAAGACCATCGCCGCCATGTAAGCGACCCCAAACACGACACTCGCCGCGAGCAGGCTGAGTACGGTGGACGCGAATACCCGCAGCAAGCTCAAGCGGTATGGCGGCGGACACTGCGTATCGATCTCCGTAGCTTCTTCTAAAGCAGAAGTCAGGTCGGAACTGAAACTCGGAGCGTTCTCCAGTGGAAACTCGGGCGCGCGAAACCGCGCTCCCCAGGGGTTTTCTCCCGAGGGGGTTGGCCGATGGTCGGCGGGTTCAGGACCGGAACTCATTCCGCGAATGCCAGAGAAAAAGTGGCGAACGTCTGGAGCGGTAACAACACAGGCGATGATTTTAAGGAAGTATCACGCGACAATTCTTACTGGGGCTTTCGCGAAGGGGTCTGCATCGTCGTCACCCAGACAAACGGTCTTCCCGATTCATCATTCAGCAGTTCGTACTTGCAGCCGGCTTTTCCCAGAATGCGGTCGTACGCCTGGGCCCAGGTCGTTTTCTTCAGGGGGAAGTCCACGGGAATGTCGGCGAATTCAATCTCCTTCGACTTGAGGTTCATGCGGTCGATCAGCACGGGGACACCTGTCACTTCCGCCGACGCCGACAAGACCGAATCGACATCAACATCATCAAAGTGAATCTCTTTGAACACGAACAGACTCGGAGCGGTCTTGCCTGGGGTGTTTCCCTGGTACCAGCCGACCGGCCAGACGTTTTTCGCCTCCTGCAGGTCGTACACCGCCAGGTCGATCGAACCATCGGGATTGCGCCGTGGTTTCATCCCCAGTCCACGCTCGGCCAGAATCAAAGACAGCGCCGTCCCCTGCGCGATTCCCCGCAGAGACTGCGTGCAGACTTCGCCCCGTCCCGCCTCTCCCAACCGGGTGTTCGCCCCCACGGTGAACTTCAACGGATGCTTCGGGGAAAACTTGAAGTGATCGAGGATCTCGCCCAGCGGGGCGTCCATCGTTTCGAACTCCACACGCGGCATCAGCGATTCGAACACCGAACCGAACTGGTCCTTTGCCAACCCCCAGACCCGTTGCCCCTCGGGTGATCCCTGCGCTCCATACGACTTCAACTCGTCCAGCCACTCCGCCAGCCTTTTCACTTCCCCCGGGGCAAACGCCCGATCGGGGAAGACGATCCGACCCCGGTTGTCGAGTCGACCGACGACCGCGACCTGGCGAAACGCTCCGCCGCGCGACTTTTCGGAGACTCCCGGTTCGTCGTCTTCACGTCCCCGGCGGATGGTGCAGGTGATTCCGAGCGCTTCACACTGTTTCGCCCATTCGTGCGACTTGAGGGCCGACGCGTCGGCCCCGGTGAGCAGTTCGAGCGTCACCAGTGTGGTGGGGACTTTCGCATTCCGTTCGCCGTTGACCGGTTTGGCCGTTGGTGCCAGGTCGCGAGCCCGCGCGCGGGCAGTGGGAGAATTCTGGGAACGCTGCTGCGCGAACCCCGCTATGGGGGAGAGCCCGATGACCAGCATCGCGCTGAGGAAGTACGGGGCCAAAGCCCGAAGTGGAGACACGGCGATGACCTCCCGAAACGAGGAACCCGACCGAGGGGATGCCGGCATGCGGCTGCGCCTCGATTGTTGGCAATCGGTTCGATTCCACTGGGATTTTACGCGGAACCACGTCGGCAAGTCCATTCGGGGCAGTTTGCCCAATCGGCAGATCTGTTTGGGGAATTTGTAAGGTGCCGCAGAATTTCCTTGACGACGACCGCAGATTCCCGTAACCTTTGATGAACTCTCGTGTCCTTGACTGTTGCCATGACCAACTCCACCCTGCTGAGCCTTGACCTGCTGCTTAGCCCCCACTTGAGGGAGGTCTAGGGTTCTGTCTGGCCGACACACTGCCTGATTCACGAAAACCCCGAGACCTTCCGGTCTTGGGGTTTTTTCTTTTTCGTCCTTCGATTCGTTCGCGTCCGCCGTTGATCCCCGTCCCGTTGGTTTCGTTTTCGCTTCCGAAGCGCGACAAGGTTTCCCATGTCTGACCACGTTCCCCCCGCGTCCGACCGCGTCATTATCTTCGATACCACTCTCCGCGATGGCGAGCAGTCACCCGGCTGCAGCATGAACACCGCCGAGAAACTCGAAGTGGCCGCCGCTCTGGTCGATCTGGGGGTCGACGTCATCGAAGCGGGCTTCCCCATCGCCTCGCCCGGCGATTTTGAAGCGGTGCAGGCGATCGCCCGGGAGTTTGGCGATCGAGGACCGACCATCTGCGGACTCGCCCGTTGCCGCGATGAGGACATCGATCGCGCCGGGGCGGCGCTCGCCGACGCTCGCAATCGGCGGATCCATGTGTTCCTCGCCACCAGTTCGATCCATCGCGAGTTCAAACTCAAAATGGACAAGCCCGAGATCATTCGGCGGGCGATTGAGGGGGTGACTCGCGCCCGGCGTTTTGTCGAAGATGTCGAGTTTTCTCCCGAAGACGCGGCTCGCACCGAACTCGACTTTTTGACCGAAGTGGTGGAGAAGGCGATCGACGCGGGGGCCACCACGGTGAACATTCCCGACACCGTCGGCTACGCCACCCCCGCTCAGTATTTTCAGGTCATTTCGCACTTGAAAAAGCATGTCCGGAATATCGACCGGGCGATCATCAGCACGCACTGTCATAACGACCTGGGGTTGGCGGTCGCGAACAGCCTCGCGGGGGTCGAGGCGGGAGCCCGGCAGATCGAATGTACGATCAACGGACTGGGCGAGCGGGCGGGGAATGCGGCTCTCGAAGAGATTGTGATGGCGCTGCGCACCCGCGGTGACTTCTACAAAGTGACCACGGGGATCAACACCCGGCGACTCTGCGCCATCAGCCGAATGCTCTCGAACATCACCGGGATGCTCGTGCAGCGGAACAAGGCGATCGTCGGTCAGAACGCGTTCGCGCACGAGGCGGGGATTCATCAGCATGGAATGCTGCAAGAGCGTTCGACCTACGAGATCATGCGGCCCGAGGATGTGGGATACAGCGGAACCAGCCTGGTGTTGGGTAAACACAGTGGCCGGCACGCGTTTCGGGACCGGTGCGCGCAACTCGGTTTCGAGCTGACCGACAAGCAGCTCGAACAGGCGTACCAGGACTTCACCGCCCTCTGCGACAAGAAGAAAAATGTCTACGACGCCGACCTGGTGGCGATTGTGGAAAACCGCTCGGCCGACGCTCCCGACCGCTGGAAACTGGTGAGTTTTCACACGTCGGCGGGAACCGGCGCGATCCCCACCGCGACGATTCAGTTGCAGGAAGAGGGACAACCGGTGATTTGCGACGCCGCGACGGGTGACGGCCCTGTCGACGCGGTGTTTCATGCGTTGGAACGGCTCACCGGCATTTCCGCCCGGCTGCAAAACTATCAGGTACGCAGTCTGACGGTGGGGAAGGAAGCCCAGGGGGAAGTGCTGGTGGAAATCGTTTACAACAACCAGGTCTTCCACGGCCGGGCCGC
The DNA here is from genome assembly GCA_945860955.1 of Planctomicrobium piriforme. GTDB lineage: Bacteria > Planctomycetota > Planctomycetia > Planctomycetales > Planctomycetaceae > UBA10511. The sequence continues at coordinate 5,063 of CAMATH010000236.1, forward strand.
CAGCACCGACATCATTGAGGCGAGCGCCCATTCGTATCTCAAGGCGCTCAACAAGGCCGCCCTGGGACAGGCGGGGCAACCCAAGCTGCATGCGCAACACGCGGGGAGTTAAGTCCCCGCCTCGTGTCGCCACCAAAGAGTCGTGAAGCCACGAAAAAAGGACGCCCCAAACTGGGGCGTCCTTTTCAATTCTGGCGCAACCGCGAATCGTAAGTCGTGCTACTCGGCGACGGGCGCGACAGCCGGTGGTTCCCAGACCATGCAATGCGTCTCGATCGAGACGATAGTCATCTTCTTCGAGCCGGGATGAGTCGCGACTTCAAAACCCGCCTCCTTCAGTTTCAGCTCTTGTTCGGTCTCAATGGGACCGTCGTCCTTGATCGCGCGCCACCAGTGTAGGTGCGGCCAGTCGCGCCGAACCACTTTCAGGCACGAATCCATCGTTCTGCCGTTTGTGCCCGCGCTAAACCCCGCGCGGCGAGCGATCAGGGTGTAGGTCGCGAGTTTGCTGGCGCGTTTCAGCTCCCACAAAATCTCTGCGACCAAGTCGGCGCGTGTTGTCGCCATTGCGAATTCCTCGAGGAACCAGACGGGACTCCGCAGCCATCGGTCGGTTCAGGCCGAGGGCGAATATCTGGGTTCCAAGATACTCGAAATCGCCACTTCGGGCAACCGTTATGTCCGACGCATCAATGGGGACCAATCGGTTCCGGGATTGGAAGGCTTCTTGAATTATTCACCCTGCCAACTCCGAATCGCAATTGCCACGACAACCGCTTCCTGGCGTGCGCGGCTCAAAATTGTCACCGTGTTGTCGGCCAAACACCGGAGATTTCAGCCGTCGGTCACCAAGTAACTGCTCAATAACCCCTCGGAAACTGGTATTTACTCAAAGTCGGTTTTTCGGGGAATGTATGGCGCATGAGCCAGTCAGACCCCCAGCCAATCCAACCGATCGTCATCGCGGGAATCGAGATCCCGGCGGCGGAGCAGACGCC
>CAMATH010000237.1 GCA_945860955.1 Planctomicrobium piriforme
GCCAGGGGTCGATCGACCGTTTGATTGGAGTCCCAGTGGGCAACCTCGGCCAAGTGAGGCTTGGGTGCCGACCGGAGTTGCACGGTCATTACGCGTCCCGCTTCATCCAGCGTGATCAGCGACGAATCACCGACGGCGGCGATTCCCCGCCATGCCGGGGGAGCCGCCGCCTGCACGGGGCTGGCCCACTCTTGAACAGGGGGGGAATTCGCATTCCGCGCCGCCAGTCGCAACCGTCCGGGTTGCGGAAGAACCAACCCCTCGTTCAAACGCGCCGGTGCCACTTGCAGCGGGAGATCGAGTTTTGTCTCACGCGGCGCGGCGTCGTTGCTCACCACCCACAACCGCGGAGCCTCGCCCCCCGACCAGACCACCATCCGCCCATCCTTCAATTTGACCGCTCCCACTGCGATCGTCGATTTGTCGTCCACAGGCAAAATGGCGGTCGGCTGCAACTCAATTCCCCCCCGTCCCAGACGGGCGGAATTCACTTGAAACAGGTCGCCCAGCGACGTCGCCACAAGCGCCGTCCCGTCACTCGCCGACGGTTCCGTTGTTTCCAGAATGGTCGCCCCGAGTCCCGTCTGCCAATCGAGCAGCATCTTCTGTCGATCAGCGCTCGCCAGCAGCACCGCGCGGCTGTAGGTGGGACGACGCCCGAGAAACAGCGATTCCCCCGCCGCGACCAGAGGCTGGCTCGTCTGCCCCAGCGCGACCTGTTGCTTGTCGGGCAAAATGCTGTCGACCTTGACGTCAAACCTCCGGAGCGAAGTACTCGACATCCAGAACTGATCATCGGGACCAAGCAACACGTGCATCGGGCTGGGCTGCCCGCTGGGAACCTGATAACTCGCGATCTTGGTCAGTGACTTCGAGTCTCCGGTTTCCGCGACAACAAACGCCGTCAGCCGTTCCGGACTGGAGGGGATGACGATTTGCTTCCCACGGACCACAGGCGCGTCATACACCTGCCCCTCCATGTCGGCGGAAGCGATCTCGCGAGGTGCCTTCGGGTCGCGCGACGTGTCGAGCAAACGGACGATGCTGCGATCACCACCCGCGTTTTCCACCATCAGCAGGTAATCCCGGAGCATCATCAGAGGAGCGCGAATGACACCCGCTCCGTGGCCCAGCCAGACTGCCTTTTCACATCCCAACGGGCGACGCGAAAGCACGTAGAGGAGCGATTCCCGCCCCAGCAGGTACATCCGATCGCCAGCCGGAGAGACTGCCGGCGGACCGATGACAGGCTGACTGAATTTGAGGTCGGCGATGAATTCGCCCGTCGACAGATCGAACTGCGTCAATGTCGCCCCGTCGGTCGCGAAAAACAGTTGTCCTTCGTGAACCAGCGGTGGTCCGGTCGGCCGATCGGTGAACTGCGTACGCCAGATCACTTCACCACCCCGCTCTTTGACGCAAACCAGCTCCTTCCGGTCGTCGTCGTAGGCCAGAACGCCGGGACTGGTTGACTGCACGGAAATCGGTTGAAACGGCGTGTTGACGCCGATCGGTCGTCGCCATAACAGGTCACCAGTGATCGAATCGACTCCGAAGAGCGACCCCGAGGCGAGCGCAAATGTCGTCGCCCCCACCGAGGCGACGTCGGTCCGACTGCGAACCCGTCGCGCCAGCGACAAGGCGGAGGGGGTTGGGGCCGCTTCGGCGGGGTTGGCAGCGGCACTGTGGGAGTCGGCCCGCCGCACTCCCTTTTGCTCGGCGTCGAGTGCCTGCCGCAATTGCGTCTGGATGGGCTTATCCGTCCGGGCGACGGCGTAGCGATCGAGCAATTCGCGGTACGACTTCAATGCCGACAGCGGGTTTCCCTCGGCGGTCGCGGCTTTCATCCGCGCGGCGGCCGACTCGAAAGTTTCATGCTGCAAAATCGCCGACTCGGCGGCTCGGGCCGACTCGGAAATCGCGGCGAGCTTTTCCGTCGGTTTTTCGTCGACGCTCAGCAACTCCAACAACGTTTTCGCGTCCGTTGCGACCGTCAGGAGGGGCCGGCGTTTCGCTGTCTTGGCGGTTTCGGTCGCACCCATCGCGATCCGGTCCGCCGACGTGCGGGCGAAGGCACGCAAAATGGAATCGCCCGGCTGGAATTCCTTACTGTCCCGATGCTCATTCACAAATTCGTTGAGAGTCTTCAGTCCCGCTTCCCAGTCGGGAATCGCGCCGGTCAGTGACTTTTCGACTTTGGCCTTCCCCATGAAGACCTTCGCGTCTTTCGCGCGGTCGCTGCGGGGATAGTTGTTGACGAACTGAGAGAAACTTTCGACCGCCTCTTCATACTGTCCGGCGTTCAACTGCGCCTCGGCGGCGTCGAAGGCTCGATTCATGAACTCGCGCGACAACACAAACCAGAGAGTTCCGGATGTGAGCAACAGAACCAGCGCGCCAATCCCCAACCCAATCACGAGTGGCGACCGGTGCAGTTCCTGTTCACCCGGTCGCTTTTTCGGAGGATGGAGAATGCTGTTGATGGTTTCGCGGAGCTGTGTTTTTTCGGGTGTGACCGGACCGACCGTCCCGCCACCCCGCGCCAGAACCGGCTTGTCCCGTTTTTCCTGGGTGTCGACGTCGGCCAAGACCTGCGCGATCGGATCGATCGTCGCCCGGGAACTCTCTTGTGGGACCGGACGCGGCGGGGGCGAATCGTCCGCGTCGTCCAGAATGTCGTAGAGCGGCTTTTTGGGTCGATCTTCCCCCGAGCGACCGCCGCCGCCTCCACCGCCGCGACTGGTGCGGTCGCCGCGGTCACCTTTGTCACTACGGTCGCCTCGGTCGGCGCGCGGCACGGGTTCGACGGGTACAGTGGCAGGTGCCGATCGCAGGGGGCGTTCATCTCCCGACTTGGAACTACTTGACTTGGCAGGACTTGTGCGCTCGGGAGGCCGCGCCGGCTTTGCGGCGCGGGCAGAGCGTTCACTGACAGGATTCGCACGGCCGGGTTGTGGAGTGCGCGACGACGTGCCCGATCCGCTGAAGTCCTGCTGTTCGTCTTCGTCCATCGACTTCATTTGAACTTCGCCGACCCCGTTCCCCTTGGCGGCTGGGGCTGACTCGGCTTCGCCGACAAAAATGATGTCCACGTCCCCGACCCGCAACACGTCGGCGTCGTCGAGAATCGCCTTACGAACATTCGAACCGTTGAGTGGAACCCCATCCGGGTTGACACTGTTGACGACGAACACCTGCCCGTTCCAGATGACCCGGCATTCGATCGCCAGAACCCCCTCCGCGTCGACACACACGTCCGCCGTCGATGACGATCCAATCGTCACGGGTGCCCGCCGATCCAGCTCCTTGGTTTCGATCGCTCCCGAGCGTCTGCGGATTTCAAGCTGCGGCATGTGGGGGGTTACTTCAAGTAGGTCTGCCGCACGACCTCAAAGTCGTATCCGGCCTTGGAAGGAATCACTTCGAAAAAGGTCCGCCGGATTTCAGCGGCCCGACGGTTGCGGTACTTGAACTCGAGTTGCGCGAGGGCGTCTTCCGTGGGTTTGGGGTAGAAGTGCAAGAGTGGCGCGTTGCCCACGTCGATACCGGCCTTACGGAACAACTGCACATCGGCCTGTTTTCGATTCCCCCCCTGCCAGGTGAAATACAGGCGTCCCTCGTCCTTACCCCCCGCCACGGTGCGAGAGACGGGGCGGGCGGTTGCGAGTTTCGAAATGTAAATCAGCTTGCCATCCAGGACGACACCCAATTCGATTCCGAAATAGTCCAACTGTTTGGCATATTCGTCGACCCCCGAAAGGCTGCCGAACCGGACGTACCAGCGGTCTTCACGGGGAAATCCCCCTTTGCCGTTCCCGCGGCCCAACGGCCGCCGGCCCGTCCCGGTGACTTTCCCCGGTTTGCCCGCGATTGGTGTTCCGACCTCGAATTGAGGTTCCGATTGGGTCGCGTTCGCTGACGCCGACTCACTCGCCATCTCCACGACGCTGTCCATCGCCTGTTCGACATTGCGATCATCGGCGTCGGCGGCGGCCGTTGTGGCGTCGGCGACTTCCGGTCCGGGAGCGTCGATCCGCAACGTCTCATCCGGGGCACCATCTTCGGATCCGCCCGGATCCTCGAACAGTTCCACCAGAATCGGTTCGCGCGGCTTGGGCTTCTGGATCGAAATCCAGGACGCGACCAGAAACGCAGCGATAATGAACAGCGCCCCCAGCAGCGACATCAGGAACGAACTGACGCTTTCGAAGGGGGACATCTTCAAATACGCGCGCGGAATCTCCTGCTTCTTGGGCGTCGTACTCAAGGTTTCGCCTCCGTCACTTCGAGCAGATCATCGCGTTCCGAGTAGGGGCGAACCGTTAGGTACCACTTTTTGGCCAGCTTGATGATCTCGGCCAGTTCCTCTGGGGTGGGTGATTCGGAAAGCTCAAGAAAATCGGGCTTGCGTGTCATGAATCGGAGCGCGTTGCGCGCCTCGATAATTACCGTCAGATCGACATCTTCCAAGCGTTCCAAGATGAAGGGGATCGCGTTCAGTTCGTTCGTCCGACCCAATCCCCAGACCGCGGTCCGCCGAACCTCGGCCCGGCGGTCTCGCGACAACCTCTCAAGGCGCTTTTGCTGTCCGACAAGCGCTTCGGGATCCTCGGTGAGAATCGTCTCCACAATCGCTTCCTGAGCTGCCTCGACTTGCGAACTGTCGAGTTTCTCGAGTTCACCCAGCAACTCGTCAACCGCCCCCTTCAACTTGCGAACCTTGACCCCCGACCCTCCCACTTCCAGTTTGGTGAGATCGTCTGGCAAGCCGCGGGCCCCCACCAGCACACCGCCCCCCATTCTCGGGTCACGCCCCTTGCGTCGCGGGGACTTCTTGAGCGTCTTCTCGGTCGCTTTCACCATGAACATGATCGCGAAGCAGGTGTCGGCGTCGGCTCCCGCCTGATCCATGTCCCAAAACCCTTCCGCCGTCTGCTTGGAGATCAGGTAGTCGCATCCCTCGACGTACCAGTCATGCCCGTTGATCTCGGCGAGTCCCGAAAGCGCCGCCAGTCGCTCGATCGTGTAGAGGTAATACGCGTTCCACTGCTGGCCCGTTTGAAACTGATTGTCCGACAGATTGACCCGGTAATTCGTCGACAGCCATTTCAGACCCCGGGCACAGCCGTTACTGAGAGCGACCAGCTTTGTGGTCGCTTTGTAGTTGGGATCGTCGGGAGGGATGTCGTTCTTGACGGCCTTTTCCGCTTCAATTTCCGCCGCTGTCGGCTCGATGGGCGCGGGGAAGAGAATTCCGTACTTGATGCCCCCCTTCTTCTTTTTCGCCCCCTTGGTCCCTCCCTTCGCTTCCTCTTCCACCTCCTCGGTCGGCAATTCCTTCGCCTCGGGGTAGAGCATCATCCGCGTCAACAGCATGCTCGCCGTCCCGGCGGCCGCCATCGAGTGCGTTCCCAGACCTTGCGACGTCCGGCTGGGCTGGTAGGTGAAACTGCCTTCACGCAACTGCGTCATGAGGTGCCAGGCCGCCGCCCTGTCGAACGCCTGTTTGGGAACATTCACCCCTGCTCTTGTCGCCTCCCATAGTCCCAAGAGCGCGTACTGGGTGATACTCGTGTCGCCGACCACGCTGGGATTGTCCAAGCCGTGGCCAGCCGGATAGAACCACCCTCCGGGAGTCTGTTGCGCCTCGAGAATGTACTTGGTGATCGCCTCGATCTGCGGCTTGTACAGCACAGGGTCGGCGGTCGACAGGGCCATTAAGGTCACCCCCGCTTCGTAGCGGTGGTGGTTGAAAGGCTTGTAAGTTCCCGCCTCAACACGGCTGGCCAATAGATCCAACGCCCGCTTCACATCGGCATCGGTCGGAGGGACACCCGCTTTCAAGAGCGCCAGCGCCGACAGACCCAGTTGACCGCCAACGTGGCCCGCGAGTTTTGAGCGCAGATTCTGCACCGCCCGAGCCACCGACGCTTTGACCTCGGCCTCTGTC
>CAMATH010000238.1 GCA_945860955.1 Planctomicrobium piriforme
AGGGGGGGTCCGCTGGGCCAGTTGCGGCACGTCACTCAGGGGCTGCCAGCCCGCCATTCCATCCCGCCAAACCGGCGTGCTTTTCTCGATCTGGCCGAGCGACAACCCTTCCGCAATTTGGGCCGCCGAGAATGGACCATGTGTCTGGCCACTAATCGCGATGTGCCACGCGTCTCCTGGCGGAGGGGGAGGAGGCGGCGGGGCGACTGGGCCTCCCGGGGCTGCCCCAGGTCGGGCGAACGCTCCGCCCATCTGGTTGGCCATTTGATTCGCCATTCCGAATCCCATGCCCAACCCCACGCCGGCCCCCGCGCCTCCATTGGGATTCTCGGCGGCCATTGTGATCGCCTTCCCCATCTGAAATTGCTGATAGCGTCCCAGGTCGCCGATCACACCAATGCTGCTGCGCGTGTCGATCGCCTTTTCGACCTCTTCGGGCAGCGAAATGTTCACGATGTTCAGCATCGGAACATCGAGACCGTATTCATCGTCGACCCGCTCGACGACCATCTTGCGCAGCGCGTCCCCCATCGACCGGTAATTCGCTGCCAAGTCGAGGGCGGCGATCTTCTGGGTTCCCAGCATGTCGGCGAACGCCGAAAGAATCGTCGAACGCATCAGCTCGTCGATCTCGTCGGAACTGACCACACTGTCGGTCCCTACCAGCTCTTTCAACAATGCCTTCGGATCGACCACCTTCAGAGCATAGGTGCCGAACGCCCTCAACCGAATCGGGCCAAAATCGGGATCCCGCAGCATGATGGGGTTGGGAGTTCCCCATTTGAGTTCCGTGACCTGCCGGGTGCTGACGAAGTAAACTTCCGATCGAAACGGACTGTTGAAACCGTATTTCCAGCCCGCGATCGTGCTGAGGATCGGCAGATTGTCGGTCTTCAGTTCATAGTTACCCGGCTCGAACACGTCGGCCAGTTGCCCGCGATGCACAAACACCGCCATCTGCCCGGGCCGAACAATCAACTGCGCCCCTTGCTTGATCTCGTTCTGGTAGCGCGGAAACCGCCAGACGAGCGTGAACCGGTCGTCATCGATCCATTCGATGATGTCGACGAACTCGTTGCGCAACTTGTCGAACAGACCCATGCGAAGACTCCCCGGATGCTGATGGCGGGTGAATAACTCGAAGCGACTCAACGGCGACCGACGCTTCCCATCGGTCCACGACTCTCGACTCAGGCCGCGATTCTAGGTGGCGAATCACAGCCGAATCAAGCGATTGTTCTGGCAATCGCCGTGGTTTTCCGGTAGAACGTTGCGGACGCCTCACTGGATCACGGCGTCTTGCGCAGAACGATTCCCCGTTGGGAGTCGCCCCACATTCGACGGAGTGAATGTCGTGTCTCAGCTCGATTCGAGTGGACAGGTGTCGTTACCGACACCCGGTTCGCGATTCCCTTCGATAGGGAACGGACCGGGCGGACTCCTGATCGCTGTGCTTTTCGGGGTGTTGCTCCCAGGCACAGAGGCATTCGCCCAGCGACGCAAGGAAGTCGACCGGCCGCGCGGGAAACGGGCCGCAACAACCCCAGCCGAGGGAGTGTCGACCGGTTCGCGTGACGACATCACCGGCAAAGGCAGCCGGCGGGGGGGCGATGAGTCGGCTGCGTTTGATCCCAGCCAATTCCGGGACGGACCACTAGCGAAACTGGCCGCCTACTGCGAGGAAAGCCGTGAAGCACTCGCCGACGTGCAGGACTACACGGCGGTCTTCAGTCGCAAGGAACTGGTGAAGCGCCGGCTGGTGACGCAGAAGATGGAGATGAAATACCGGCACCAGCCGTTCAGCGTCTATTTTCATTTTGTGTCTCCGGAAGAGGTCGGACGCGAAGTGATTTATGTTGACGGGAGCTTCAAGAATCGACTGGTGGTTCACGAAACCGGCTTGAAAGCGATCGCGGGAACACTGTACCTGCCCCTGAGTGACACCCGTGTGACCCAAGAAAGCCGGCATCCGATCACCAGCGTGGGAATCCACAACATTCTCCAGAAGGCGATTGAGAATCTGGAGGCTGACGCGACCGACGATCAGTTGATCGTCAAGAAATACCCGGACGCCAATCTCGACGATCAAGCTTGCGTCGCGTTTGTGGTTCGCCATCCCGAGCCGTCCAAGAACGCGGCGTTTTACGAAACCCGGCTCTATTTCGACAAAGAGACGAAGCTGCCGATCCATGTCGAGCGGTATGACTGGCCAAAGCGAACCGGTGACAAGCCCTTGCTGGTCGAAGAGTATTCGTACAAGAAACTGAAGCTCAACGTCGGCTTGAAGATCGTTGACTTTGATCCGAAGAATCCGCGGTACCAGTTTCCGCGGTGAAATTCGCATCCCAGTCAACGCACTGAGTTCGCCACCTTGCTCATCTGGCTGCTGCAGAGAATTGTTCATGTCGCCGACAGTGCCACGTTGCTCACGGTGCGGACCGCGCTCGCGAGTCTCTCGGCATTCTTGATCGCGTTGTGCCTGGGGCCTTGGGCGATTCACTGGTTGAAAGGCAGATTTCGCGAACGGATCGCCAGCGACTCGGCCCGACTCGACGCCCTGCACGCCGCGAAGAAAGACACGCCCACCATGGGGGGGATCTTCATCCTGGGTGCGGTCTGTCTCGCGATTCTGTTGTGGGGCGATCTCCAGAGTCGGTATGTGCAAATCGGAATACTCACCGCGCTGGGGCTGGGGGGACTTGGGGCTGTTGATGACTGGATCAAACTCAGCACCAAGAAAAAAGGGCTGTCGATTCGGCAAAAACTCGCCGGGCAATTCACCGTCGCGCTGGCCGCTTCCATCCTGTTGTATCTGGAGAATCAGGCAAAGCCCGGTGGACTCGATCTGGTGCTGCCACTTCGGCTCGGCGTGATTCCACTCGGAGTCGGATTCATCGCGTGGAGTACCCTGGTCGTGGTGGGCAGCTCCAACGGCGTCAATTTGACCGACGGACTGGATGGACTGGCGTCGGGCTGCATGATTTTCGCGGGGACGGCATTCACTGCGCTCACTTATCTGGCGGGGAACCGAGTGATGGCGGAATTTCTGCGGATTCCGCACCTCGCCGGCGCGGGGGAATTGACCGTGCTGATGGGGGCGGTGGTGGGCGCGGTGCTGGGATTCCTCTGGTTCAACGCCTATCCCGCCCAAGTCTTCATGGGGGACACCGGCGCGCTACCGCTGGGGGGGTTGATCGGTCTGGCCGCCCTCGTCAGTCGGCAGGAATTATTGCTCCTGGTCGTCGGTGGAGTGTTTGTTGCGGAAACAGTGAGCGTGATCGCCCAGGTGATCAGTTTCCGCGGGTTTGGAAAGCGGGTTCTCGCCTGCGCCCCGCTGCATAATCACTTTGTGTTCCGGGGAGTGCACGAAGTGAAAATCGTGGTGCGATTTTGGATTGTGGCCGCGCTGTTGGCAATCGCCGGCGTGGCGAGTTTGCGGTTGATGTAAGGGACTCGTTGTTTTGCGTGACCCGCACCCTGGAAAAACTCCGCGCTGCGGGTTCGAGTGTGACTGAAGGACATCGGGTGGCATGACCGAGTGGCAGCAATCCCGCGAACAGAGAGGGGTCTTGGAGTGCGGGATCTCGATCCCGCCTTTCCTTCATCCGACATCGACTTCCGGCAGGCACGTTCACCCCCCCGGCGTGCCGCTGGCGCTCGGCGCACGCACTCGAAAGAGATGAGACTCAATGCGGTTCGACTCCCGCTCGCGCGTCTCTCAGAAGTCGCTTGCGTTCGCTTCGCGACGCCCGTTTCCATTCGGGAGTCTGCCGCAATTCTTCCTCGGTTCTGCGAATCGGTGGCGAGCCGTCGATCGCCGGTCGCGGAGTTGTCGTCTCCAATACCGGCGACGCTCGTGATTCCCGTTCCCGCTGTGATTTGGCCTCGGACCAGGTGACTGGCTCGCGCTGCGGATTCTGCTGGAGGCTCTGTTTGCGTTTTGGCGTCGACGGAGGATTTCGCCGCAGTGTCTGTTGTGATGAAGGGCTTGTCGGTGGTGGTGCGCTGTCAGTCGCCGTCATCGGGGGAGTAGCGAGCAATGTGGGCGCGTCAGGCATGGCGGGCAATTCCGACGCCGCAGGGACAACGGCGGCGGCGGGCTTTGGAATCGACGGCGCAGAACGGGAATCCTGCCAATCGTCAATCTCCCACTGGATTCCATTCTCGGACACAGAGAATGCCACCGAGGGGGGATGCTGGCACAGTTTATGACAAATGAGGTCGAAGCGATCGGGATGGGAGGGGTTCTGGTCAATATGCCAGAGCGCGCCGACCGACTCGACCAGCATGGAGCTGCCGAACGCTTTCGCCAGTGTGACTTTCCCGGCCGACACTCGCGCGGGCAGAACCGTGAGCGGTGTCACCAGGAGGATCGCCATGTGGCGTTCGAACGCCAGACGGTTGAGTTGATCAAGCAGCGTGCGCAACTCCGACTCGCGCCATTTCGCAACCTGACGGGGAAGGGCTTCGATCACCAGGAGCGCGACCGGTTCGTGTTCGGGTGAACGAGGAATGGTCAGATGCGCCGGGGGCAGTTTCTCCTCAAATTGCCACTGGCGCAACAGCGGGAAATCGGCCGGCAGGTTGAACGGTCGCTCAGTCGGGTACCCATCCGGGCCGGCGGGTTCGACAACGCCACTGGTCAGGTGCAACTGATCAAGCCGACCGCCAGCCAGCGCAACCAGCCGACCGAAGTCGCGCCGCGGATCGCCTCCAGCGGTCACAACGGCGACCCTTTGCGCGAATTGCTTGCAGTACAGGCCGGTCGGCGGACCAAGACCGGGAAACGGAGTGCCGGCAGTGACCCGGGCGACCAGGTCGGCAACCAACCCCGAGAAATCGCTGCCTGAGGGAGTTCCCAACACCGTGACTCGTCCCCGGGGAAGCCAACGTTGCCAGATCCAGTCGGGTTCCAGGAGCGACTCTTCGTCAATACTCCAGTCCCGCACCCGGGTCTGTTCAAAAGTATCCTGTGGCAATTTGGAAGCTGGCCGGTGTCGTTTCCCCCGACCGGTTCCACTCGGGTCAGATGTGTGATTCACCCTTGAATTCATGGGACACCGCGTTTGGATCCACTTGTAGCTGCGTCGATGAAGTACTCGTATGTTTCAGTATACGTGCGTATTTTTAGGATTCAAGTGTAAAGTGGTTTTTTTCTTTTTTTGGGGAGGACTGCAACGGCGATTGGCGAATCGAAGCGGCGAAGAGGCAAAGCCCGGCGGTGGTGGTACATGTCGCGACGACGCCCTTTTGTCGCGACGACGCTCCTGCGGCGTCGCGCCCGACGGCGCAGCCGGCGGTTTCGCGGCGCGCCCCAAGACTTGAATGGCAAAGAGCCGCGCACGAAGTAAGCGGTCGTCGATTACCGCTGACTTCGTGCGCGGCTCTGTTTGGATGTCGTATGCAACGCCGTTCGAAGATCGGCCGACCCGCGAAGTCTGTGATGCGTTTGGGAGTCGCGTGACCGTCCGAATCGCCGCAAACGGAATCTGTCGCTTGATCGTCCACCCATCGACCACCTGAACCCAATGTTCGGGTCTCGGCGGCGCGGCACTATTCCAGAGTCACGTTCCACCCGCCGGCTCCCGCGCCACGCCGGTCACCGACATGCAGTTTGCCGCCCCAATAGAGCCACGGCAGAAGCCCCAGGGGAACGTCGGCGAACGTGAGCGAGCCGGTGATCGCCTTGAAGGGGACTCGTTGTTTTGCGTGATTGCTTTGCACGACGTAACTGCTCAATAACCCCTCGGAAACTGGTATTTACTCAAAGTCGGTTTTTCGGGGAATGTATGGCGCATGAGCCAGTCAGACCCCCAGCCAATCCAACCGATCGTCATCGCGGGAATCGAGATCCCGGCGGCGGAGCAGACGCC
>CAMATH010000239.1 GCA_945860955.1 Planctomicrobium piriforme
AAGCGACTGCGACCCCCGCACCCGAGACCGGATAATGGCAGCGGCCTGAGGCAACTTCTCCACCTCCGTAAACTCGCGCACTCAATCGACGCCTGCGACGAGCGCCGCCGGACCGCGCGCCGACCGCGGGGTTATTGAGCAGTTACCTAACTTCTTAGGCGGGATTACCACCGACTCGATGACCCTTTGGTTCGCGCCTGCGGCCCCGTTCTCGTTCACGACGATGTATCCGTGTGAGGAGAGCGCCGGTGTGATCGGCGTCGTCGGGCGGATCGCCTTCAGCCCGGCGTGCCCCTGATCGGCGTCCCAAATTTCCTGGTAGATGTCAGCCATCATGATCTCCTTGGTAAGTTGTCCATCGGTCACTGCTCACGACCACACCAACCGCCGAACTTGGTTTTATGCAGACCTGTGTAACAACGGTCCCGGTCCGCATATTATGAAAATGGCCGAGGGACTGGGGCGGCCACAACGTTTTGTGACTTCATGGATTATGGTGGTGGTTTTGTTTTTCCCTGAGGGATATTATGCGGGCCGGCCGGCCAGTAGAACCTGACGGGAGGTAGATTTGGTTCTGGCGTTCGTGCCGAGTGGTTGTCCCTCGGCCATCGACGAAGCCGTTGGCTGCGCGAGCGTCCGGTTCCTCCGATGCGTTTGAGACGGCCATTGCCCAGATGGGACAGCCAGTTTCGCCAGAGATTCGGACATAGTGCAGAGTCCTCGGATGCGGATCGGATGTTGTCGTCGCTGAAACAGTCAGACATCCAATAAAGTGAATGACGGGCACAAACCGTACGAACAAAATCGCACGAAATCTGAATTTTGTCGAAACCCGCCAGATTGACCGGTGTTGCTGCGCTTCGGTAGACTGAATACTGCGTGTTGTGACACGATTCAAGACCCCGCTGTTCGAGTGCGTGTTATGAGTCAGGTCGAGAGTAGTGTGGCGGATCAGGAACGGGAATTTCAGCTCCTGCTGTCGCGGTCGAAAGTGGGTGACGACAATGCGATCAACGCGCTGCTGCAGCAGGCGTGGGGGACGTTGATCCCCGTCGCCAACGAACAGACGCCCGACTGGCTGCGTGCCGCGACTGCGCCATCGGAGTTCGTGCAAATGTCGTTGATTGATCTCCACCAGGTCATCGGGCGATTCGAGGGCCCGCTGCCGGGCTGGCGGGCGTATGCTCGCAAAATCCTCGAAAACAAGATCAAGAGCGCGATACGCAAGTGGCGACCCGTTGATCGGCCCTCCCGGGAACCCCCGCCCAGTCCGGGAGCTCCGGTGCGGGAAGAAGAACTCCTGAGTCGCTTTCAGGAGATCCGGGCGGGCCTCAAGCCCGAATACCAGACGGTTCTCAATCTCTGGGACGAGGGCTTGCCGTGGAAACAGGTCGGAGCCCACATGGAGCGCAGCGCCGAAGCCGCGCGGCAACTTTGGACCCGGGCCTTTGAAGAGTTGTCGAGACAAGCCCAGGCCGCCGGTCTAATCGACCAGCTTCCAGATCACCACCGCAGAAGATAGTTCCAGGAAATCGCAGCGGTCGTTCTGTTTTTTTCGTCCGCTTTGACGCCAGTCTCGCACTGAATGGTGTGTGGTTCCGTCTGTACTTTGTTCCGCGATGTGCGTCGCCGCGAACTGTCCGAGAATTGTCATGCCGCTGGATCCGCCCGTTCCCCTCGATTCCCCATCCGATCTCGCCCATAATCCATTGGATGCGTATTTGGCGTGGGTCGACGATCAACTGGCGGCGGGAGACGAATGGGTCGGTTGTTCCACGACCCATTTGTCCGAAAACCTGGGGCAGGCGTCGCTGGACGAATTGCGCCAGTTCGAACAGTCGCTCAAACTCCTGCGTTGGATGCATGGCAGAAAGACTCCGGCGACCCGGCCCCGATCCGACCGGGACGGAGAATTCGATGCGCCAGCACTGCTTGTGTCGTTAGGCCGGAGTACGACTCCAGGCGGTGACGCGGCGACGGTCCCGCGCCCATTGGATGCGGCCGGTCAAACACCCGGGAAGCCGACAGAGATTTCACAACCTCGGGAGTCCCACGTCAACGAACCAACGGACAGTCGGCAATTGACCGTCCTGGGACGATTTGAGATCGAACGACTGCTCGGCTACGGCGCTTCGGGAATGGTGCTGTTGGCCTGGGATCCGCTTCTCAAACGCAAGGTCGCGATCATGGCCCCCCAGCCTCTGCGATCGCAATCCGAAACTCTGCATGGAGAGTTTCGACGTGAGGCCGTAAAAATCGCCCGGCTGGATAACGCGGGGATTGTTCCCATCTACGATTTGAAAATCGACGACCGGTCGCCATTGATCGTCATGGCGTATTGCGAAGGGGGTTCGCTGGCAGAATGGCTTCAAACCCACCCGGGTCGGCGCCCCCAGCACGAGGCGGCGCTTCTGGTCGCAGGCCTGGCCGATGCCCTGCACTATGCGCATCAGCGGGGAATCGTGCATCGCGACTTAAACCGGGGAATATTCTGCTGACGGCGGATTCCGACGCCGACATCACCCAGAAGAATCCGACGATCCCGGGAGACCACGACGGACGTCGGCTGTCGGACTGGCGTCTAAAGATCGGCGACTTTGGGTTGGCAGACTGGCAACACAGTACCGAAGACAGCGAACCCGGATCGCGGCGGCCGGTGGGGACCCCCGCGTATATGTCTCCCGAACAGATCAACCCTGAACTCGACAGCATTGGACGCCGGAGCGACATTTATGGCCTGGGGGCGATTCTGTTCGAATTGCTGACCGGGAAGCCCCCGTATCCCGTGGGGACCGTTGCCGAACTCAAGCAGGATGTGACTCTGGGACTCGTCCCCTCGGCGCGGTCGCACTACCGGGACATTCACCCGGACCTCGATCGCATCGTTCAATGCTGTCTGGCGAAATCGCCGGCGGACCGTTACCAGACCGCCGCCGACTTGGCGAAACAGTTGCGACGCTTTCTGGGGGGAGAGTCGGTGGATGGAACGCGTGCGGCGAGCGTGTGGGATCGAACGATCAAGTGGGCAAGACGCCACTGGGCGGCCGTGTTGCTGGCGGGAATCGTCGCGTCAACACTGAGCATTGTGGCGATCACCTCCCGGGACACAGAACTCCAGAAAGTCTGGCGTGGTCAGCTTGGCCGACTGCCTGCCGAACTGCAATACCCCGGTTTTGAAAACTCAGGTCCGGGAGAAGTGCGACTGGATGAACAGAACAACGGATTGACGATTACCGCGACGAACACACGGCTCGCGCAGTTTGGAGATTCCGCTGGCCGCGACTTTGAACTGGAGTTGTATTTCAATCAACCCGTGTGGAAGGCCGACGCCGGGATCTTTTTAGGTTACCACGAATCGAAGTGGGACGGCGTCCGGGTGGGGCGGGTGCAGGCGATTTACATTGCCCGGAGACTTGGGGGCGGAAAGGGGGAAGGGATTCCTTATTATGAACTGCGTCGCGCCCTGGGAGTCCTGAGTGCCTCCAACGGAAGCATGGAGTTCATCACCGGACGATGTCTCGCGAAATTGCCGCTCGAGAGGGGGGTGCCGCCAAATCCTTCTTTGAAAGTCGTGGTCAGGAACAACCAGGTGGTTGAAATTCATTACAATGGGAAAAAACTCGATGAATTTTGCTCGATCGAGATTGAAAAGGAGATCGTCACGTCGGAGTATCAGAATTCGGGTCGGTTTGGCGCATTCTTGCGCGGAGGCGGAGTGGTCTGGATTAACAATCCGCATTTCAAATACCTGTCAGACAAGTGAATTGAACTTGCGTCGCGAGGCTCGCTTGCGACGTTGCGTAGGCGAGGCATGGCAATCTATACTCTCCGCGAGTTCTGCTTTGCCTTTCCGCTTCAGTCTTCCTTTTTTCAGGAGAGTCAACGATGTCTAAGTTGTTTAGTATTACAGCTCCCGATGGTACCAATGCCGTTCCAGTCACCGGAGACGTAATCTCTGTCGCAGGGAAGGTGGAAGGTGGCGACGTCACGCGCATGAGAGTTTTCGGCAAGGTTTTTCGCAACAACGAGACCCCGCCAATGCCACCGCAAGACTCCACCACCCCAACCCCAACCAACGTCACAACGGAGGCTTCGGTCGACGCGAATTACGATTTCTCTTTCTCTGTCGCGGGCGCAAGAGCCCCCATCCCACCGGCTCTCAGGAACGGCGACAATAAACTCGCGGTCTACTTGAGGCGCGCGGATCCCATGACCGGGGTCGCCCCCTATCAATGGGACGGACCAGAGGTCGTGCTTTTCGAGACGAAACTGCCTTGAACTGCCCCCCCCCGACCTGAAGGTCGTGGACCATTGGTCCTCCAGAAGACTGCAATTGCGTGACAATCTCGGGGTGTGGAAAGGATTCCCCCCCGAGCTTTGAAAGTAGATGCGATCTGAGGTCCATTCGATACAACCAGGAAAAGCCGGCATCGAAACCTGGCTCCGGCAGCAGTCGAGCTGGCCCGAAGGGGCATCGCAAGCAGGAGCGGGCGTCGGTTCCGCCAGAGCGATGTTCGGGGATCATCCCGCAGCATCCTAACGAGCGCCGGCGTTGTGGGACGGCGTTGCTCCGACCAATAACACCGTCGACAGGTCACTGCGTCACGCTGTCATCTGGCGAAAGCTGTCCCTCGGGCGCAGAGCGCAAGCGGCAGCCGCTTCGTTGAAACACTCCTCTCGGTGATCCAGGCCTGTCGCCAGCAGAATCGTTCCGTACTGGAGTTCGTCACCACGCCCCTCGAAGCCCGATGCCTGAACCAACCCGGCACCTCGCTTGCCGCTGAAACGTAATTCAAACCCCCGCCGCACACGGGGTGTGAACGGTTCCTTCCAGAGCCTCTCTACACGGGAACACCGACTGGTGCGAAGGCATGATGTAGGGATTCGACGATGGGAGCCGATCGGAGAGGTAGGTGTGAAACGAATAGTCCACAGAGTCGGTCGCGTTTTTTTGGTCGTTTAGGAACTGCGCCTGAAACTGCGATTCCTCCGGAGATTTTGGGCCGGGGGAGTCGACGACCACCATCAGTTCGCACACCGCGCCGTTTGAATTCGATGACGAATCACGAACTGCGCGATTCCAAGCATCGTGGAATCGAAATCGCACTGCGGGAGTGATGAACCGGCGACGAATCCGGCGACTGGTGAAGTCCGGGAAAATTTTCACGGACAGGCAATCATGAAATAGGCGAATCCGGATCCAGTTTGCGAAAAAAAGATTGCGACATCCGCGCGCCGGGGGATTCTGCGTGACACCTATTCTTCCGTACGGTTGCCACAGCGCATGTCGCCTCAAAACCTCTTTCCCTTTTTCCGGTTTTTCGTGTGTTTCGTGCCTTTCGTGGTTCCCAATTTCTGCTCACACCGTAAGCGAACGATTTGACGCTGTGCCGGTCGATTTCGCACCTGCGATGTCCGAGCCAGTTGTTCGCTCGAGGATTGACGGACAATCGGAACCACGAAAGGCACGAAACACACGAAAGGCAGACACAAAATCAACCACCCCCCTTGAATTCAAAAATCGGCTGCGTCTCCGGTGGCAGCGTCAGTTGACGCTCGCACGGCCGACTTCCGTTGGTCGCTGGCCGTGGCACCCTGGTGCAATTCAGGCAGGTGGTTAAAAACAAAAGACCCGACCGGGAAAACCCGGTCGGGTCAGTGTATGCATTGGTTGGAGAGCGAGAAGCAGGCGATGGATGCGATCCGAAAAAAAAACCTCTTGTTAATCAAATCCTTAGAAAGGAGGTGATCCAACCGCAGGTTCCCCTACGGTTACCTTGTTACGACTTAGTCCCAATCACGGAATTCATCTTAGGCGCTTGTCTCCTTGCGGTTGACGCGGCGACTTGGGATGCT
>CAMATH010000240.1 GCA_945860955.1 Planctomicrobium piriforme
AAGCGACTGCGACCCCCGCACCCGAGACCGGATAATGGCAGCGGCCTGAGGCAACTTCTCCACCTCCGTAAACTCGCGCACTCAATCGACGCCTGCGACGAGCGCCGCCGGACCGCGCGCCGACCGCGGGGTTATTGAGCAGTTACCCCGTGATTGTAGAGGACCAAGGATTCCGCCCGTTGATCTGTCGTGCAATCGACGCACGGTCTTGCAATCAATAGCGATCGCTTTTCCGTTCAGTGGAAACTGACGACGCTCGACCCATCTGCCCAAATACGCCTGAAACTCAGCCGTGTCCCGACAGCGAAAGACTCGGCCAAAGGTGTCGTGGGATGGAACGCCGTAGAGGAGTTCCGGAAACCTGGTAGGGACGATTTGAAATGACCCGACTTCTCGATGCAGCGGCTATCGCCGCCTGTCTGGTCTACGTCGATCTGAATCCCATCCGCGCAGGGATCGCGCCGACTCCGGAGGAAAGCCAGTTCACCTCGGTCTATGAGCGGATTCGGGCGGCGGTTGAATCGTGTGCCGTGCCGTCGAGCACGATGGAATCGACGGGGGTTGATCTGCCTGCGACGGGAACGATGGCCCCGGCCCCGCTTCAGGCGATCGTCGCGACGACCGCTGACACCGCTGCGGGGGAATTTGCGCACGACCGAAGCAAAATCTCGCTGTGCCAGGGCTTCGACTTGGCATGTTCGTCCGCTACCCAGGCTGCCCAATTCAAAGTCACTCCCGCGGAACCGGCGAAGTCCCTCGTCGAGCGAGAAAGTAGAGTCCGCCAGTTAGCCAGCTTTCGGGACAACTCTCAATACGCGTTCATCTCGGTTTCCGCTGGCTTGCGCGGCTGATTGGTGGCACTGGCCTTCGCTTTACAGACGGCGATATCCAATATCAGGCTGGTGGGTGTCACCGGGCTCACAGAGGTTCCAGAGAACTGCCACAGATTTCCCAGGCTGGCTGGTGGGTGGCACAGGAGCCATCGACGAGTACTTCAACGAACTCGACGGAAAATCGAGGCACGCGCCTTGGCTTCAGCCCTCTGCAGCGCTATAAATTCCACAAGTGCTCACACCAAGCGACCGTACCGCCCGATCGCGCTCAATACATTCGACGACTTGACTTGGCCAGAACGTCGTTTTCAGGAGAGACCGCATGCGGAAATTCTCGGACCGAGAACCCGCCCGTCGAATCGTGTCGTCGATCGTCGCAGGGTTGGCCATGACGGCGGTCATCTCGACCTCGCGAGTCTCTTTCGCCTCGCAGTTCGACGCGAAAGAGGCACAACAGGCCATAAGTTGCGCCGTCGTCCAGCTCGGTCAGCCTGAGATGGACGATGCCGCCCAGAAACAGATGAAGGATCGGGAGCGGGCTTATTTCAAGAAGAATTTTCAGTTGACGTTGCGGACCGAGCTGGCCCTGTGCCTGCGTGCCTGTCGTCCCAACCCCGAGCAACGGACCGAAATCCGCAAAGCCGCAGAGAAAGCCTTCGAAGAGACGGGAGAAAAGTGGGTTGACATCCGCGTTCAGATGACGCGCGGCGGGAACGGACAACCTCTGAAATCCCCGAACATCAAAGAGGAGTTGCAACAGGCGATCACAGCAACCGTCAATCGGCTGCTCCCCGCGGATGCCGCCGCGGCCTACAAGAAAGAAGTCGACGCCCGGATCGAGCACCGAAAAAAAACCACGATCCGGAATCTGGTGTCTGTGGTGGATCGCAACGTCATTCTTTCCGCGGAACAGCGAAAGAAGTTGACCGCGCAAATGGCAAAGCATTGGAACGCCGATTGGGGGAACGCCCTGGAGTACATGCAGTGGTCGGACAACGTTTTCCCGAACATGCCCGCCGAGTGCCTCGATTCCGTACTCAATGACAATCAAAAGGAAGTTTGGGCGGAAGTCCAGAAAATGGATCGCTCGGAATTCTGGGGAGTCGGGTTCGGATACTTCAACGCCCAAATCCTGCTGGACGGCGAGGATGTCGGCGCGAACGTCGGCGTCGCAGTCGAAGAAGTATTTGCACTTCCCGCAGCCGTCGAGGCGCAACCCTCGAACGAGAAGCCCGGCGCGAAGGAAGCCGCCGAAGAGAAGCCGGTGCCAGACAAGCCCGGTTACGTCTGATCGCGGCGATCGGCTGCGGCAACTCTGGCTTCCCCGCCCCGAACACAACGTCAGCGCCCCACTCCCCGGTCGGAAACGCGACATGTCGAGATCACCATTCGCAGCAATCCCCGCCCCAGCCTTCCTCAGGACGGCGCTGTCGACCGGGCTCGCACTGGCGGTCACTCTGACACTCCTTCCCCCCGCCTCGGCCCAGAACTTCATCGAGCGGGCGATGGTCCAGGAGGAGGCGGAAGAACCAGAGACGGACGACGAAGAACTGCCCAACGCGCAACAGCGGGGCGTGGTGTTCAGCCCGATTGACGAGTCGAAATTCGAAGCCAAGATCTGGAACGGCACAGTCAACAGCGCGGCGGCGGGAAAGTCCCGGCTGCAATCGAAGCTTGACCTGCAGATTGCGGAAATCACCCGCGCCTGCAATTTGACGGACGCCCAGAAATTGAAGCTCACCTTGGCCGGGGCCACCGATATCAAGCGATTCTTCGACCGCTACATGAAGTTGCGGAAGCAATTTCTCACGAGCCGCAACGACCAGAATCTGATGAACACCTTCTGGGCGGAACTTCAGCCGCTGCAGATGCAGATTCAATCCGGGTTCTTCAACGACGAATCGTTGCTGCTGCGGGTCGTTCCGAAAGCGCTCGACGACGCCCAGCGCGCCATCTACGAGCAGGAGGCGCTCGACCGACGCACGTTTCAAATGCTGGCGGAACTCGAGTTAATTCTTGTCGCGGCGGACGATTCGCTCGGCCTCATGATCGACCAACGCGAACGGTTGACGGAGTTGTGCAAAAAGCACGTTCGCCCCCCGCGTCGATTCGGCCGATACGATTACGATTCGGTCGTCATCCTCTATGAATTGTCACGAATTCCGGAAAACGAAGTCCGAGACATTCTCGACGCCGACCAGATGAAGGGGTGGCAGCAGGCGACTGCACAGGCGCGCGGGATGGAGCAGTTCTTGCGTCAGAACAAGTTTCTCCCCGAGGACGAGCCCGCACGAGAAATTCCCATGCCGGAAGCAACCTCCCGGCAGCCTAAGGGGGAAGAGCCGATGGAAGACAAGTCGGCGGTGGAGAGGAAAAATGAAGGTTGATGGCGGCTGATCGCGGGTGATTGGGTCGGGTGACACCCACCAGTCAGAAATGGAAAGTCTGCATCCGAATCATGTCACCGTTTGCCGAACAGTAAGTGACGACGCACTATGCGGAATCAGTCGTAGGGAGTGCGTCGTGGCCGTTGGGTGAGACGCGAGCTGTCCGTAACAGTTTTTCCCCCAGAAATTCCAGCGATCTGCCACAGATCTCTCAGACTGGCTGCTGGGTGGCACCAGAACCCCGTTCGATGCGACGGATCATCAATCACAACGGGTCGCTTCATGGCGAAACCCGTCGAGTGATCAACTGGAGACTGACGAAACCCGTACGCTCGTTCGCCAATGCATCGACAGCCTGCCGGACGATTTCCGCAGCGTCATTCTGCTGCGCGATATCGAGGAACTCGACACCGAAGCGACTGCGGCGATTCTGAAAATCACCCCCGGCGCACTCAAAACCCGCCTGCGTCGGGCCCGACAAGCGCTACGAACATTGTTGAATCCGTATTTCGCCCGATAGGGAGACAGAAGCCGATCATTACGGTTTCCGAGACGGCACGATTCGCAGATACGCCCCGCCCCCCGCACTTAAATCGAGGGAGATCGGCGTTTCCTTCGAGACTTTGGAGTCACTTCGAATCAGTCTGGACGGATCGTTTGCCGTGTCCAAACAGATCGATGCCGAAAACTCGCCAGCTCCGAGTACCTGCAATGACACCTCAATCGACCGGGATTTACTGTTCGTCATGGCTCCGATGTGCCATTCCTCGCCGCTGCGGCGGGCGATCACAATGTATTCTCCCACCCGCGCGTCCAACACCCGCGTCTCGTCCCATGTTGTAGGAATCGCTGCCAGCACTGGCAGCCCAGGATGCCCTTGGTAGGCCGTCGGATAGTCGGCGACCATCGACAGATGATTCTGAAAAACAACGTAGCTCGCCAATGTGCGGGCAGGGGTCCCCATTACCAGAGGGGCGTCATTTCGTGGCTTAAACGCCTCGGGTCGGACGGTCCGGAACGATCCCTGGTGGAAGTCGAGTGGTCCGGCCAGCATCCGCGTGAACGGGACTGTCACCTCGTGATCGGGGGTGATGCCGATTTGGTCCCATTTGTCGTACTCCAGGTTCATCACGGCTTCATGAGTCAGCAGGTTCGGGTAGGTCCGCTCCAGCCCGGTTGGTTTGGGGCAACCGTGCAGCGTCACCGTGAGTTGGTTGTCTGCCGCGAGAGCGACCGCCCGTCGGACGAATCGATTCATCTCCTGATCATCGCGATCCATGAAGTCGAGCATGACCCCTTCGATACCCCATTCGCGATAGAGCGGGAACGCCCGCTCCATATGGGCCCGGGCCGCCTGCCAGTTCATCCACAGCCGGATCCGGACCCCCTTGGCTTTCGCGTGTTGCAACACAGCCTGGAGATCAAGCCCGTCGACCGCTTTCGTCGGGTCGGCTCCTTCATAGGGTACGATCGGCCCACCATACCATGCCGTGTTCTCAATCCCATCGAGCGAATGATACGGAATGCCGGCCATCGCGCAGAAATCGATGTAGTGAATGGCCGTTGCCGTATTGAGGCCCGGCTTGAATGGCACTCCTTCTTCGTAGAATCCGTTCCACCAGGGGAAGGTTGTCTTTCCCGTCTTGACCCAGGACGTGTCGTTAATTGCGCAGGGCTCGTTCAGATTGAGGACGATGTCTGATTCGACGAGTCGCCCCACCCGATCCGCCACCAACAAAACCCTCCACGGTGAGGTATGGGGCAACGAATGCCGGACCGCCACCCTGGGTTCGTTGGGCAGCGGCGACAGTCGAGCCGACAACGTTCCCGGATCGGACGGGGCGAGGTATAACCCGGCATATTCGTCGAGATTCGCCTCGGTAATGGCCAGCCACTTTCCACCCGGGCACTCGATCAACAACGGCAGGCCCAGCAGCCATTCCTGCGGCAACTCCCCGACAGGCTTGACTTTGTAACGGGTTTCATAGGACGTGGTATACCCGTTGAGCGGCAGTGCAAAAGCGAGTGATTTGCCTGGGATCCGGAACTCTGTCCGCTCTTGTCGGATGGCCAGCGCGTCGAACCCTTCCTGCGGCAAAAATCGGTATCGAAACGCCACGCCGTCGTCGTACGCCCGCAGCACCACCTCCCACGTTCGGCGAGGCGCGATGGTTTCACGTAGCCGGACCGTCGCCTCGCGCGCGAGATTCTGGACTCTGCTGCGCTTGCCTGAGACTTGCTGGAATTCTTCACGAATGACCAGTCGATCAACGGACAGGATTTCGCACGGCCCCCCAAGAGCCGTGCCGTCGTTGAGATCGACACCAAGTCGCGAGTCGTCAATCATTGTCTGGTGAGCGAGCACGACGCGATATCGAGGCGCACCGACAACGTCGCCGTCCTTGCCGAGCGAAAGCTC
>CAMATH010000241.1 GCA_945860955.1 Planctomicrobium piriforme
AAGCGACTGCGACCCCCGCACCCGAGACCGGATAATGGCAGCGGCCTGAGGCAACTTCTCCACCTCCGTAAACTCGCGCACTCAATCGACGCCTGCGACGAGCGCCGCCGGACCGCGCGCCGACCGCGGGGTTATTGAGCAGTTACCAACCGGGGATGCCGATTTTAAAGAGGGTATTGACAGAAAAGTCAACGAGGAGTGCCGTCGGGAAGGGTTGTCACGGTTGGACGCATACATCAAGGTAAGTCATCTTGCTGTGACGCCGACGTATGTAATTGCGATCGAAGAGCAGCTTTCAGCAGATGGCATCACCGACGCTGTTGACCAGTGGTTCCATCGGTCGAAAGACTTCCTGGAAATTGTTCCAGCAATTCCACGGCTATTGATCGCTGGATGCCACATCGCATTTGCCAACGATGGCTTGAAGTCGTTTACATTTCCGCAATTTGTCATTGATGAGGCCGCCGGCCTGTACGGACCGACCGGACGTGTCCTAGCGATTGTTTGGCCGAACGTCTTACATCGCTGGGCATGTCTTGCAACAGACCTACTCTTGAATGTCTCGAAGCGACTGGGAATCTCTCACGATTACATCGGTTCAAATTTCAATATTGAGCGGTATCTTCCGGGAAATGAAGCTATGGAGTTTGAGAGGCTTTCCGATCCGGATATCCATCACATTCTTTGGGATGGTAGATTTCCCTTTTTTCGACCGAACAACTGATTACCAAGCGCGGAGAGATTCCCATTCTCACCTCGCCGTCACGAAATACGGCCTCCAATCCGGCATCGTCATCCGCCGGGCCTGAGCCTGGCGCTGCATCTCCGACATGCAGATCCGCGGACGCGTCGTCTCGGAGGCGCGGTTTCCGAGAGCTCCACACCCAGGAGCGACGCCACTACGTCGCTGCCAACCAGCGGTTGTCGACACGTTCGGGACGCGGCTTCGATTCGTGACTGTTCGCGAGCCACTAGACATCCACAATTTGTCATTCGATTTCCCGTCTGGCATACCGCAGCACCAGGCTCCGATAGATCCGATCCCAGTATCCGATCAGGCTGTCGGAGCCGCGGCCGACTCCGGACTGGACGAGTGAGTCAGCGACGGCTGAAATCGATTTCAGCAAACTTTCACTCGCTGAAGAATCCTTGAGTGCCGTGCCGTATGCAAACAGGCTGATCATCAGCGGCGCAGCAAAGGCCACAAGTTCCGGTAATCCTTCCTCGGGGTTGCTTCCAAAGAATCCCAATTGTCGAACGTCGACAACCCCAATGTCCGTTTTCCATTGGAGGGCAGTTGCCAGACCCAGGTGAGAAAACTGCATCGAGATCCGTTCGGCCCACAAAAACGACTTCAACGCCGAGTAGGACGTTTCGGTTGCGCGGCGGTCAGTTATCGACGGGAGCGCAATTCGCACCACAGGATCGCCCAGCCAGACGAATGCAGTCTCTCCTTCAAGGAAATGGGCGTATCCCATCGATTCCAGGCATACCGAATGGCGGGGATCCGGCTGGAACTGGAACCGCACGCGGGTTGGTTGGCCAGCCCGAATCGCGTGCCGTCCCATGTGAGTCGTGTAGAGTTCCAGGGACACAGCAGAACGATTCACGCGTCCGATGAAGTGCGGGACCGTAAGTGCGGTGAACCAGTCGACCTCGTGGGGCTTCAGGTCGATGCTTTCCGAATTCGACTTGAATTGCACTGTAAAGGTATCCTCGGCATACAGACTACCGTCATCTGCTGTGCGAAGTAGATTGGCCACCGCATCAATGCCGACGTCCTCTGGCCGGGGGACTTCCGCGACTGTGGCGATCGATTTCAACAGCGTTGCCCCCAAAGACTCCGCGATGTCTCCACTGCGAAAACTTCCGTAGCGACGACCAGCCACTGTGATTTCCTTCATTCTCAACCGATCAAATGGACCTCAATTGCGAAATTCTACTTCAGCACGCAAAGAGTGGGAACCACAACCTCTGCTGGATTGCACTCCCGTTATGCAGACCTGATATCTCCGAGGAGCCGATCACACATCCAGCCACCCTCGCCCATCCGGCCGGGTCACCGGTGGATTCACGACAACATCTGGCGAATTTGAATCTGAATCACTCGACCGGATTCCCAGCAGGCACCCCGCCACGCACGCGTTGTACGCTGCGTCGAACCAGTGATTGTTCCGCGATTGTCGGACCCAGCGAACGACCGTCCCCTTCCCGGCCAGAAACTCCTCCACCTGCTTTTCCGACGTCAAATGCTTCGCCAGCGACAGGTGCTCCTCGGGAGACGCGTTGAACAGAGACAGCGCCCCGGCAGTGCTCAACGGCGTCGCGATTCGTGCATGCAGGAACGACTTCCAGAAGTCTGCGTTTGCCTCAACCAGATCCACGCCCTCCACCTCCAGCCGACTGACGTGGCAGCCGTCACCCGTCCAGATTGTCTGCGAGCCGGCCCCCTTCGGTCGTTGGTAGTTGTGGTTTGACTGCTGGCCCGAGCCGCGCCCGATCGCCGGCATGAAGCGTCGTCCCGCCTCCTTCACAAACCCGTAAACCGTCGGCGCCTGATAGCCGGAGTCGATCAGCACCAGTTCCGGGGGGCGCATTGATCCGTCGGGGCGCTTCCAGCCCAGTTCACACAGATCGCGGAACTGCCGCAGCGC
The DNA here is from genome assembly GCA_945860955.1 of Planctomicrobium piriforme. Taxonomy (GTDB): domain Bacteria; phylum Planctomycetota; class Planctomycetia; order Planctomycetales; family Planctomycetaceae; genus UBA10511. The sequence goes on from CAMATH010000241.1 coordinate 2,655, forward strand.
CACCAGGATTGCCTTCTCGACCGCCATCTCGGCCCCTGGCACCTCCAGCCGCCCGTAGTCGACGACATGGCACCTCTCTTCCTGGCACCAGGCGATGGCGATCCAGTGCGCCAGGTATTTTCCGATATCGATCGCCGCTGACAGGCTGAGACAATCGGAGGGGACAATCCCCCGCGGAATGGCGATCACGCGGCGGGAGATCTGTTCGAAGCTCAATGACGACAGATCGAGCTTCGGGGGGATGTGCGGCACGGCCCAGACGAACTGCCTCAATTCGCGTTCGGCGTTGTCCTCGTTGGCTGAGCGGGTCGCCTGCCATTCATCGGCGCCCACATCACCCGCCGTCACGAACAGGTTATTGACCGCACTCCACCGAAATCCAAGTGTCTCTGTGGGAGGCGAGTCACCTCGAATGGCCCTGTCGGGACCCATCTCCTGACCCCGATGCAGCGTGACCCCTTGTTCGTTGGCGATTCGTCTGTGCTCTTCCTTCCATTCCTGACCGCAGCCCGGGCAATAAAACGCCGACCGTCTGCGGGCCTCGACGACGTTCTCGGCCGACTGCCAGCCCAGCAACGAGTCCCGTTCGGGACTCACATGACTCCCGCAGTGGGGGCAGGGAAGCGCCAACCGACTTTCCGTTCCCGCTTTGTATTCCCTCCAAGTCCGTCCTTCCTCAACGGAGACGGTGCATTCCATGTAGATCCGGCGGCGTGCCCCATAGGCTCGGGTCCGGGCTTCCAGTTGGGTGATCTTGTCCGCTTCGCGAGAACTGTCCGACGAGGTGTCCATGCCGTCGGTTTCCGTCACGACCAGCACGCGGGCGGTGAATCCTGCCCGGCTCTTGTCGCCCCCGCCGCCACTGAGAAAACGCAATGTCGTCCCATTGCGGAAGCGGATCGCCGAGACCTTGCCCCCCTTGCTCCCCCGTCCCTTTACCGGCAGAAGATCCCGGTAGCGTGTGCGTTCGATGGCCGGCAAGAAATCCTCTTGCCATTTGTCAGATGCCATGTCCATGTCCGGCAACCCGCAGATCACCGTCTCGCCATATTCAAACAAATGGTAGAGTGTGGGGATTACGAACGCCGAGAGCGATTTCCCCGACTGGGTGGGGCCGGTCGCCACATGGCGGATCCAGTTCTTCGAGTCGACCAGTCGGAACCACTCCGCGGTGTAGGGCTGGCGGTGACACGAAAACCGCCGCCCTTCGAACGGACCGTCCGGGATGACGATCTCGTGCTCGGCGAATTCGCGCATGGAGCGCAATCGCTGAGGACGGGCGTCCCGCAACGATCGGACCAGGACGCTATGTTCGTTCGGTTTCAGTGCCAGCATGGGTCAGGGCGGCGTCGATTTCTGTTTTCGCGTCATCGAGGGCTTCGATCAGGATCTTGGAGGCTTCCGTGCCGAACTGACGCTGCAGGATGTCTCCCGCGTCGCGGATGATGGATGACATCCGAGACAGGGCGTCGCGCATCACGTCGACCCGCAGCAGGGACCGCTCCCGCTCCAGCAGATCGAGTTCCGCCAGTCGGGCACGGGCGGCCCGATATTTTTCGAGGTTCGGGCTGGAGTCTCCCCCCAGCAGGTCGTCTTCCCCGCTGGGGGCCTGCAACTGCCATTTTGATTGCCGCAGCCATTTGGCAATTTTGTCGAGCGGGTAATACCCCTTCCCGTGCGGCATTCCCTTTCCGCACCAGTCCATGACAGTCCGTCTCGAAACCCCGAAAAAGACTCCGGTCTCGTCGGCGCTCCGGCCGATCCACTTCGAACGGTCTGCGCCGAAGATGACGTCGCGAATGTTTTCAAGTGTCTGCGAGACCTCTTTTTCCTTCGCCTTGAGCTGCTTGAGTGCGTCCGCTGACACAGGTCTCCCCCCGGGTTTGGTGCCTTGGATTCCATCACGCCCCCTGCAGAATCCGGTCTCGAATCGTCGCGACGATGTGAAACATCATCACCGGAGGAACACTGTTCCCGAGCCGCTCCCATTGCTGGGCGTAGCTCCCCTTCAGAATGAAGTCGTCCGGGAACCCGCAGATCCGCTTCAGTTCAGCGATCGAGAATTTGCGTTTCTCCGTCGGGTGGAGCGGTTGCGCGGCCGATGCGAATTTGCCGCTGCTGGCGAGAATCGCGTTGCATGGCTTCTCGGGATCGACCTTGACGCACGAGAAGTACTTGGCCGACTGTTCGCCCGGCTTCAGTTTGTCCCATTCGGCGCCGATCGCGTACCGGCTGATGTCGGTTTCGGATTCGACCATTCCTAGATTCGCTCCCGATTGCGTGGACGACGAACGATTGCCATCGGATGCGAGTATGCACGGCGCGGGTATTCCCGAATCCTCGTAATGCTCGTTTTTAGTTGCGACTCGCGAAATCCAGGGCAACGCATCCCGCACGCTGTATCGGTATGGCAACGGCTTCGGATGCGCCGGCTCAATCCCCAGATCTTCTCGGACGCCAACGAAGATCGTCCGCTGTCGCTGTTGCGGAACCCCCAGCCATTGCGCATCGAGTACTCGGCACGCCACCCGATACCCGCTCGCTTTCAGGTCCCGCAGAATCTCGAGGAAATACCCCTTGGCCGTTCCCTTCACCAACCCCGAAACATTCTCGGCCACGAACGTTTTCGGCATCAGGCCCCGCAGCAGCCGGATGTACTCCGAGAACAGTTGCTCGTTGCACTGCCTTGCGCCATGCTCGTAGGTCTTCGCCTTGCCCCATCCCTTCTCCCGCTTTCCGGCAGTCGAGAATGCTTGGCACGGGGGCGAGCCGTCAAACAGATCCAGCTCCCCCGGCTTCAATCCGGTCGCCTCGAAGATCTCTTCGGGCTGCACGAGGCGGATGTCCCGGCGGTCGAGATAACACTCCTCCGCGTTCGCCGCATAAGACTCCTGCG
>CAMATH010000242.1 GCA_945860955.1 Planctomicrobium piriforme
TCACCTCAGAACCGAGTGACAACCTAGAATTACGTGTGGCGGGACAGGTACGACAGCCGCTATCCGGACCAACAACCGCCAATGCGGCTGCGACATTCAATGTCGCTGACGCGATTTTGGTAGTTGGATATCTCGACTCCTATCTTGAACGGAAATTTACTGTTCAAGGGCAAATCGGTAGCACGAACGGAACATTCAGCACGAATCTTGTTGATCGGCACACCGCACATGTCGACCTGTTACTACCTGGCATCGAGGATCCCGATGAGTACGAACGGCGAATGTTGCGTGGCCAAGGCGCTTCCATTTCCGGGCGATTTGACTTCCAGAAGGACGGCCCAAACACCGCGCTTGGTTTTGATTCCAGAGCTACGTTTTGGGATCGACGCGGTGTCGATACACAAGATCCGCTCTACCAATTCGAGATGGGCGTCGGGATTCATAGCTGGAATTCGCCGACCTTGAATCGTAAATCAATTGACTGCGACTTACGATTCAGACTCAACATTCAATTCTAACGTCGCAGTTTACCTTACCGCACGATTGAATCGCCGACACAAGTCACTGGAAGGTCTTGCACATGTGCAACGTCAACGCTTGGGTGCGCACAACACTAGTCGCCATTCCACTTGTGGTCGTCTGGCCACCACTGCGATCAATTGCATTTGCGAATGAAGTTGACGATCAAATTCAGTTCGGAACGCAAGTGTCGGTCGCGCTTGACGCGATTTCGCATCTGAAAGCTCCACGAGTTGCACGCGCGATTCACGAACTCGATCGACTGCTTGAAGAAAATACACCAATATCGCCGTGGCGAAAAGAGCGTCAGTACCGAGCTGTGGATGAATTGCGTTTTCTGTCGCATCGTTTAAACACCAGCCCTGACAACGTCACAGAATTCGCTAGTCATTTCGCACTCACGCGCCGTGCCGCTTCGCGCAAACAGATGGCGGTGGCGCGATGGCACGGAAAGCGAGCGCTGAAGGCAATCTCCTCATTTAAGTCGGACACCCCAGGCTTCTATTACGACGTGGCGCGGTACTATGTAGGCGCGTGTTCCTCATTAGATGACTTCGAGCTGGACGCATTTTCATTTGCGGATTTCGACGCATTGGCGAGCGCAACATGGGGTCACGATAGCGCTCAAGCCGGTATAGTCGAATCGTGGCAACTGACTTTGCGAATGAAGATGTCAAAAGGAGAGGGTGTCGATCTGCCTGAATTTGTCAGAGTACGGCGAATGATCCAAGATGTGCGGGATGTGCATTCGGATGAATACTCTGTTGTAACAGCGTTATACGCGGCTCGTCTCATTCAGATGCGGCGTTTTCAACAAGCTTTGGATGTCTGCAACGAACTGCTGACTGACTCTCTGGTTGACTTAGCGAACCAAACACATGAATGGGATGTGCCGTTTGTAATTGATCGCCTTCGTGCCGCTTCCTTAGCAGGACTGGGAAGGACCATTGATGCACGACGCGAATTTCGAAAGTGTCAACGTAATAGCTATGGTCGAATTAGGATGGAACACTGCTTACAGTCGATTCTATCGCTGGACCAAGAGTCATTTGGCGAATCATCGAAAAGGTCGAACGCCAAAACCTGGGAGTGGCTGATGCGAAAAGAATTGTCGGTCGCCGACGGTGCCGTTGACGACAACACATCGGAGGGGAATTGGGTCGAGACAGGACTCTTGACATCCGAGCAGCTAAAGAGGCAACTCTGTCGCCTTTCGCAAGTATCCAAGATCCAGAAGGCGCTCCGAAGTGCCGAATACTCACACGCGGTCGAGTTGTTGAGTGCATACGTTAGGGAATCTGGAGATCATGCCCAAGTGGAATTACATCCGGCGTGTGATTTCAGTTGGCTAGGTGTCGACATTCGGGCGATGTGCGATTTGAAGTTGACGGCCGCCACACGCACGTCACGACGTGCGATGCAATTTACCTGGGCGATATTTGACAATAACGCTCTTGCCGCCACGCAGTTCTCCCAAAACCTGGAGCCCTTTGCGATTGCGCTTCAACGAGACCTCGGAGCAGAATCTGCGAGTCTGTGGTACTTCCATCGGGCGGCAGCAAAGGCGCTGCGCGAAAGTGGAATGTTTCGCCAGGCGAGCGAGCAACTTTCTCAGGCGCGCAGTGTATTGAGTGCGGCTGGCAAATTGCAGTCACCGTTTGAAATCGTTCAGTCAACTGAAGAAATGGTACTGGCCGCTCTACTGGGGGACAACTCCGTCGATCCGAAAAAGTATGTTCTGTCACGCGAAATCAAACTTCCGCGCACTATCGCCTTTCTGCCGCTCCGCGCCCATGAGGCGATGGCGATGGGAATGAACTGCGTTGTGGGAAAAGACTTCGCTGGTGCTGAAGCGTTTGGCAGTCATGCCGACTTTCTGTGCCGACACGAACACCTTCAGGAGTACAACGGGCCAGATTTCACGACGCCACTGGCCCAGGCGATTCGAGCGACCGCCTACGCCCATTTCGGCGAAACCGAGCGGGCGGAAAAAGAGTTCGCGTCGATGAAGCTGGCGCTGGAAGGAGGAGAGGGAATCCGCGCCCCCGAGTTGCGCTGGTTCGCGCTCAAGCTGTACGCCGACTTCCTCGAAAAAGAGGGAAAAACCGCCCGGGCCAAAAAGATCCGCCAGCTCTCCGAAGCGGAACTGCCCGACCGGGAGGGGCGCTAAAGGATGAAGGATGAAAGCGGAAGGATGAAAGGGACTTGCCTCGTCGTGGGTGATTTTCGATGGCGGGACCGGTCCGTGGTTGTGCATGCTGGTAGCCAGTTGACCGTCGCCTGCGACATCGTTTCGATACGGCAAAAGAGCCGCGCACGAAGTTAGCGGTCGTCGACGACCGCTTACTGCGTGCGCGGCTCCTTGCCACAATCACCCGCTTTCCCGAGAGGGAAAACAAGTCCGTTGGTCGCTTCGAAACGGGTCGATTTCGCGTACAACGGCGTCGGGCAGTACACCAGCGTCACGCGTTCCGCCGACCTGGCCGGCACGCTGCTCGTCGCCACCAGCAGTTACGGCTACGACGGCGATGGCAGAATCACCAGTCTCGCGCACGCCAAGGGGTCCACGACCTTCAACTCGTTCACGTGGTCGTACGACGCGCTCAGTCGACCAACGCAGCAGACCTCGAACGACGGAACCGACGCCTACACCTACGACGCCTCGAGCCAGGTGACCGGTGCCACGCACACGTCGCAAGCGAACGAGAGTCTGACGTACGACGCCAACGGCAATCGCACCGTATCGGGCTACAGCACGGGCACGAACAATCAACTGAATTCCGACGGAGTGTACAACTACCAGTACGATGCCGAGGGGAACCGGACCCGGCGAACCGAGATCGCCACCGGCAAGTACGACCTGTACGCGTGGGACAACCACAACCGGCTCACCAGCGTGGCGTCGTACACGTCGGCCGGCGGTAAGCGCTCCCCAAACACACTCTAGACACGCCGACTATTTTCGCGGGTTCGTTTCGAAGAATTCCGAACCCCAGCGAGAAGGAGCGGCCGATGGCCCGAGTGCGAGATCCAGATCTGTGGCAGGCGTGGCGTGAGCGATTGAGGCGATTTCGGGGATCCCTGGAGACCGTCGCCGAATTCTGTCGGCGGGAGCGGGTCTCCGTCGCCGCGTTCTATCAGTGGAAGCGGAAGCTGGGCTCCAGCGGCGACCAGCCTTCGACGAGCCGTGAGAATGATTTCGGGGCGCCTGCCGCGCGTCGGACCAGTCCGTCGCGGCGATCCGCGCCGCAGTTCATCGAGCTGGTTGTCCCGGCGAGGCCCGCGACAAGTGGGGCTCACTCCGAAAGAGACTCAGCCGTCGCCACAGGGTGCGTCGAGATCCGGTTGCCGAATGGGGCGTGCGTGCGTCTTGCCAGTGGCGACCTGGCCGCCCTGCGGACCGCCATCCTGGCTGCCGCCGAGATCGGCGATGGTGCCGGCGACGGAGGCGTCTCATGCTGAGCATCCCCGCCGGTGTGCGAGTCTTCCTGTGCGTTCAGCCGACTGACATGCGGAAGAGCTTTGACGGACTCACCGGCCTGGTGCAGTCGGTCTTCCAGCAGAACGTCCTCGACGGCCATTTGTTCCTGTTCGTCAACCGTCGTCGCGACAAACTGAAGCTGCTCTATTGGGACCGCGACGGCTTGGCCCTGTGGGCGAAACGTCTTGAGGTCGGAACCTTCGAACTCCCGGCCCACGCTGTCGACGCGTCGCAACTGGAACTCGACGCGACCGACCTATCGCTGCTGCTCAACGGCATCGATCTGGGTTCGGCCCGTCGTCGCAAGCGGTATCGCGCCGCGATCTGACAAGTGATTTCGTTCGCCAAGCGCCCGCGGTTGGTGCTCGGCGAACACGACTCAAAAGACTTCCGGAAATAGTTTCGGAAGTCTTTTGCATTTTTTCATTCGCGCTCTTTTCTTTGTTTGCATTATTGTTATTATTATGTCCATGCAAACGCCAGTCGCCATTCCGCAAGACCTCGCCGCGTGCCAGACGTTAATCGTCGAAATGGCCAGCGTGATCTCGACGTTGAGTGCGACGAACCAGCAGATGGGGCAGACGATGGAAGAGTTGCTGCTGACGGTCAAGCGATTGCAGGCGATGATGTATGGACGGCGCAGCGAGCGGTACGTCGAGGATCCCGGGCAGCAGCACTTCGCGTCCCCCGACGACGGCGGCCTGGCCGCCGCGCAGATGGCCGCCGCCCTCGCGCAGGCGAATGCGATCATCGAAGAGTACATGGTTCGCCGGCGGCGGAAGCAGGACAGCAAGAAGCCTCCGGAGGGGAGCCAGAAACTGCCGGAGCATCTGGAGCGTCGGGAGTTTCCCGTCGACGTCCCCCCATCAGATCGGGACTGCGAAACGCACGGTCCCCGGGAACGCATTGGCGAGGAACGCAGGGAGGTGCTGGAGTTCGATCGTCCCAAACTGTGGGTGAAGGTGCTGGTGTATCCGAAGTACGCCTGCGTCGGCCACAGCGAGTGCGGCCTGCTGATGCCGGAGCGGCTCGTCGTGGGAATGATTCCCGGCGGCAAGTACGCCCCCAGCATCGCCGCGGAAGTGGTCGTCAACAAGTACATCCGCCACCTGCCGCTCTATCGGCAGCAGGACATGTTCGCGGGATTGGGATGGGCCCCCAGTCGTTCGACGCTGTGCGGGATCACCGAAACGACGGCCAGTCTGCTGGAACCCCTGGCGCGACGGTGCGCCGAGCTGGTTCTTCA
>CAMATH010000243.1 GCA_945860955.1 Planctomicrobium piriforme
TCCTGAACGGCAAGTCGGGCCCCGGACAAGGGAAGCACATTGTCCTTATCAGTGGGGATGAGGAATACCGTTCGGAAGAGACGTTGCCGCAGTTGGCGAAGATTCTCGCCGAGCGACATGGGTTCAAGTGCACGGTCCTCTTCGCGATCGATCCGAAAGATGGTTCGATCAACCCAAATCACGGGAACAACATTCCGGGTCTCGAGGCGTTGAAGTCCGCCGATCTCGCCGTCGTCTTTTTGCGATTCCGTAATCTGCCGGACGATCAGATGCAGCACATCGTCGACTACGTCGAAGCGGGCAAGCCAGTGATCGGATTGCGGACCGCGACGCACGCGTTCAACATCAACGGTGAATCGAAGTTCAAGAAGTACACCTGGACCAACAAAGACCAGGACTACGAAGGAGGGTTCGGTCGGCAGGTTTTGGGCGAGACGTGGATCAGCCACCATGGGAACCACGGCAGCCAAAGCACCCGCGGCCTGATCACCGAGGGACAAAAGGATCATCCGATTCTGCGAGGCATCAAGGACGGCGACGTCTGGGGACCGACCGATGTGTACGGAGTCCGGCTCCCCCTGCCGGGGGACAGCCAGCCGCTACTTCTGGGAGCGGTGCTGGAAGGGATGAAATTCGACGACAAGCCGATTAAGGGAGAAAAGAACCAGCCGATGATGCCGGTCGCCTGGACAAAGAGCTACGCCAGCGCATCGGGCAAAAAGTCGCGGGTCTTCACCACGACGATGGGGGCGTCGCAGGACTTCGCCACCGAAGGGGTGCGACGGCTGCTGGTCAACGCCTGTTACTGGACGATCGGACTGGAGGAGAAGATTCCCGCGAAGTCGAACGTCGAACTGGTGGGTGAGTTTAAACCGTTGCCGTTCCGGTTTGACGGTGCCGCCAAAGGTGTCAAACCCGCCGACCTGTTGAAATAATGATCTCCGTGCTGGCGAGTGTCGCGTTGTTTCTGGCGGTACCGGCCGGCCACACGCTGTTTTGGATTGGCTTGGTCAATCGCGCCCATGCGATTGACCTGGGCCATGACAATCTGCATCGGCTGCACAAGCTCCACAACGTGGCAATCGTGGGTGCCGCCGTCGCGTGGTTCCTTGGCGCGGGGTTGTTTGGCCCCCGGCTGTTGCGTGGTGGATCCTGGCGGGATCTCTCCGGCCCGATGGCGGTGTTCGCCATCGGATGCTGTGTCGTGGCGACTGGCTGGGGGGTCTGCTGGCTTTCTCGGCGACTCTCCCCCCGTCCGCGACGCATTCTGTCTCGTGTCGCGACCCGGCGTGATCTGGAACCCGAACTCTCTGCGCCCGCCCGGGGAGTCGGTCCCTATCAGAAGTTGCTCAACGTCCCGGGCAACGAATTCCTGCATCTCGAAATTGTCGAACTGGAGCTGCGTCTCCCCCGGTTGCCCGCCGAGTGGGACGGTTTGTCAATTGTCCACCTGAGCGACATTCATCTGATTGGAACAGTCGGACTCCCGTATTTCGAACGGCTGTTCGAAATCGCGAACTCAATGAATGGAGATCTGGTCGCCTTCACTGGAGACCTACTGGATGACCCCAAGCTGGTCGCCTGGCTCGATTCGACGTTTGGCAAATCGACCGCGCCGCTCGGTTGTCATTTCATTCTGGGAAATCACGATCGCGAATGGGGTGATATCGCCGCCTCGCGGAAGCGGCTGTCAGACCTTGGCTGGAATGACGCGTCATCCCAGACCCGACAGTTGGAATATCGCGGTCGGACACTGGCGATCGCCGGGACCGAACGCCCTTGGATGGGGACCGACCCGGATTGGAGCGGCGTTCCCAACAATGCGTTTCGGTTGCTCCTCAGTCATACGCCCGACCAATTGAACCGTGCCTTGCGGGATCAGGTCGACCTGATGCTGGCCGGGCATACGCACGGAGGGCAGGTTCGGTTGCCAATCATTGGACCGGTGTACGCTCCCAGCATCCACGGGGTGAAATATGCCAGCGGAACGTTCTGGATCGATCCGATGCTGATGCAAGTCAGCCAAGGGATCGCGGGACGGCATCCGTGGCGGTGGAACTGCCCACCCGAACTGACGAAGCTGGTGTTGAGGTCGGATCAGGCCCGCAACGGATTGTAGTATGAGACTCCCCGCGTGGTTGCCCATCCCTCCCTGACCCGCGACAATCGGGCGATCCATCCCCTACCCGGCCCTTCGAATGAAACTCACCCCAGAACTGCGAAACAGCCGATTCCTGCGCGCCTGCCGCTGTGAACCGGTCGACACCACCCCCATCTGGATCATGCGCCAGGCGGGCCGCTATCTCCCGGAATACATGGAAGTTCGGAGGCGCGTGAAGTTCATCGAACTGTGCAAGACGCCGGAACTCGCCGCCGAGGTCACGCTGACGGCCCAGCGGGTTCTGGGGGTCGACGCCGCGATCCTGTTCGCCGACCTGCTCCCGATTCTCGAGCCGATGGGACTCGATCTGGAATACGCCGCCGGCGAAGGACCGATCATCCACAACCCGGTTCTGTCGGCGAGTGAAGTCGATCGGGTCCGGGAACTGGAGTCGGTCGAATCGCTGAGTTACGTCTTCGACGCGGTTCGGCTGATTCGCAAGGAGCTGCCGAAAGATATACCGCTGATCGGTTTCGCCGGCGCACCGTTCACCCTCGCCTCGTACATCATCGAAGGGGGAAGTTCCAAAAACTACATCCGCACCAAGACTCTGATGTACACCGACCCCGGCGCGTGGAGGACGTTGATGCAGCGTCTCTCCGCCAGTCTGGTCCGGTATCTGCTGGCACAGATTGACGCGGGCTGTCAGGTGATTCAGATTTTTGACAGTTGGGCGGGCTGCCTGTCGCCTGCCGACTATCGCGAATTCGTGCTGCCCCACCTGCGGGCGATTATCGGCGCGCTGCCGGGCGAGGTTCCGGTCATCAACTTTCTGACCGGCAATCCGGCACTGTTGCCTTTGTGCCGGGATGCAGGGGGAGACGTGATTGGTCTCGACTGGCGCGTCGACTTGAAGAATGGTTGGGCGGCGGTGGGCTATGATCGTGGGGTTCAGGGCAATCTCGATCCGATCTCGCTGTACGCCGACCTCGAGACGATCCGTCGACGGGCGCAGCAGGTCCTGACGGCGGCGGAAAACCGACCGGGACACATTTTCAACCTGGGGCACGGCGTCACTCCCGATGTCCCGCATGAAAACGTGAAGGCGCTCGTCAACATCGTGCATGAACTGGGAGCGCGGTAAATCGGTTGGATCCAGCCAATTGGCCCCAGTGTGGCCGAATGCGACCGCGATCGCGTTCTCGTCCTCAGTCTGAAATCCAGCCGATCTCGTAAGCACGCATGACTCTCCATTCCTCCCCCGCCAGAGCAGAAATCGCCCGGGCGGCGACGATTCTGCGGGCGGGTGGAATTGGGGGGATTCCCACCGAGACCGTCTACGGATTGGGGGCCGACGCGTTTCAGCCACAGGCACTGGCCCGCGTGTTCGACGTCAAAGGCCGGCCACACTTTGATCCGTTGATCGTCCATCTCGCCGACATCGGTTGGATCGATCGCATCGCCCGTGAGTTCCCCGCCAACGCCCGTCGACTCGCCGAGCATTTCTGGCCCGGGCCGTTGACTCTGGTTGTCCCCAAGCTCCCCACCGTTCCCGATCTGGCGACCGCCGGGTTGGAGACGGTCGCGGTGCGTGTCCCGGACCACCCGGTCGCGCACGCATTGATCGAAGAAGCGGCCACGCCGATTGCCGCCCCGAGTGCCAACTTGTTCGGGCGAATCAGCCCGACGACCGCTCAACACGTGGTTGATCAGCTCGGGGACAAAATCGATTTCGTCCTGGACGGGGGGCCGTGCCGGGTGGGGGTGGAATCGACCGTGATTCTGGTGCAGCGTGACCGCCTGGCGTTGCTGCGACCGGGAGGATTGACCGTTGAGGAAATCGAGGCGTGCCTGGGAACGGTCGACTGGTTCGATCCGGTCGAGACGGCCGCCAGTCGGGCGGGCATGGTCGCCCCCGGTATGCTGCCCCAGCACTATGCGCCGCGAACGCCACTGACCGTTGTTCCGGAAGGAGAGGCGGCTGAAACCGCTGCCCGTTGGTTGAAGCAACAGTCGAATCTTCGAGTTGGAATTCTGGCACTGCGAACCACGTCGGACGCACCCACTCCCTTTGTCGAGATTTTGTCTCCCACCGGGGATCTGCGTGAGGCGGCGGCGGGGTTTTTTGCATCTCTGCGTCGACTCGACGCCCTCGCGCTCGATCGCATCGTCGCGGAGCTGTTCCCCGAGCGGGGTCTGGGCCGGGCCTTGAACGACCGCCTGAAGCGGGCGGCTGGTTAGGCTCGGTTACATCCTGGGACGGAGCCTGGGACGGTGCCACCCATCAGCCAACCCGCTGTGTTTGTCACGTGGGACGGTGCCACCCATCAGCCAACCCACTGTGTTTGTTGATTCCCTTACGCTGAGTCGAATCAATTCCACGGAATCAGGGAACAGCGCCGGCCGTCCTGAAGTCGGTGTCGCCCGTCCTGCCGTTTGCCCAGACGAACCAACCCGTTACCTGCCTACGCACACCCCATCAAACGACGCCGAGGCCGCTGAACTGCCCTGCCCGAAGGAGATGTTCATTCCCCAAGAGAGTCGTCAGGGTGGTAGAGCTTCCGTTTCCTACGGAGCGATTCCACCCATATCCCGGCTGTCGAACTATGCCAACTTTCTTCCCGCTGTCGCGTTCAGGTCTTGTCCGTCGAACTTCGCGGCGATTGCCCGCCGTATGCGGCGCGACTTGTTGGCATCCCGTGCAAATACCGGCGGCCCCGCTTCGCCGCCTCTTGCACCTTCGATTCGGGAGAACCGGCCACCCGGCGGAACCGGCCGTCGAAGCCCCGCAGCAATTCCATCCACCCCGCTTCTGGAATTCCCAAGCGTGCAAAAACCGGGGGCAAATTACCGGGAATCGCTCCGCGCTTGTCGGCACGCCATTGCCGACCGCTCCATTCGAGCAGCTCCAGGTACGCCGCGAACGACATCTCCAGACACCCCTTGTTCGACGCCCGAGCGCCCGGCACCACGTGCTGTTCTATTTCTGCGGAGATTTCGAGCGGCACAAGCCAGGCCGCCCGGTCCGGCTTCGCCGCTTCCGACGGCGTCTGGGTCGATACTGAATCTTCCGCCAGGAGTGAACTCGC
>CAMATH010000244.1 GCA_945860955.1 Planctomicrobium piriforme
GCGCCCGTCAGGAAGCGGGAGTTTGATACCGCTTCCTGACGGGCGCGACTCCATCAAAATGTTTCAACGCGGACCGCGCGAAGTGTAAATGCGATCCGGTCGCGTTTACACCACAACCGGAGCGACGCCGCGGGGCGTCGCCACGACAAAACCGACTGCTCGCGAGGGGAGGTCGGGAGGGCTTGCATCCAGGACGCGGTCTACGTCAAGATGGCACGGCAGTTCACCCCGACTTTCCTAGGAGTCTCAGCGTGTTTTCGCCACTCGGAATCACCATTTTGGTCGTCGTCGCCCTGTTGACGGTGGTGGGATTGTTCATCGCGACCCGCCCGTCGGGTTTTCGGATTGAGCGGAGCGCGGTGGTCAAGGCTCCACCAGCGGTTGTCTTTTCGCTGATCAATGACTTTCACCAATGGGTCCATTGGTCTCCCTGGGAAAAACTCGACGCGACCATGCAGAAGACATTTACTGGCCCCCCGGCCGGTGCGGGTTCGTCGTACTCGTGGCACGGTAACAACAAGGTCGGGGAAGGGCGGATGACAGTGCTGAAAAGTGAACCCGACCGTTCGATTCATATCGACCTCGAGTTTCGCAAGCCGTTTGCGGCGAAGAACGTTACGATGTTTGAGTTGACTCGAGTCGATGGAGGAACGCGAGTGGTCTGGGGAATGGAAGGGAAGCGGGACTTCATGATGAAGGCGTTCGGCCTGTTCATGAATTTAGACAAGATGATCGGGAAGGATTACGAAAGCGGCCTGGCGAATCTCGACAAGGTCGCGCAGGAACAGGGGACGGCGAAGGGTTGAGCATCCTGCCAGTCGAACTGCCCGATTCCACTTTCTCTGGGAACTGTGTCACACCAATCGATAATCTCCCGCGACTGGATTGCCAGTCGGACGGATTTGTTCGGTGAGATGTTCACCGCCGTCGATGAACTCGTGCGACAGCACCCCAACATCCCGCTCGAAGAGACGTTGCGGGCACTGCCGGAAGGGCAGCAGGCGGTCTGGCATGTGGGGTGCTTTTTTCAGGATCTTGCCAACGGTGGATTCGCACCGTTCTTTCGCACGTCAATCGCGGGGGATCCCACCGGTCGGCGATTCGTTTCGGCCTATATCGCGTTCAATCGGCTGGGACTGTTGCCGTTCGCGACCTTGTTGGCGCGCGGAGCGGCGGTGTCACTCGATTTTGTTGAAAAACCGGCCGAGAAGACACTCCGCGGCCTGATTGGCGACGCCGACTTGCAAGCTCCGCCCCGCAACCGGACGCCGCTGACGGTCGTGCAATACGACAAAGCGGTGGCGAAACTGAATCGCGAATTCCAGAGCCTGGGATCGGATTGGCGGGAACACATCGAGCGGTACATTCGGACCCAGCCCCGGCTGTTCACCGAAGTGACCGCGACGACAAACCGCAAGCGACCCCGCGGTTGATTCGCGGTCGAGGGATGGAAACGGTTGTAGCGCAGGTAGCGAATGCGAGTGCGGGGAATTTCGGCACATGGGCCAATCGTGTGATAAGGTTGAATGACCGGCGGTGGGCCGGTAATGCGTTCTCACACGCCGCGACCTCTGATTGACAACTCCGCATGTCCCCTCGCTCCAAAGTTCGCACCGATCGGCCCCATCGTTCTGAACCGCCACCAGAGAAGGGCCGGACCAAGACTTGGTCCTGGCTGCTGCGACCGTGGGTGGTTGGCGTTCTGGGATTATCGGGCATTGGCGTACTGTTCGGGCCGGCTGTCTTGGCTCGGTGGCCCGGGCTCGAACAGCGGCCGGAGTACCAGGTTTCCTGGCGAAGCGTCCACATTACGCAGCCTCCCGCCTGGATTTCTGGCCGACTGGTCCACGATGTCTTGCACGGGCGCGACTTTCCCGAACCGCTGCCGTTGCTTGATCCCGAATTGACCCGCCAGATGGAAGAGGCGTTTTCGTCGAATCCGTGGGTCGAGCGGGTGGTGTCGGTTCAGAAATCGTTCCCTGCGCGAATCGATATCGAAATTACCTATCGCCGACCGGTGGCGATGGTGGCGATTGACTCAGGGGAGTTTCCGATCGACGCGCACGGCGTATTGCTCCCTTTGCCGCAAAAGGTGCGAGAAGAGGCGGACAAATACCCACGGATTGAAGGGGCGCGCTCCTCGCCCGGGCTGGTGGGTAAACCGTGGGGGGATCCGATTGTGGTGCATGCCGCCGACGTCGCCGCTGCGCTGGAACCGCACTGGACGAAACTGAAACTGACGGCGATCATCTGTCCGCGCACGACACCTCGGGTCGATTCGCTGGATGATGGAGCGTTTGAGTTGCGAGCCGTTGATGGGTCGCGGATCCTTTGGGGCCACCCACCAGGCAGCGACCACCCCGGGGCGGTGCCGACGGAACAGAAGATTGGTCGACTGCTGGATTACGTCGAGAAACTGGGTCCTTTCGGTCCGGAGCATGGCCCGCATCTGATTGACTTGCGGCCATTGGGAGAGATCTCGCGAAAACGATTGCCGGCCGAGTCGCCAGCGGGGCGATAGAGCCGGTCTATACCACGCAAGGCGTCAAAATAGACGTTTCGCGTCCCCAGACCCCATCCGGCTCGCCCGGATGGTGAATGAGATCGGCAGCTAGAAAAATGTTCCCCAACCTCGATCAAGACCCCATCCACCTCGTGTGGTTTGGGATTAGCCATCGATCTTTCTCCCCATCCGCTCAAGGCGGATGGGGCCGTCGCCAACACCCGCCGCCATTCGGCTTGCCCAAGACCTCATTCAAGTTAAACCCTCCCAGGGACGGCGGTTCTTGTCCGGTGGTTCTTCCGACGTTCGATCAATTCCAGAGGTTGGCGGCCCAAAACACCCGGTCAGTTCGAATTGGTGTATGATCGGAATCTCGGTTTCCTCGGCGCGCTTGGCTGAATGCCCGCGAGCGCTGGACGGACTCCCAACCGCCCCTTGATTCTCCCTGTCCCGTTTCGACCTTCCCACGACCGAGATGCCTGAAGCCGATCGCGATACGCGACTTGCCGAGATCTTCGCGAAGCTGACCGAACGGGCCCGTCAGGGAGAATCCGGCGACGTCGAGGTGTTCGCGCGGGAGCATCCGGATCTGGCGGACGAGCTGCGCGAATTGTGGCATGTCGCGGCGATGGCCGACTTTTTGGGCGACACGTTGGATCAGCCCGGGGCAGGGAGTTCGACGCGGGGAAGCCCTGGTATGGGTTCACCCGCGAATCGTGCGACTCGCGAACCAGCCGGCCGGGTGTTTGGCGACTACGAATTGCTGGAACAGGTGGGAGAAGGAGGCATGGGGGTCGTGTACCGCGCCCGACAATTGAGTCTGGGGCGGATCGTGGCACTCAAGATGATTCTCAAAGGGGCTTTGGCGACCCCCAGCGAACTGGCCCGATTTCGCGCCGAGGCGGCCGCTTCGGCCCACTTGGACCATCCCCAGGTCATACCGATCCATGAAGTGGGGGAGGTCGACGGACAGCCATTCTTCACGATGAAGTTTGTGCAGGGGACGACACTCGCCGCGCGACTGGCGGTCGGTCCGCTGCCGGCGCGTGAGGCGGCGACTTTGATGCTGGGAGTCGCGCGGGCCATCGCTTACACGCACGCCAACGGCATTGTCCACCGCGATTTGAAACCGTCGAATATCCTGATCGACATCGACGGTCGGCCGCATGTGGGGGATTTTGGACTGGCGAAACGGGTCGAGATGACGGCTGCGAAGAGTGAGCTGCGCGGCTCCTCTACCGGTCTTCCATCGGGCGAAGATTCACCGCGGCGCGAACTTCCCACGCGCGGCATGCTGGAACGCTGGTTTCCCGAGGGGGCCAACGTGGGAGAGAATCTGGAACAACTGACCCGTTCGGGGGTCATCTTGGGGACACCCAGCTATATGTCTCCCGAGCAGGCGTCGGGTCGACGTACGCAAGTGGGGCCGGCGAGCGACGTCTACAGTCTGGGGGCGGTGTTGTATCAGTGTCTGACCGGCCGGCCACCGTTTCAGGCCGCGTCGGCGGTCGATCTTCTGCTGATGGTCCTGGAACACGACCCAGTCCCGCCGCGCGTGTTGAACTCCAGCGCCGACTCCGATCTCGAGATGATCGCGATGAAGTGCTTGCAGAAGCCACCGGAACTGCGGTATCGCAGCGCGACGGAACTGGCCGATGATCTCGACGCGTGGTTGTCGAACGAACCGATTTCCGCCCGGTCGACGAACATCACGCAACTGGTCAGCCGGCTGTTTCGCGAGACGCACCACGCCGTCGTGCTGGAGAACTGGGGCCTCTTGTGGATGTTGCACAGTCTGGTGCTGGTCGTATTGTGTACGGTCACCAACTGGTTCCAGTGGCAACACGTGGAATCGCGCTGGCCCTACATGGTGTTATGGGTCGTGGGTTTGGGAACCTGGGCGGCGATCTTCTGGTCATTGCGGCGGCGCGCCGGGCCGATCACGTTTGTAGAGCGACAGATCGCCCACATCTGGGGCGGGAGCATGGCGGCCAGTTCGCTGCTATTCGCGGTCGAAACACAACTCGAAATGCCGGTCCTCAACCTGTCGCCCGTGCTGCCGTTGATTGGTGCGACGGTTTTCGTTGTGAAAGCGGGGACGCTGTCTGGTGCGTTTTACGCGCAGGCGGTCGCGCTGTTCGCGACCGCCCTGGTGATGGGGGCGATTCGCCAAGCGGGTTTGCCCGACCTGGGTTTGACGATTTACGGCGTAGTGTCTGCGCTTTGCTTTTTCCTTCCTGGCTGGAAGTATTGGCGACAGAGCCGGGCAGGCGGACGCACGTCTGCGTGAACCGCCGTTGTCGCGGAACCGGATCACGGAAGGGCGAGGCTCCTGCCGAGCCGCCGCTGTGTTCCCATGGAGAACCGTGCGTATTCTGAGACGCGATTGACCGTCGTTCCTTGGACACCCCCGATGCGATATCACACATCGCGCCCGTCACTCGCGCGTGATCGCTTCATCCAAATTGAGCAGGATCCCCAGAGTTGTCGTCCACGCCGCGACTTCGCTGGGGTCAAGCTGCTGATCGCGAAGCGATTCACCAACCGAAATCAAGAGGTTCGCGGAATCGGGACTCGCCTGAAAGTGCTTGCGGGCGGAATGGACGATGGCGAGCAGTGAACGGGC
>CAMATH010000245.1 GCA_945860955.1 Planctomicrobium piriforme
CATGTTCTGCTTTCTGATCGACCCGGTCGGCTGGACGGAGATCGCCGGCGAACAGTTCGCCCCGGGGTTCTTCGTCTGGAACTCGGAAGTCGGCCGGCGGAGTCTGGGAATCCAGACGTTCTGGTTCCAGAAAATCTGCCAAAACCACATCGTCTGGGACGCGGTCGAAGTCGCTGACTTCAGCAGGAAGCACACCGCCAACGTCCGCGACGGATTGACCGAAATCCGCCGGCACATCGATACGCTGGTCGCCAAACGAGACGAGCGCCGCGATGGGTTTGCGAAGGTGGTCGCGAAGGCGATGACCGAAAAGCTCGGCAGCGACTCCGACGAAGTGACGAAAGTGCTGGCGCGGGAAGGCGTGCCCCGCAGTCTGATCAAGCCGGCCCTTGAACTCGCGCGCGAACAGGGTGGCTTCACGATCTTCGCGATCGTCGACGCCCTCACCCGGTTGAACCAGACGATTCGCTTCGCCGGCGATCGCATGGAAGCGGACGCGACGGTGGCGGCGCTGCTGGCCCTCGCGGCGTAGCCCGTCGCGATCGCCGCCGGCACCCCCTGGAGTTTTCGTGTTTTGTGGTTTGTGTTGTGTTTCGTGAATCGGCGGCCGGGGCGTGTTGCCCTCGCTGTCGGTTCACCACTTTTGCAAAGGAGACCGAATGATGTCGAAATCAGGAACCGCGGCTCACCCCGCACCGGCGGAACCGCCCCCCACGAGGCAGCGTCCCGTGCACGAGGTTCGCCTCGGCAGGATCCGGGCCGCCATCTGGCAGAACGCCACGGAGATCGGCGTGCGTCACAGCGTGACGCTCAGCCGGCTCTACAAGGATGGCGACCAGTGGAAAGACTCAACCAGCTTCGGCCGGGACGACCTGCCGCTGGTGATGAAAGTGTCGGACCTGGCGCATTCGTGGATCTTCGAGCACGGCCGGGAGCCGACGAATGGCCACGAGGGCGAATCATAGTCGGACTGAATCGGTTGCGGATATCGGGAACACGACGCGGTGGAGAACCGGGCGAGCAACTCGCGCTCTCCACCCGTCGTGCATTTCTGAAGCGCCAGCGACCAGTTCGTCCGTCCAATTGCAGGAGACGCTGTGATGTCCCATCCGCTGGATCTGCCGCGTGACGTGCCGTTCTCCATTTCGTGTTACGAGTGTGACTGCGACAGTCCCGATTCGATGGAAGAGGCGCTCGCCGCCGGCTGGACCGAGATCATCTTCACGCCAGACGGGATCCTCGAAAACTATCTTGGATACTGTCCAGAACACCGGCCCCAGGACGACGACTGCGATGCCGCGTCGCCCGACGATTGAGGCCGGACTTTTCCCCTCCCCTCAGGTTCTTTTTAAGGAGAGCGGCACCACCTCTCTCCACCCACTCATTTTTCCTTCAACCCGAATTCGACCACCGCCAATCTCGACCATTTCACTGCTGAAATCACCGAAAAACTGCTTGCCAGTCGGATCTCCCTTGTGAGACAAGTCATGCCCAATAAAGGACGATATCGTCCACGAACTGACAGGAGGCGAATGGTACAGTCAAATGGTGGCAGAATTCGGATCGAGCAGGTTATTTCTGACGTACGACCAGCGGAAATCGCTGAGGAACTGCCGGAGTTGGTGGCCCGGGGTGGAGCCGGCGCCCGCTTCGCGTACGAAGAGTTTTTCTACGGGCGTCTCAGAAATCCGCATACCCGCAAGGCGTATCGCTTCGCCGTCCACGAGTTCCTCGTCCGTTGCGAGAAGCTCGGCATCGAACTCCCCGAAGTCACGCCCCGTCACGTCAGCCAGTATCTCGACTCGCTCGACTGTTCGCATTCCACCAGGAAGCAACGTCTTTCCGCGTTGCGGCACTTTTTCGACGAACTGGTCGTGCGGCACGTCGTCGTGCTCAATCCCGCCGCGTCGGTGCGTGGAGAACGCTACCAGGTCGTTGAAGGAAAAACCCCTGAGATCGGCGTCGACAACGCTCGCCGTCTGCTTACGAGCATCCGCACCGACAACGCGGTTGGCTTGCGCGATCGCTCGATCATCGGAATTCTGATTTACACCGCCGCACGCGTCGGCGCAGTGTCGCGACTTCGCCGGCAGGACTTCTACGACACCGGCGATCAGCACTGTCTGCACTTCGTCGACAAGGGGGGCAAATCGCGTGAGATTCCCGTGCGACACGACCTGCAGGGAATGCTGTTCAGCTACCTCGCGGCGGCTGAACTCGGCGACTCCGATGATGCGTCACCGTTGTTTCGCAGTGCTGACGGGCGCACTGGTCGATTGACGGATCGCCCCGTCTCCGTGGGTGACATCGCACGGATGGTCAAGCGGAGGTTGCGAGATGCCGGATTGTCTTCACGGCTGTCGCCGCACTCATTTCGAGTGACTACCGTGACCGACCTGTTGACGCAGGGGATTCCACTGGAAGAAGTCCAGTTTTTGGCGGGTCACGCCGATCCTCGAACGACCCGGCTCTACGATCGTCGGCAGCGGAAGGTGACGCGAAATATTGTGGAGCGGATTTCAATTTGATCGATTCATTCGGCGCAAACGGCCCGCACATCGAGCAGGTCAATCCGGTCCTGGAACTCGCAATCAGCAACCGCTCCAAAATCCGCCCACCCGAAAGGCGTACCGCTTCAGCCCTTAAGGTTGTGTGCACAATAGATTTCTCCTTTCAGGGATGCCTGCCGAACGGCGTGTTCCAGAAGGTCGGAAAATTTGTA
Organism: Planctomicrobium piriforme; assembly: GCA_945860955.1. Classification (GTDB taxonomy): domain Bacteria; phylum Planctomycetota; class Planctomycetia; order Planctomycetales; family Planctomycetaceae; genus UBA10511. The sequence goes on from CAMATH010000245.1 coordinate 2,723, forward strand.
AATTCCGTAGATCACATTCGCCAGATGATTGCCGTCTAGCAGCAGAATCTTGAGTTCCTTTCCCTTTGGAAGCGTCGAAATCGCCCCATCGGTGAAACCGTTCATCGAGATGAAGATTCCCCGGGCCTGCAGCTTTCCCTCGACCTTGTAAAAGAAATGGCCGATCTCCTTTGGATCGGCTCTTTCGGCGGTCCACTTCAGCTCCAAAAGATAGTAGTGTCCGTCGTACTTGATTGCACCGTCCAGTTGCTCACCTTCGATCCTAAACGGTTCGTCAACCGGAAGTCCGCTGATTTGCATCAATTCAGTAAAAATCGCCTCAAGTGCGTATCCCTTTTTCTGTGGGGGCAAAGAGTGTGCGTCACTGAATCTCGACTGTAGTTGCTTGATGTTGACGTCATATGTGTCGCTTTGTGTCCTTGCTGCCGTAGCGCGAATCGAATCGCGAAGGTCGCGATCTCTTTCCTGTATTCGGATCAACTCGCGTAGTTTCAGCGAGCAACGCTCGGCGACTTCGACACGATGTTTCTCGTTCTGGGGGGTGAATGCGCCTTGTTCGACAAGTATCCGAACAAAGTTTCGAGAAACCTCCAGTCTGCGGTTGTAGTTTGCAGTTCGCAATTGTTCATAGAGCGCGTCCATCTGCTTGCGTTTCGACAACTCCTGTCCGTCATCTGTTCGAAGTCGGACAATTGCGGCGCGTATGTTCGCATCAACTCCGGATCGCAACCAAGCTTTGTGCAGGTCTGCCTTATACCAATACAAGTTGGCAATTCCGTCCTTAAGGAGGACTTCGACTTCTTCGGTGAATACGTCAAGCATGCTTCAACGATTTCACGAACTGGTTTTTGACTGGGCCACCTTCGGTTGGTGGGCGGTGGTATTCGACGGAGACGCGACAGGAAATTTGGTGGCAGCGTTAATCGTGGCCGTACTGCAATCCGACCATCGACATTCCGCCGCCGCGAAGGTTTCCGAGGAAGCTCGCACGACCTTCCCCCTCGCGGACCGGCATTGTACCCGCAATGTTCACAGTCGAAAAGCAGTCCAATTGGCGTGTTCGACCGGCGAAGCGTCTGGTCAGTAGTCGGTTACTTTCATTCTCGGCGATCGTCCGCCAATTCCGTTGAGGTAGTGGACCAATTTGCCGTCTTGAATACCGGGTGTGAGACCAACTTCCGGGCGTTCCCCTTCGGGTCAGGCTGCTTCGGGCTCCGCTGTCGCTCGGTACGGCGGACAGTAATCCGCCGCACGGCTGCGCCCCCTGCGAATCCTTAACGCGTTGGGAAGCTGTCGTCGCGGCGCTCCGGTGGGTATCGTTCGGAGAGGCGGAAATACGAAAGCGGGGCCTGCGGCCCCCACGCCGTCAAGGATACCCTGCGGCTCCAGCCACGGTCTCCCCAGGTTTCCGCACTGCGTTTGTGCAACCCGGGTGATCCCCCTCCGTGGCTTCCGTCCTGGACGGCGATTCCCCCGCTCATTGGCGCGGGCCTAGTCAAGTTCGCAGCAGCGAACCTTCATAATCACAATAGGAGAAAAACCATGAATACAGAACGAGAAGACATCTACACCCGAGTGACCAACCAGATCGTGACAGCCATCGAGGCGGGAGCGCCGAAGTTTCGGATGCCCTGGCACATCACCGACGCCGAACGGTTTTGCCCGATCAACGCCGTCTCGAAGCGCCCCTACCGCGGAATCAACGTGCTGCTGCTCTGGGCGCAGGCCGACGCGAAGGGTTACGAGACCGGGAACTGGGCGACCTTTGCGCAATGGAAACAATTGGGGGCCAGCGTGCGGAAGGGAGAGCGAGCCACCACGGTGGTGCTGTGGAAGCCGATCGACGCCGCCGGGAAACGCACGGCCGACGATGAATCGGCCGAGTCGCCTCGCCGCGATCGTGGCTTGCTGGCGCTGGGCTTCTCGGTCTTCAACGCTGCCCAGGTCGACGGGTATGAGCGGCCGAGCTGGGAGGCGCTGTCGGAAGGAGAACGGATTCTGGCGGCCGAGCAGGTTTTGTTCAGTCAGGGCGCCGAGATTCAGCACGGGGGATCGGCGGCGTTTTACGACGTCAACGCCGACCGGATCCACCTCCCCCGGTTCGACAGCTTTCGCGATCCGATCGCGTATTACGCGACCTTGTCGCATGAACTCACCCATTTTTCTGGCGCCAGCCACCGGCTCGATCGCAATCTGACCGGCCGGTTTGGTTCGTCGGCTTACGCCG
>CAMATH010000246.1 GCA_945860955.1 Planctomicrobium piriforme
ATCGATTACCGCTTCCTGACGGGCGCGGCTCTGTCGCACTGTTTTTATTCCCGCAATGCGAACTTTTACCCGATGCCGTTCGGCGTTGTTACAGCACCGACCCCGCCTTGCGCCTGCGGCGTTGGGCGACCACCGGTCGCGAAACAACCACTTCGTTCACGTAGTCGCGATCCCCGCGCAACAGGCGTCCCCCCAGCAGCCGGTGCGATACCAGCAGCACCAGCGCCCCTGCGACGGCCGCCACAAATCCGACCAGCGAAATCGGATTGTGAATCTGACTTCCCGAAGCCCACGAATAGACGGCGACGCCAATCAGTGATCCGAGAATCCCGATCACAAACGTCACGACCGCGCCGCCGGGATCACGCCCGGGCAGAATCGCCTTGGCGGTCATGCCCGCCACCACGCCAAACCCAACCCACAACAGCCCCGTCTGGGCGAGGTTCTGCACAACCGTGGTATCCATCGAACACAATCCTTCCCAAGGGGCGCAACGATTTCACGCGCGGCACGGCGGCAGGACTTGAATCCAACCATCCGCTTCAAGGCGAGATGTCACTCCGGTATGGCGGGACTCTCACACAGCCGCCCAAACGCGGTGACTGGTTGTGCAGTCGATGGACGGGTCAGAGACCCGTCCTACAGCGACCAGTGGAATGGAAAAGCCCTTCGCGGTCCGACGAATCAACCAGATCGATGGCGCGAAGCCACAATCCGTTTGATCCGTCGGACGCGAAGGCGCTCTCTCCCCCCGTCGTCAGATCCATTGGCCCACAACCACGTGAAATGCCAACGGATCAGCCGAACGAAGACGGCGCGATGCCGCCCGTGGTGATCTGATCACCACGGGCGACGATCGGCAGATTCGCATCACTGAGCCGGCAGCTCGGCCAGCCCCTGCTGCCGCAGCTTGTACTCTTCGATCGCCTGGGCCTGTTTACTGAGCTTGAACTCAGGGCCGGCAGGGAAGTACTGCAGGTCGTCCTTCAGGTAGTAGGCCGACGGGAGAGTCTGACCCCCCACGCTCACCTGACAGCCCGAGGCGGCCGAACAGAGAACGGCACACCCCAAAAGCAGGAGTGTGGACCGAACGGGAAAAGGTCGCGATTTCATGGCACGACTCGCAGGCGACAGTTGCCAACAGGCGGGGAAACCAGTTCAAGCGTCCGCCGACCCCGCCGTGGATTTCTCCACGCCCGGAATCGACCGACGCCCCACTAATATCGACCGCTACCGCCGGAAACTTCGGCCAATCCGCGAAAATCGCTAAAATCGAACCGCTACGCCTGCTTGAACACCCGCTGCAGCTCTTCCAGCGAGGTCACCCCTTCGGCGACCAGTCGCAGACCGTCTTGTTGCAGCGTGGTCTGCTTTTCCTTCTTCATCTGGGTGCGAATCGCCACCGGGTCAGCACCGGCGGTCACAATGTCACGCATTCCCGGGGTCATTTCCAGGAATTCGAACATCGCCACCCGCCCCCGGTATCCGACCGCGTTGCACTTCTCGCACGGTTCATCATCCTTCGGATCCTCCGGAGGCGGCGGCACGCGATACAGCGTCTTTACCGACTCGTCCAAACCGAGTTTCTTCAGGAAATCAACCTTGGGGCGATACGCCAGTTTGCAATCCTTGCACAACCGCCGGAACAACTTCTGGGTGACGATCGCCCGCAGGTGGGTCGCCACAAGTGCCGGGTCGCCAACAAGTTGCACCAACTGATGGACCGCCGAGGCGACATCCTTCGCCGGCATTTCCGAAATCAGCGTCAATAGATCGGCCTTCGAAAACGCCCCTTTGGCCACCGCCGCCGACTTCATCGGCTCGATCAGAATGATATTCGCTTCACGTCGGGCCAGACGCGTGAGCGACGCCTCCAGATCTTCCCCCTGGACGGCATCGTCGTACGGGGCGACGTGATGCAGCTTTCGGCCGCCGGAATCGATCATTGTGTAGACGGTATAGATGTACGCATCAACATTGCGCATCACGCCGTACATGGTCGTCGTCGTCCCGGACCCGGGGGGGCCGGCAGCGAGGACGACACCGGGAGCCGAGCTGAGATCGCGGAGCTTCTGCCGCATCTCCTCTCCCATTCCCAACTCCGTCAAAGTCTCCAGTTTGATCGCCTGGTCATTGATCCGCATCATCAACCGTTCCCCATCGGGAACGGGCGAACTGGTAACAGTGAGGATGTACTTCTTCGTTTCAAACTCGGCCTTGATCCCCCCCGACTGGACCGTCTTGCGTTCCTTGGGATCCAGCCCCGACACCAGCTTCAACACCTGGGTGACCGCCAGACCCTCCGCCTTCGACAGCTTCCCCCCCGACTGCGGAATGCCATCGACGTAGACCGTCACCTGATAGACGGGCCCCTTGGGCTCGACTTTCAACCCGTCGGCACGTTCCGCCAGTGCATCGGTGACCAGATCCTTGGCGGCAACCAGCCCCGCATCAACCAATTTGGCGTGCGCCTTCAGGTTGATATCCTGGCCGTTCGTCGGTCCGAGAAATGAGACGGGTTCAATCTCTTCCTCTTCCTCGACCTCTTGCTGCTTCTTTTTTCCAAAGAATCCGAAAACCACGAGCAGACTCCTGAAGGAACTAGGCAACTCACTGCTGGGAATTGTCTCAACCGCCGGATGGCTTGCACAGTCCGACCCGTCAATTCAATCCGTATTTGCGAATAGTTTCGCGCAACTTCGTCTCGTCCGCCACCGACAACTGCGTCATGGGGAGTCGAACCTCGCCGCTGTCGCGCCCCAGCAATTTCATCGCCGCCTTGATCGGAATCGGGTTGGTCGCCAACCCCAGCAGATCCCGACAGAGCGGGAACAGCTTCAGATGTGCCTGCTGCGCGTCCGAAATCCGACCTTCCCGGAAAGCGCGGATCATCGCCAGCACATCGTTGGGAACAATATTCCCCACCACCGACACCACCCCTTCGCCCCCCAGTGCCATCATCGGGAGTGTGAGGCTGTCGTCCCCCGACAACAACGTCAGGTTGGTTAAAGCCTTGACCTGTGACGCCTGGTCCATCGAGCCGGTTGACTCTTTGATCGCGACAACCGTCGACAGCTCCGCGATCCGGGCCACAACGTCCGGCTCCATGTTCTTCGCAGTCCGCCCTGGAATGTTGTACAGAACGATTGGCAGATCACACTGTTCGGTGATCGCCTTGTAGTGCTGGAAGAACCCCTCTCCCATCGGCTTGTTGTAGTACGGAGCGACAATCAACGCTCCGTCCGCACCCGCCTGCTTCGCGAACTTTGTGAGCCGAACCGCTTCGCGGGTACTGTTGGAACCGGTCCCGGCCATCACCTTGACCCGGCCGGCCGCCTGCTCGCACACGATGGCGATCACCCGTTCATGTTCGTCGTGTGAGAGCGTCGGACTCTCGCCGGTTGTTCCGACCGGACTGACGCAATCGGTCCCCATTTCCACCTGCCAGTCAACCAGTCGGCGCAACGCCGGCTCATCGATCGCGCCATCGCGAAACGGGGTGACCAGGGCGACTGTCAGCCCGGCGAACTTCTGACCTTTGGTACTCATGCTCTCACAACCTGAATTCCCCGGTCTGGGGAGGACTAAATGAAGTGTTCACTGCGCCGCGGTTCGGCTTTTCAGCCGGCTCGCACTACGTGCGCGACTTCCAATCGATGCCCGACAACGATGCCAACGCCAGTTGCAACGCATGGGTCCCATTGCGACCCAATCCTTGCGCCTTGACGGCGGTGTACAATTGACTCGCCAACGCCAGTCCGGGGAGGCACAGCCCCATCCGTTTCGACTCGTCGAGGGCGATTCCCATGTCTTTGATGAAGTGTTCAACGAAAAACCCGGGATCGAAATTGTTGTTCATGATCCGCGGCCCCAGATTGGACAGCGACCAGCTCCCCGCCGCTCCGCTGCCGACCGATTGCAGCACTGTCGGCAAATCCAACCCAGCTTTGTAACCGTACAACAACGCCTCGCAGACCCCCACCATGCCACTGGCGATCAGAATCTGGTTGACCATTTTCGTGTGCTGGCCCGAACCGGCCGGTCCCTGGTAAACGATGGTCTTGCCCATCGCCGACCAGCACGGCTGCAGCGCTTCGACCACGGCCTTATCTCCCCCCAGCATGATCGACAAGCGGGCCTCTTTCGCGCCGATGTCCCCCCCGGATACCGGAGCGTCCACACTGTGAACTCCGCGGGCTTTCGCCGCCGTGTAAATCTCGACCGCCAGCGACGGCTCGCTCGTGGTCATGTCGACCAGAACCGCCCCCGCTTTCGCTCCAGCGAGCGCTCCGTTGGCCCCCAGCATGACTTCCCGCACATCGGCGGGAAAACCCACAATCGCGAACACCACGTCCGACTGCTGCGCCACCGCCAGTGGAGAGTCGGCCCACTGCGCGCCGCGGGCCAATAGCGCTTCGGCTTTCCCCCGGTTCCGGTTGTACACCGTCGCCTGAAACCCGGCGGCCATCAGGTGCCCGACCATGCTCGAACCCATCACGCCGGTACCAATCCAACCCACACGGGTCTGGCCGGGAACAATCGTCGGTATGCTCATCTCAACAGCGGGGCCGGTGTCCGAAAGAACCAAGGGAACGGGTCGGGAGGGAGTATATCGGCTGTTCTGGATGAAGTCATCCAACCCGGGGGAAGGTCACGAAACCGTGAAACCCTGATGACACTCCGTAGCCGTCTTTCTCTGAAAGACGGCCCCCGCTGTGCCTCCGCCGACAGAACGACGCACTGGGGCATGCCCCAGGACTCACAACGAGTTTCATCCTGTCAGAAAACAACACGACGAGGGGCGTCGCGGAATGGCGAGAGTTCCGGTGGGAGTCGCGGCGAAGAGGCGAAGCCCCGACGAGGGCCGATTCAATTCACGACGGCCGGCTCGCTTGGGAGGTTGCGCCAGCCCCGAGTGCGTCATGGGACGGAGTTCGCACAGCGGGCCG
>CAMATH010000247.1 GCA_945860955.1 Planctomicrobium piriforme
AAGCCCGAAACTCGGGCGGCAAGGCGGCGATCTGTTCGGGAGTGATCGGAGGTTGCGACAGCGACATGGCGGTGATGTCGCTGATTTTTCCGTTTGCGCGAAGGCCAAATTGTCCCTCGGATCATTCCGACCCGTGAACGGTTACCCGGTGTAGTGATCTTCCCCTGGGGCGAGCAGCGTGATGTCCGACCAAAAATCCTTTAGCTGACGATCACTCCACGAATAGCCGCGCTGGTAGTCGGGGATTCGGAATATGTTCTCAGTGAACACTTTCGAAAGCGAAAGAAGCTCCGTTTGCATACTTCGAAGTCCTGCTGGTTAACTTGCGGTGAATGTGGAGTCAGTAGATGACAATTCGCAACTGAATTCTTGCTATGGCCGTGGTGTTTCCCGGTTCCCTACTTCGGCATCGGCAGAATGATCAGCGCATCCTCGGCGAAGCTCGCTTCGCCTGGTTTGCCGTTGATCTTGTACTGGATCTTGAGCTGCTTCGCCGTCCCGGGAATCGGGTCGCCACCGAACGCGGCGTTGAAGCTGGTATTCGCCAGCGTGACCATCGGCAGGTCGGTCGCCGCCTTCTGGACGATCTCGGTCACGTCCTTCTGCGTCGCACCACCGCCGTAGGTCGCTTTCACAATCTCCAGGTTCACCTTCGGGATGTCGATCTTGGCCAGAAGGTCGCGGACCTCGGGAACTTTGCCGCCGATCTTTTGGGCGATGACCAGGGCGGCCCCCTTGGCTTCGTCCTTCACGTCGGCCGATTCGCTCGCCGAGATCGCCAGCTTCATGCCATCGACCGTCGGATAACGCTTGACGATCTCGAGAACCAACTTCTTTTCGGCGGGCTGCTTCGAGGCAGCGTACGCCGTTCGGCACAATTCCATCCGCTGATCAATCGGCAACACGAACTGGTTGGCAATGCGGATGTAGCCGCGGAGGGCCCGCAACTGGTATTTCTCACTCGGCGCGGTCTTGGTCAGGTCGAGCAGCACGGGAGCCGCGTCGTCGGTCATCCATTTCCCCAGGAGTCGGCTGGCGACATCCTGCATTGTGGCGTCTTTGCTGCGGGCGGCGGTGCCGACCGTTTCGAGCGCCTTGGTCCCACCCACAGCGGCGAGGGTCTCCAGCAACATCGTTTTGGTGGCGGACGGAACGCTCTCCAGCGCGGTCGCGAGCTGTGTGGCACACGCCTCACGATCGGGCATCCGCACGCAGGCGGTCTTCAGGGCGAGTTGCGCGGCAGCCGAGTCTTCCTCGAATTTCGGCTTCACAACCTGGCCGATCAGCACTGGGAGTTTTTCGAGGTCGACGATCGCCCCCAGCGCGGTCAGTGCCGCGGTCCGAATGGTCTTGTCGGAGTTGTCGACCGCTTTCAGCACTTCATCAATCGCGGCGATTCGCCGTTGTGCGACCAGATCGAGCAACAGCGGATGCGTCTTCCCTTGGGCGTTCGCCAGCAGCGTGACGATCGCCGAGTTGATCTTGTCCCCTTGCAGTTCCGAGAGGGCCTCCTTGGCCGTCTGAGCCAATTCGGCATCAGCGTCGAGAGCGATTTCCAAGAGCGAAGCGAGGCTTCCGTCATTCCCCACGCGTCGCAAAGCGGCAAGGGCGGCCAGACGAACCGCTTTCGGTCCCGTGCCGGCGGCGGACTGAATCGCGGCGAGATCGACGGTCGCGCGGCGATCGGCCATCGCGCCAATCAGCAGCGCCCCACGTTCGGGAGTTGCTTTCGCAATCTCGGCGGCGAGAGACTTGTCGACCGCGTTGCCAGGGAACTCCCGGATGGTGCCCAGCGCCAACTGGAACATCGCCTTGTCTTCCGACGCCAGCAGTTCCAGCAGCAGCGGAATCCCCTCGTCGTTGCGGGACAGAATCGCCCCGCGGGTCGCTTCGATTTTGCGTTGTTTGGGAACGTCGGCTTTACGGACTTCGTCGTAGATTTCCGCCGCCTCGGCCCCCTTGCCTTCGCTGTGCCGGCGCTCGGCGACCAGCACCAACCCTTCCGCGACCGCCGATCGCGTCTTTCCTTCCGTGGTGGCCAGCGCGGCGCGCAACGCCTTGGATGCGCCGTCGTTCCCGACGCGTCCCAAAGCGACGGCCGCCGCGGAGGCGACCTCCGCGTCCTTGTCGGCGAGTCGGCCTGTCAGCAGGTCAACCGCTAGCGCGTCGCGACGGAATCCAATCGAATTCAGCGTGCCGACCAGCAGCCGGCCTTCCAGGGTTTCGCTCCCTTTCCGCAACGCCTCGTCGGCTTCCGGGCCGGGAATCGCTTCGAGCGCGATTCGCGCCCACGACGAAAGCTGTTCGTTCGGGAGCAGCTTCGCGAGATCGGGAACCGCATCGACCGAACCATAGACGGCGAGGTGTTTGCAGGTCACGGCTTTGTCTGCCGGTGCCGCGTCGGAACGCAGCAGGGCGAGCAGTTCTTTTTCTTTGGGTGTCTGGCCGTCGCCGGCCCGGGTGATTCCCGAAGACAGGCAGAGCAGAGCGGCACAACAGGCGATTGTGAACGCGAATTGTCGAATCGTAGGCATGGTGTGAATCCTCTAAGCCGATTCCAAGGAGTGCGTCTTGTGCGGAGAAGCCCCGACCGCGATGCGATTCGGGGGGGGAACGAGAGTTTTTGTGGTCGGTTCGATCCTGTTTGGGATCTACAGCCGCCACGGTTCCCGCAGAGCTTCCGACCGCAGGCGATTCGCCTCGGCGTCTCCGACGAATTCGTTCTTCACGTTGTCAAACTTCACCTGCCGATTCAGGTACAGTGCGACGTTCGCCGCATGGCAGGCGATGTGGGCGTTGCACGCGGCCTCGGCATTCCCCTTGGGCTGGCTGCGGGTTTTCACGCAGTCGAGGAAATCACGAACATGGAAGGTCGCGGGGTAGTTTTCGATCTCGGCGACCTTTCGCCCCGCCAGCAGAGCGGGGGAACTGAGAACCATCTTGCCACTGTCGCCCGCCTCGACCCAACCATTTTCCCCTTCGAACCGGACCGGGCAGGATCCCAGCGGAATCCAACCGTTTTCGCGGAAGATCAGCTCGGTGCCGTTTTCATACCGGGCGACCAGTTGACCATCTTTCGGGGCGTTGTACTCGACCGGGGGAAGACAATCGCCCACCGCCCACTGGCACAAGTCGACGCAGTGGGAACCCCACTCGAGGACGCCACCTCCCACGAGTCCGCCTCCCTTTTCAAAGTTGAACCCGTCGAGCAGTTTGGGATTGAACGGACGCCACGCTGCGGGGCCGAGGTACATGTCCCAGTCGACCACATCCTTGTTCGGTTCCGTCTCCGGGAGGAGCCAGCCGCTGGTCATCGCCTGCATGCCGGCGGGATGCGCGTAGACCTTGGTCAGTTTCCCGAGCTTGCCCGTCCGGGCCAGTTCACAGGCGAATGCGAAGTGCGGCAGGTTGCGGCGTTGAGTGCCGGCCTGAAACACCCGCCCCGTCCGCTTCATCGTGTCCTTCAGAATCAGGCTCTGTTCGATGTTCTTCGTACAGGGCTTTTCACAGTACATATCTTTGCCCGCTTTGGCGGCGGTCATGGCGGCTGTCGCGTGCCAGTTGGGGCCGGTGGCGATCAGCACGGCGTCGATGTCGCTGCGGTCCAGCAGTTCGCGGAAATCGCGATACATCGCGCAATTGTCGTTGCCATACCGTCCGTCGGCGATTTTCTTGACCGCGACCCGCCGGGCTTCTTTCACATCGCAAACGGCGGCGAACTGCACGTCTTTCTGATCGAGGAAACATCCCAGGTCGTACGTTCCCCGGTTTCCGATTCCGATCCCGCCCAAAATCACCCGTTCGCTGGGGGCGACGTTGCCGTCGAGTCCCAGGGCCGAACTCGGGATGATGGTGGGAGCCGCGATGGCGGCGGCCCCGGCGGAGAGCGCGGTCTTCAAAAACCCGCGGCGGTGAATGGGCTTCCCTTTAGTCGACATGGCCGAACTCCAGATCCAGTTGAACGCGTGACTGGCAGAACCTCGCGCGGCGGGCGTGCATACGCTCCCGGCATCGCCGCAAGATACCGCATGAACAGCTTGCGACGCAATCCGCCACTGCGGGGCAAGGCCGGTTTGACCTCTTCAGTTCGTGGGATGCCGGATGAAAGGGAGGGTAGCGTGGGTTTTAGACTCAGCACGGCGGAAAACGCGACATTGTACTTGAGGTGGATGGGGTCTTGAGGTTGATTTTTGTGTATACCTTTCGTGTGTTTCGTGCCTTTCGTGGTTCCGATTGTCCGTCAAACCACGAGCAAACAACGGGCTCGGTCATCGCACATGCGAAATCGTCCGGTACAGCGTCGAATCGCTCGCTCACGGTGTGAGCAGAAGTTGGGAACCACGAAAGGCACGAAACACACGAAAAAACCAAAAAAGGAAAGGGGGTTCGAGGCGACATGCGCTGTGGTAAGTACCTGTCCAAGATCAATACCGTGATTTCGCCCGGCGCGCCATGTGGTGGAGGGGAGTCGGCAGCAAGTGAACGGAGCGTGGAAGGTATTCAACGAGACTCCCTCCAGGCGTTTCGCGAGAACCAGATTCTCCACGCCACACGTCCGAGGACGCGACCCCGGCAGGGGTCAAATCGATTAGCCCCGGGTCACGATCGCGCAGCGATGGTGACCCGGGGTTTCGGCCGCCAAAGCGTCTGACCCCGGCAGGGGTCACATTCGCCGTCGCTCGACTTCCCAAACACATTTCGCTCAAACGCCAACTTCCCGCCGCGCGTCCACATCGTCTACGACCCCTGCCGGGGTCGATTCTCGCGTTGTCGCCAACCCCCGGGTCGTTTCCGCTGACGCGGCAACGACCCGGGGCTAATCGATTCGACCCCTGCCGGGGTCGCCGTTTGGCTTCCAATCGACGATTCACTGATCGACAGATTTCTTTTTCGGTCGTACCGATGGGATGCGACGGCCAGCGACCAA
>CAMATH010000248.1 GCA_945860955.1 Planctomicrobium piriforme
GAAGCCATCCTGCAGGTCCGTGCCGCAGCACTTTGTGATGATCGTCGGCTTGCGGCTCACCTTGAGACTCGACCCGGATGCCCCTTCACACGTCGACCCAAACTATCCAATCTTCCAAACGCAAACTGCAAAAGCTGACGTGCACCCCACAGGAAGACCAGATGAAGGCGGCGAGAATTTCTCTAGAAAATCCAATTGCACTCCCGGAAAACCACGCGTATCATGACCATGCCGGCTCTTGCCAACGTCCTTTTCAGCAGAGTCTTTCTCTTTCGCGCCTGCGATCGGCTCTGATTGTGGTTGTCGTGTCGACCGGCAGGAGTACGACATGTCGCGCCCCCTGCGTCGCCGTGCGTTCACGCTCATTGAGTTGCTGGTGGTGATCGCGATCATCGGCATCCTCGTCGCGCTTCTCCTCCCTGCGGTCCAACAGGCACGCGAGTCGGCACGCAAGACGCAATGTCGCAATAATCTGCATCAGATCGGCGTCGCGATTCACGCGTATCACGACGCGTTTCGGCTGCTTCCCCCAGGGAAGATCACCCCGGTGGGCTACAAAGACAAGATCGACGACGAAGACTACATCAACTGGGCGATTGCGATTCTGCCCCAGCTCGATCAGGCCCCGATGTTTTACGAGTACAAAGGGACCGAAAAAAATCGGAACGATCCGAACCGAGCGTGGTTGAGGACTCCGATGCAGTCCATGCGCTGTCCGTCGGACATCAACGCGGACCGGGCGGCGACCCCCGATTCGTGGAGCATTGAAATGTCCGCCGGTTCCTATCGGGGAATCGAAGGCCGTAGCGATCCCAATGCCAGCGTATTCGCCGCCTGGGACTCGGCGGCCGACTTTGATTTGCTCACGAATCACCACACCCGAGGGGCATTCCACGTCGTCGGTCCGGGAGGGTTGCGATGCGAATCGTTCGATTCACTCTCGGATGGCGTGAGCCATGTGTTGATTGTGGGGGAATACCATACGCTGACGGATCCAGGATTCCGCACCTTTTGGAGCAGCAGTTGGCGTTATCACAACCTCTCTCTGGTCGACCGCGATCAGTTTCTGCGGACCCCGAATCACGACCTCTGCGTGAAGAACACGGTGATCAGCGCAAAATGTCACCGTGCGCTGGGGGCGCTGCACGGTGGCAGCATGAACGGTCTGATGGCGGACGGCTCGGTACGTACCATGAGCGAAAACATCGACGGACTCCTGTTTGAGTCGCTGGGGACGGTGGATGGCAAGGAGCTCTTCAGTGAGTTCTAGACTGGGTTCTTCGTTTCTGATCGCCTTGTGCGGGCTTGTCGTTGGATGCGGCGGTCCGACCTACAAACTGGCGAAGGTTGCCGGCCAACTGACGCTGGACGGAAAACCGGTCGTCGGGGCGAAGATCACGTTCAACCCCCAGGGGGATAAGGGAATACCCGAACCCGGCCCCATGTCATTCGCTGTTACCGACGCCGACGGGAATTTTCGGCTGGAGACCATGGCGGGGGACAGGGGGGCCGTCGTGGGCAGTCACAACGTGATGGTCACCACACTCAAGACCAAGCCCCATCCGTCGAATCCGGGGCAGGTGGTCGAGGTTGAACCTGAACGGGCACCTCTGCGCTATCGAACCGCACCCGGCTATCGGATTGCGGTTCCCGCCGACGGATTGCCCGAATTGAAGATTGGGATGCTGACGGGAGAATAGATTGGGAGCCGGGCGGATCGAATCCGAGTTGACTCCGTCTCTCCCACACGCGACAATTGTCCCAGCAGGCTGCGGCCACGCGGTCTGTCACGTCCCGAATTCGGGGGCGAACGGTTTCGACTGGATTACTACAGGTCGAGGTGGCGTGCCGTGGTTGATCAGTTGGCCACGTTAAAAGCTGATCAAACAACAACTGCTGATAAGAGCTTTGCTCTGGCTGCCTAGTTATAGGTAGTCCCGGCTGAGGAATCCCCGCCTGAGGAGTCCAGAGGCCGGACAAAAATTCAGGCTGGTTCCGCGTCAATACGGGTTACGCGCGGCACGAGAGAGTTGTGACCGGTTGGTGTCGGACGGGCCTTGTCGAGTGAGCCTGCCGACGCGACGGAATCAAGCGACTATGCACGTAGAGGCTTCGTCCAAGGTGTCTCAGGACGCGGGTTCAATTCCCGCCGCCTCCATCATCAGGCCACTTGCGAAATGTTCGCAAGTGGCCTTTTTTATTGGGTTTACGTCGAAGGCGGCGTAGTTGACACTCTCGGGTAACGCCTTTTCCAATTTCTTCGGCGTGATTGTCGAATCGATCGCTCGCCCGGCACGAGAATGAGCGCGAACCCGAAACAGATTCGTGATGTCTTCGGTTGACACCGTCGAAACTCCCCCACCAGGGGTATCTGTGACTCTCCCGGCCCCAGTCTGACCTAAGGTGATGCCATGCATTCAATCCAACTCCCCTCCGTGCCGCTGAGCCTCACGTCCTGCGGAGCGCTTCGAGCTGTCTAAGTCGCTCGGCGTTTCTCATCAGGCTGAGGTTCGCACTCTCTCTCCAGTCTGCCGACCCGATTCGGCCCGGCAGTCGCACAGGCTGCGCGCCGACTTCACTTTCTTCCTGATGAGAGTTTCATGGCCCACGACAAACAACAGCGTGAGCGGCTTCGCGCGCTGTGTGGCGAATTGCACGACGACGACGGGGTCGATCCCCGGGAGTACTTCCAGTCGCGATGAAAACGCGACAAAGCGGGACGAAAGACACAACAACTCTGCCGCCAGGTCCAGAAGACACTGGATCAGATCTTCTCGGGCGAAATTCGGGACGATCTGCTGGAAAGGGTTCGGATTGTCTCGGTCGCCAGCGTGGCACCGACCACTCTGCTGGTGACCGTTGTCGTCGACATCCCGCCCGATCAATGCGACCTGGTCGAGATCCAAGCCCGACTGGCGAAGCTGTCGGGTTGGTTGCGGAGCGAGGTGGCCGGGGCCATCACCCGGAAGCGTGCCCCCCTATTGATGTTTCAAGTTCTGAGATCCCAGAGCGCTCCCCCCGATGAAAGCGCGGAGGAGTCGCGATGAACGAATCCCCAGCCAGGTTGCGGATCTGGTCCGCGGAACCACTGCCTCGCGACGTCAGCCGATCGATCGAGCGATTGCGTCAAGCGGACGACGTGCGGCACGTTGTCGTTTTGCCAGATGTTCATCTGGCAGGTGATAGTTGTGTTGGAGCCGTTGTCGCGACCAAGACCTTGATCTATCCAGCGGCGGTCGGTGGTGACATTGGCTGCGGCATGGCTGCTGTCGCTTTGAATGCCACCGCCGAATTGATCGACGAGGATCGCGCGGCCGCCGGGCTGCTCGCGTCTTTCTACCGCCACATTCCGTCCAACCGGCATCCCGTTCGTCAGGAACTGCCACCCACCCTGGACGGAATGAAATTGAGCCACTCGTCGCTTGAGAACCAGTTGAACCGCGACGGCCGAGTTCAACTGGGAACGCTGGGACGTGGTAACCATTTTCTGGAGTTGCAGGCTGATGAAAACCAGCGGCTTTGGGTGCTGGTCCATAGCGGTTCGCGCGGAATGGGACAGGCGATCACGCGCCAGAGTACGCATGGCGCACGCCAAGTCGCGGGACTGGCGTGCCTCGACGCTGACACCGCAGCCGGCTGTGCTTACCTGGGGAATGTCGCGTGGGCGCGAACCTATGCGGCGGAAAATCGACTGGCGATGCTGCGTGCGGTGGAATCGACTTTCAGGGAAGGATTTTCAACGACGATCGACTGGTCGACGCTGATCCAGAGCGATCACGACCATGTTCGGCGCGAAAGTCATTTCGGCGAGGAGTTGTGGATTCACCGCAAGGGGGCGCAATCGGCTGCCGCTGGGGAGGCGGGGATCATCCCTGGTTCGATGGGAACCTCGACCTTTCACGTCTCTGGTCGCGGATGCGCGGAGTCGCTGAATTCGTGTTCTCATGGCGCGGGCCGGCTACTCAGTCGAACGGCCGCCAGGCAGTCGATCGGGATCGGAGCATTCGAGCGACAGCTTCAGGGAGTCCGATTCGATCACCGGCGCAGCGGCGTTTTGCGGGAGGAAGCTCCCGAGGCGTATAAAGACATCGAAACCGTGCTGCGAGCCCAGAAAGATCTGGTGAAGATCATCCGACGGCTGCGCCCTCTGCTCAGCTACAAGGGGACGTAGAGGCCGCCAGCAATCAGCACGACGCGGCGTCGTAGGAATGTAGTGCGCCACATTGTCCTTTGTCGCGACCACGCTCCTGCGGCGTCGCGCCCGACGGCGCAGCCGACGGCCAGGTCGGTAAACGTCACCCGGTGTTTGACTACAGCGTCTTGAGAGCCGTCGTTTCCGATTCGCTGTTTCAATCTGTCTCCACTCTACTCTGCCGTCGGGCGTCCAGACCGCGGCGTCGTAGGAACGCCGTCCGCCACATTGTCGCAGTATGTCAATCGCGAGGAATCACAGCCGCCGACAAGAGCCAGGGGGCGTTTCTCAAGGTTTGCCAAAGACGCCTATTCCAAGTAGCCCAGCTTGTGTCCGCGGCGTGGAAGATGCTTCAATCCGAGTTACCGGTCAAGGCACGCTGGACCTATAGAGATCCTACGACAAGTGCCGGGACGATGCTGCGGAAATGAAGACGCCCCACCTGTCACCAAGGTATCAGGTCGGGCGTCCTTGATGTGGGATTGTGAACAGGGGTGTCTTACCGCGGCTTATCCAACGTCACCTTGACGGTGACCTTTTCGTTCCCGCGCTCGACAGTCACTTCGACCACATCGCCCGGTGCGAAACGTCGCAGGGCCGCGTCGAAGTCGTCGAGGTTGGTGATCTTGTTCGGCCCGAGTTGGATGATGTTGTCTCCCCCCTTGAGTCCCCCCTTCTCGGCAGGCCCCCCGCCGACAACTCCCCCCAATGCGTAACCGGGTT
>CAMATH010000249.1 GCA_945860955.1 Planctomicrobium piriforme
TCGTCGGAGACGGCCCGCAGGATGTACGCTCGATTCGGCTGAGCGTATCCCGCGTAGTACATCACATAACGGTCAGTCGCGACGCGAAGGATCTCAGGCGCGAATGCCGCGTGCGAGTCGAACGCTCCGTTTTGAGCGACTCGCACGCCGGGCTCGGGATGGAACACGAGGCCGCCGTCATCCGACACGGCGCTGATGATGCCGCGACCTCGCTCGACGCAGTACAGCCGGCAGCGGCCGTCGCTCAGAAAGACGATGCGTGGTGCCGAAAGATTACGGCCCGCGATTTCCCATCTCGCACCCGGCTCGGGCGTCCAATCGAGTCCGCCGTCGGTCGAGATGGCGCTGCGGATCGAATTCGTCACCGCCTGAGATCCCGCGCAGCATTCGAAGTACATGCGCAACCGGCATCCATCACCGATGGGAACGACTTCCGACGACACGACGCGGAAATCGCCCGCTCCGCCTTCCTGCGGCGAAAGCCTCACACCTGGTTCGGGAACCCACTTCGTGCCGTCCGAAGAAAATGCGCTCAGGATGCGGGTCGAAGCGTTGTCATAGTCGTTCGCTCCGGCCGGGAAACCGGGACGTGGAAGTATCTGCGAGTAGTACATGCGGAAGCCGCCGCCGGGCAGCGCTAACACTCGCGGTGACACGACACCGCACAGGCCGGTACGAAGATCTTCGCCGGGCCATGTGGCTTCGGGACGAGGATTGGCGTCGGAGTCCGGCGGTGCGTCGATCGCCACCGCCGACTCCTTGGACCACAACGTTCCGGGGTCCGCAGCGACCGTCTGCACCAGCGGAGAGGCCGCCGAACATTTCGAAAGGTCAATCATCGCCGTCGCTCCTCAGGTCTTGAGACCCATCGCGCTATGCTGCTCACGCGCTGACGCCGAGTATCGAGCGAAGGCTTCTTCGTCCCGCTGGCACGAGACCCCCGTGAACACCATCGCGAAGGAACGCCGATGGCGAGTCTGCGACAGATTTGAATCGGCTCGATGAATCATCATCCCATGATGAACGGCCACATCGCCCGGCTGCATGATCGCGGCCACTTCGCGATTGAAATCATCCGTCGTGAAGTCGTTGATCCCCTGTGAGAACCCCAGGATCTGCGACTTGGCGTGCTTGCGATAGCCGCGCAGATGCGAGCCATCGACATAGCGTAGGCAGCCGTTTTCCGCATCGACCGGATCGAGAGCCAACCACATCGTCAGGACGTTCGCGGGCTCCAGACAGAAGTAGTAGTTGTCCTGGTGTGGAGGTGTGACGTGACGCGTGCCGGGCGGCTTGTTGAACCATTCCGGCTGATCGACTTTGGCGGGCTCGCCGATCAGTGTCTCGGCCACGGCCTTCCACTTGGGATGATGGACGTACTCGCGAAAGTAGGGGTCGCCACCCATTCGCTGCATCTGCTTGAGCGTCTCGGGGCGGGAGCGATCCTGATAGAAGGCGTCCCCGTCGGGCAGCGTCGTCACGACGTCCCGGATGTAGCGGTCGAGATTCTCCTTCAGTTCCGCGAAGTCCTGGTAACCCAGTAACTGTCGCACGATCACAAATCCATGTTGATCGTAATGCTGTTTTTCGGCCTCGAAGATCATTTGGCGTTCCTTTCCTGGGACACTGCATTGTCAGGGACGAATCTCGGTGTCAATTCGCTGCTGGTTCGCTCGGAATCCATTCCGGCAGTCGCTCAGCGAGCAAGCGATGGAATGTTTGATACTCGTCGTCGCTCGCTCCGACGTAAGGCGGGAGCAAGCGGAGCGGAAAGTCTGGGTCGTACAACTTGGCGAAGAGCTTGTCGTACGCGCCGTCGATGCGACCGGCGGGAACGGCTTCAAACAGGGTCTGGAGCACGATGTCCAGCTCCCGTTGCAGAGTCGGCAGACGGGCGCGGTCGTTTGATTTGCCAGCGACGAAGAGTGCTCGCAGCTTCGGCCAATTCATGACGAACGAGGCCAGAATGCCGCATTCACCGAACTGCGATCCGTAGGCGTAACCGGCCTCAGACAGGAAGTGCTGCAACTGCGGAGCGTCGTCGAGCAGGCTGCGGATGTGTGACAGCGAATCGCTCGTGTTCTTCGTCGCGACGAGGTTCGGATGAGCGGCGGCCAGGCGTCCGTATTCTTTGCCCGTCACAAGCCGTTTGACGCGCGGCAGGTTGTAGTGCATGAACCGGCAGTCGGGGAAAGGGCCGCACACGCGCTCGAAGAAGTCGAACAATTCGCGGTCGTTCAATGCGCTCCAGCTCGGCAACGAAATCTGAAACTGCCGGACGCCCCGTTCGATGCAGCGCTGAATGCGTTCGAGGATCGTGCCGAGCGACAGGTGGATCACGCCGACCATCGGCTCGGCCCCCGCCTGCTGCATTTCGTCCGCAAACGCCGAGACGATCTCATCGAACTGCCGGTCCGTCACGGCATAGCCTTCACCAGCAGTGCCGAAGACATACAAGTACGGCGTCCCCTGCAGCGCCTGCCGGACACCGCGACGAAACACGGGCTCGTCGAATCGATCCTCATCGGTCCAGGGGACGCAGCACGTCGCCATGATGCAACTGGGATAACGTCTCATACGTTGGCCTTACCTTCTCCGTGGTCGAGGTTTCGAGTTCGTCCTGCGATGCCGCTGGCAACAGCACCCACCGTGATTCCGACCAGCAGTGAGCAGGGAATGATCCACACAAAGCTGACGGTCAGCGGCAGGCCGAGGTCTTTCGAGTACGCGATCGATACTGCGGTGGCGACGCTGGCCAGCAAGCCCAGCCAGGCTCCGAAGGCATTGGCCCAGCGGACAAACAGCGCCAGAAAGAAGAGCACGAACAGCGGAGCGGTCAGCAGGTTGATCAGCTTGAAGCAACGCTCGACGAGGTTCCCGACAAACAGCAGATTGAGCATGCTCAGCGCGACGGCGATGGCGGCGACTAGCCAAGTCAGCCATTTCAGACGCGACACGGTCGCCGTGTCCGAAGACGAGTGTCCCGCCCGTCTCGACAGAAAATCTTTCTCCAGCACGGCACACGCCGAGTTCACGCCGGAAGAGAGGCTGGAGAGCGCGGCGGACAGAATCGCGGCCAGCACCAGTCCCGACAGCCCCGCCGGCATCTGCGTCATGATGAATCTGGGAAAGAGCTGATCGCCGATCGAATGCAGCGTCTCGCCCGCGGCGAGTTCGGGCGGATGGGCTTGGTAGAAGCCCAGAATCGCAATGCCTGTCAGCCCCAACAACAGCGAGACCGACCCATCCGTGACCTGCGCGACGAGCAATGTCTGGCGAGCGGCCCGCGCATCTCGTGTCGAAAGGAATCGCTGGATCGACATCTGGTCCGAGCCGTTCGTGCAGACGTACCACAGCGTCGTTGAAAGCATCAGCATGCCGAATGACACGCGCGCGTCGGGATCGAAGCCCCAAGTCGGATCTTGCCAGTGACTGGGCCACGCGGTCGGCCACCACGCGCTGACGCCTCCCATCTGAACGGTGATCACCGCCACGGTGACGACAGCTCCCGCCAGCATCGTGATCGACTGGATTGCGTCGGTCATCACCACCGCCTTCAGACCGCCAGTCGATGAATACAGCGTCGTGATCACACCGAGTATGACGCACAACCAGGGGGTCCAATGCGGGTCGAGTTTCAGCAACGGCACGAGTACCACGCTGCTGGTCGCGAACAGAATCGTCGCCATCCAACCCAGACGCAGCAGCAGGAAGACGCCCGCCCCGGCCAGTCGAATGCTCATTCCCAGACGCGATTCGAGCAACTCGTAGGCACTCGTCACCGGCTGTCGCATCAGCAGCGGAATCAGGCCGTAGCCGACAATCAAGAAGATCAACGGATGGGCCGCCAACTGCGTGGCCATCATCGGTCCGTGGCCGATCATCTCACCCGGTACGCCGAGGTACGACAACGTGCTGACCAGCGTCGCGAACAACGACAAGCCCAACGCGATCGGCGACATCCTCCGCCCGCCGAGCAGATAGTCGTCCGCCGTCTTGTTCTGCCGCGAGTAGAACGCCCCGACCGCCAGCATCAGCACGGCGTACCCGGCGAGCACCAGCCAATCGAGAATCTTCACGGCGGTGTTTTCCTGGATGGATGGAAATTGGCAGCGGTCTCTTGGAATTCTAAATAAATGGTACTATTGTGCTTTCATGAGTGCAAGCACGTCACTTTGACCCCATCGGCCCCGGTAAAAAGGGGTTTATCGGGCGTGGTTCATGGCGTATTCCAGCGCTAAATGCCGCCTTCAGATCCACCGGAGAGTGAAGCATGTTTCGATGCAACCTATTGATCGCCGCAATGGTCGCGATCCTGTTCGCATTGCAGTTCGTGAAGTGATCCCCTTTCAAGGACCCAACCCATGCGACCGAGTCGAGTCAAAGCCAAACTGAAGCGTGGCGAGCCGGCGCTCATCACCTGTTGCCACTTCATCGATCCCAGTGTGTATGAGCTCGTCAGCTTGTTGGGGTTCGACGGGATCTGGCTCGATCTGGAGCATCATTCGACGAGCGATGAGACGGCCTCGAATCTGATGCGTGCCGCACGCGTCGGAGCGTCGGACGTCATCGCGCGACCTGCCAAAGGTGAGTTCATGCGCATGGGGCGGCTGCTGGAAGCCGGAGCTCAAGGGATCATGTATCCGCGCTGTGAGTCAGCCGAGGAAGCCGCCGAGCTGGTGCGGTGGGCGAAGTTCGCTCCACAGGGCGAGCGTGGCGTGGACGGTGCGAATGGAGACAACCCGTACTGCGCGATTCCGATGGTGCCGTACCTGAAGGCGGCCAACGAGCACACGCTGCTCATCGCACAATTGGAATCCCCCAATGCGCTCGATCATGCGGCAGCGATCGC
>CAMATH010000250.1 GCA_945860955.1 Planctomicrobium piriforme
CCTTGTTCGACGCCCGAGCGCCCGGCACCACGTGCTGTTCTATTTCTGCGGAGATTTCGAGCGGCACAAGCCAGGCCGCCCGGTCCGGCTTCGCCGCTTCCGACGGCGTCTGGGTCGATACTGAATCTTCCGCCAGGAGTGAACTCGCACCAACGGCCGCGACGACCTGTCGCGAATCGTCATCGGCGGCAAGTGTCGAATCGTTCGACTCATGCAACGCACCCGTTGCACCTGGGGCGCTCGGCACGTCGACGGCCTCGAATCCAGGAGGTGTTGCCGGTTCCGTGGCGAATTCGGCGGGTTCGATGGCGGATGGAAAGAGTCCCGAATCCCGTGCCGCGACAATTCGCTCGTAGACCGACGTGAATCGGCTTTCCTCGGGACACTGCGCGATTTCGGCCCGGATGGGATTGAGGTCGACGTAGACCATGCACGCCGCGATCGCCGCTTCATCAAGAAGACGGATCATTTCAAATCTTCCCTGCCAAAAACGACCCGAAACTTTGTCTTCGGAGTTCGCCATTCGCGCGATTCGCTCGGTCAAAAATCGCATCATCCACGAGGGACTCGACAATCGCATCCGACGCTCGGCGAGCCGTTCCGGGCAATTGACGATCATCCCCAGATCCGCCTCGGTCGGTTCTGCCGGATTGCCGTTGGCATCACAGCGTAGCGGGCAGAGCCGATACCAGCGGCGCGCGACTTCTTCGTCACTCCACTTCGCGACAAGATCGGGCCGATTGCGAACGACTACGTGAAAGTGATTATCCATCACCGAAAACGCCAGGAATTCGCACGCCATGATCCCGGCGAGTTCCTCCATCCGGCCAACAAGCCATTCCTTGCGGTGATCGTACGACTGCCCAGTGTAGGGATCGTCTCCCATCAAACGCGCCCGACGAACGCAGCGGTTGATGCAGTGATAGACCCCGACCTCGGTCGGATCGAACAGCAGCTTTCGAGGGATTCGTGCCATGGGTTCATCCGATTCGCAAACCAGTTCGGCGAAGGTCCAGCCGTCATCTCAAGGCATGGACATCAGACAATACCAATACAAATACCCACTACTCGGCGTGTAATCAAGTGTTCATGCACGACTTTTTGGGCTGCGATTCAAAAATCGCCATAACCTGAACCTAGAGAACCGGTTGTGATTGACAAAATGCTTGATTGCGTATACGTCAGTGCGCTTTTCTGTGGCCAGAAATGGAATGTCGGCTGGTGGGTGGCCCCGGCTTTGGAGTCAGGCGATCGTATGAACCTGACAGTGGTTTCGGTGTGACGAATCATCACCACGTGGCGTGAATTCACCGGCGCGACAACAGCCGCGAATTGTTTCGAAGGGAGTCCGTTCCGGGGAGGGGAACGGATTGTTAAAGTGGCGTTTATTCCGAGCGTGGATCGGTTTCAGATTCAGACCATCTGGGAAAGGTCGGTTCAAGATTCACTTTGTGGACGTCATCAATGTCGATCACCGTTGAATGCGATGGGTGTTCCAAAAAGTATCGTGTGCCCGACGAAAGAGCCGGCACCGTGATCCGTTGTAAGGACTGCGGTGAGAAAATCCAGATTCCGGACGACGACGACGAGGCACCGCCCGCTTCCAGGCCGGCGCGACGAAAACCGAGTGCTTCCGGCAACAAGCGGAAAAAGACGGGAGCAAATGTCGGCTTGATTCTCGGTGTGATCGGCGGCGGAATCGCACTTATGATGATCATCGGTGGACTTTTGGCTTGGACATTTTTTGGACGCGCGAGCCGACCTGACCCCAACGTCACTCCCGGCCCGAGTCCTGTGGCGGGCGCCGGCGCGCCAGCGGTGGCCCTCGGAGGCTCCAATGTCCCGGTGACCGCCGCGGTGTGGAGCGTCGTCGCCGATCCGCCGAGTCGGGCGATCACCTGGCCAGACTCGCCGCCGAAGCTCGACGGCTTCCGCGGACAGTTGTCACAAGTGATCTACAAGGCCCCGTTCGCGGTCACCGGAACGGTCGGCGGCAACGACTATCTCCGGGTCTGGAACCTCTCGACGGGCGAAATCGTCGGCCAGATCGACCGGCCGAAACCGCAACTCTCGGGGGCGAAATCCGCGCTGAGTCCCGACGGAACCCTGATCGCCTTGGTTCCATCGGGCAAGACGGACGTCGAACTCTGGTCGGTTCGCGACGCGAAGCTCACAAAGACGATTTCGGCCGCAAAAGCCAAATCCAGCATCGACTACATCGATCTGGTCTCCGCGAATCAGCTTGTGGTCATTGAAACCGACAAGTCGACGGGGAGCGGCGTGCATCGGCTGGCGATACTGGATCTGGCGACCGGTAATCGAGGCCGTGAACGCGTCCTTCCAGAAGGGGTGTATTACGAAAAGGTCGCGCTTTCGCCCGGTTCCCGCTTCCTCGTGATCGATCACGGATATAAGGAGGGTCTGGGATTTTACGATCTGACCAACTGCGCCGCCGCCGGGCGAGTTCCGCCGGGTGAATACTGCGAGGGGGGATCGGGATCATCCGGGCTGCGGTTTTCGCCCGATGGCGCGAAGCTCGGCATTCTCGGAACCGCGGGGGGGGCAACGTCGGTCATTGTCGTCGACGTAGCGAGTGGAAAAGCGCAAAAAGCCGCCACGATGCAGGGTTCAGTCGCCTCCGTCAGTTACTCGAACTCTCCCGGGCTGCAGTGGCTTGAGAATGGGCAGGGCTGGCTTGCGGGTGGAAACATCTTGTTTGATGCTGTCAGCGGAAAAGCGGTTTGGAAAATCCAGACCGAAGAGAACCCGTATGGACTGGAGAACGGCCGGCTGCGCATTCCCGTGAAAAGCAGCATCTGGTCGGTTAATGGACCCGACAACGAGGGCGAACTCGCACGGATTGAAATTCCCTGGACAACTATCCGCGAGCGATTGGAAAAGCTGAACGACGAATCGAATCTTGTGCGTCCAGGGGCCGGTGTTACTCTAGCCGTCAACGTCGGCGAAGTCCGATTTGCCAACGCAGAAGAGGTGAAGCGGGAGCTGACGCAGGGGTTGATCGGCCGATTGACCGCGATGAAATTGAAACCGGAAGACGGTCAACCGTTGACACTGCGCGCCGTCTATTCCGAAGCGCCCGGGAATACGATGCAGTTCGGCGGACTCGGGCTTGGCGCCACCCCGAACAAAAACGTTCAGGCGACAAAGTCGACCCTGATTCTGCAACTGACGGATGCGACTGGTCAGAAGAGTTATTGGAATCACAAGATCGAAAACGACCCCCGTACCATGTTCATGAAAGGGGAGCCGACGGCGGAAAACGTCAGAAAAAACACCTTCGACGGAATGCTGTCAGGACTGCGAAGTCTATCGCTCCCCGATTACGTGACCGGTGACCCCGCGGTCCAATTGCCGGTGCAGCATCCGCTGCCTCGCTGGTGAAGGATCGGTCAGACCCGTCCTGTGTAAAATTGCTGGACGTTATGGAACGGCACGCCTCGGGTCGAGATCGCTGAGAATGGGCCGTAACGGTGCCATTCTGATTGCGTCTGATGTGGGATCCTCGATTCCAAGGTCGACCGAGTTGCCGCCATTCAGGACCTCTGCGCGGGAATGCTCAGCTCGACGGAGTTTCGATTGAATCACCGAGAATATGATTTTGCATGGAAACCGAATCGGAAAGTCGCCCAAGCGGGTCAATCCCGAAGCAACAAAGCTGTCTCAAATAACGTTCGGTTGATCGGGCGCGCCGGCGGTCCCCAGGGCCGGAGTCGTCCGGTCAGACTCGATTCCCATCAAGGGCATGGGGTTTCTGGGGCGCCGGGGGCGTGCCAGAAAAGGCATGGGTTCTCGGCCCCGGCGGGCAGTGTCAGATTCGGTGGTTTTTCGGCACGCCTCGCAATAGGTATGGGTTGATGTGAAGTGGACCCCAGAAGCTGTACAGCCGGCGGAGGCTTGTGATCGGAAAGTCGCCCGCTGCCAACGGCAAGGCGAGAATGCCCAGAAAGCCGCGTGCGCGGCTGGGGCCGCATGGCGAAAAGCGGCCGAAAAGCCGGGGCCACCCACCAGCCGACCTTTCGTTTTTGGCCACCGAAAAGCGCACTGGCGTATACATGCGCGAATATCGCGTCAATCGCAACCTGTTCTGCATTTTTGGGTTAAAGCCACTCTTGGATATCGGTCCAAAGAAGCAGTTGTGAATACGCGGAATTGTGGATATTTGTACCCTTGTTGTCTGATGTCCATGCCGCGACTTGACGGCTGGACCGTCGCCGAGCTGGTTTGCGAATCGGATGACCCCATGGCACGAATCCCGCGAAAGTTGCTGTTTGGTCCGACCGAAGTGGGGGTCTATCACTGCATCAACCGGTGCGTCCGTCGGGCGCGGTTGATGGGGGACGATCCCGACACTGATTTGAAATGATCCGTCTCCGCGACGAAGCGGCGATCGCGGCGTGCAGGGTCTACGTCGACCTCAATCCGATCCGGGCCGCTATCGAGCAGTGTCCCGAGGACAGCCAATTCACGTCGGTCTACGAGCACAGTGTCGCGGCACGCGAGTCGGGCCTATTTCCGACCGCCGTCCAGCCCGCCGAGTTCGCCACAGAATCGGCGAAACCCCCAAGGCTCGCGACCGTCGACTTCCTGAGCGGCAAAAGGGAAGCTGTTGGCTCGGTTGAGTCCGGAGATTCGACACTTGCCGCCGAGGACGAATCGCGCCCGGTCTTGACGGCCGCTGATGCGAGTTCACTCCTGGCGGAAGATTCAGTATCGACCCAGACGCCGTCGGAAGCGGCGAAGCCGGACCGGGCGGCCTGGCTTGTGCCGCTCGAAATCTCCGCAGAAATAGAACAGCACGTGGTGCCGGGCGCTCGGGCGTCGAACAAGG
>CAMATH010000251.1 GCA_945860955.1 Planctomicrobium piriforme
GGCGTCTGCTCCGCCGCCGGGATCTCGATTCCCGCGATGACGATCGGTTGGATTGGCTGGGGGTCTGACTGGCTCATGCGCCATACATTCCCCGAAAAACCGACTTTGAGTAAATACCAGTTTCCGAGGGGTTATTGAGCAGTTACTTGAGTTTTATGTGGTGGTTGGTCATTGGAGTTGTCGCCGGAGGATTGGCGCGGATGATGATGCCGGGGCGACAACCCATGGGTCTATTGGCCACAATGCTTCTGGGACTGGTCGGTTCAGTGGTGGGTGGCTATCTCTCCTCATTGTTCTCCGGCTACGATCCGACGGATCCCGGATTTCATGCGGGGGGACTGATCATGTCGACGATTGGGGCCGTGCTGGTTCTCCTCGTCTCCTTGAAAATGGCCCACACACGGACAAATCCATGATGATCGCTGAAGCGGTCCACATCGTTCCAGCCAACGGTGGCTGGACGGTCCGCGGGAGTGGAGATGACGAGCCGAATTCCCAACACAGAATTCAACTGTCGGCGATCATGATCGGCCGATGCCTCGCAGAATCGCTGAATTGCGATCTGCTCATCTACGGACGTGACGGTCAGGTGCGACGTAAGATTTCATCGAAGCGACCTACCCAGGTCTCAAGCCACGAGAGCTCGTCATGAATCCTACGAAAACAGGAAGAGGCACCTCGCTCACAGTCGGCGTTCTCGCCCTCATGGCGACGCTTGGAATCGCGGCTTATGCGGAGGACGCGGCCGACAAAGCGGTACCGAATCCAGTCCGTGTGCCGGTGAACAGCGTCGCGTCCGAGAAATTTCAGCAGGTTGTCGTGAAGATGCGCGAGGCGCAGCCGGGCATTCAAAAGCGGCAGCTTGACTTACTCAAGATGCGCTATGATCTCGAGGATCATCCGACACCGGAGGTCGCGATGTCCGGGGGCAAGCCGGTTCAGGGGGGTGTGCGAGTTCGATTGGCCAAAGGCCAAACCTGGGAGCGACTTGCGGAGATGACACCTGAAGAAATTCGGGAACAGGCTCTTTTTCCCGCTGGATTCCTGCCGCTGCCTCACCCCAACCATCCCGAAGGGGGGATGCTGTTTCCAAAGTTTCACATTGACGAAATCAAAAAGCAGGAGGCCCGCGACCTGACTCGCTTTGATCTCGAATTCGACCTCCCCGAGCACCTGATTCCCGTATTTCCGCCGCCGATGTTTTTGACGACGCGACCCGATCTGGGCGATGTCTCCGGGGGAAAGCTGCTGACCATCGACAATTACCATGAGTTACTGGCCAGCGTTCTCAATCCGAAACAAATCGAAGGCGTGCGACTGCTTGTGACTCCGTTCATGCAACAACAGTTCAACCAAACCGACGATCGCCGGTCGCTTCGGCCCAGTCGCGGCGTCGCCTGCTTCGACTGCCACGCCAATGGACATACTAACGGTGCCACGCACCTGGCGGGTGACATTAGGCCACAAGAGTTCCGGCATCGTGTCGATACACCCACATTGCGGGGCGTCAATATACAGCGGCTGTTTGGGTCGCAACGAGCTCTAAAGAGTGTTGAGGATTTCACCGAGTTCGAACAGCGAGCCGCCTACTTCGACGGCGATCCGGTACTCGCCACGAAAAAAGGAGTCAACATTCTGGAACGCGCCAGTCAGGTGCATTTCATGGCGGAATTCCAGCAACTGCTGGATTTCCCGCCAGCACCCAAGCTGAATGTATTCGGGAAACTGGATCCGAAATTGGCGACCGAGACTGAGTTGAGCGGCCAGACCCTGTTCTTCGGAAAGGCGCAGTGCGCAGTCTGTCATCCGGCTCCCTACTACACTGACAACCTGATGCACAATCTGAAAGTGGAGCGATTTTTCGAACCGCAGACAATCAACGGTCGACACGCCGCGATGGATGGCCCCATCAAGACATTTCCATTACGCGGCGTCAAAGACTCGCCCCCCTATCTGCACGACGGACGACTGCTGACGCTCGATGACAGTGTCGAGTTTTTCAACCTGATTCTGGAACTCGGGCTGACGGCGACGGAGAAAACCGAACTTTTGGCATTCCTCCGCGTACTCTGACACTGCTCCGTTAAGGAGCCGGCACGAGATTGAGCAGGTTGAGTTGTCGGGACCGTCTGAACTTGGAACACAGAAATATGGACTCACGATTCCTGGAGAAACCGCGTGCCCGCCGCTGATCAACCCGCCAAGTCTGTATGGATACTCGCGTCGATTGCCGTTGTCGTCGGGGGACTATTTCTCGCCAAGGGGGTTCTGGTACCGTTGACCCTGGCCGTCCTTTTGAGCTTCCTTCTCAGCCCCGTCTGCGATTGGCTCGAGCGACGCGGTCTCGGTCGCATTCCGGCGGTGTTCGCGACCGTCATTGTGGGAGGGGCGATATTCGGTGCCGCGACATGGACCGCCGTCGCCCAGATGTCTGAGTTGGCCCCACGGGTGCCGGAATACCAAAAAAACATCCATGACAAGTTGCACCTTGTCAACGAGCGTCTTGCGTCGGCGCTGCACGGAATTTCGGCGGCCGCGGACGAAATGGGCAAGACTGGTCCCGCGGGGGACGCGGAGCACAACTCCGGACGGCGATCCGACCAACCATATTCGGTTCGCCTGATCTCCAATCCCCCGAGTCCCTGGCAGGTATTGAGTGGGACTTTCGGAACGGTGCTGGAGGGGCTGGGGGCCGCTGGTGTGGTACTGCTGCTCGTAGTATTCTTTCTGATACGCCGCGAGGACCTGCGCGATCGCTTCGTGCATCTCATCGGGCGTTCTCACCTGACCGTCACCACACAGGCATTGGAAGATGCCGCGACTCGGGTCA
Organism: Planctomicrobium piriforme; assembly: GCA_945860955.1. Classification (GTDB taxonomy): domain Bacteria; phylum Planctomycetota; class Planctomycetia; order Planctomycetales; family Planctomycetaceae; genus UBA10511. Next base: position 2,831 of record CAMATH010000251.1, read on the forward strand.
GCCGGTACCTCTCGACGCAGTTTCTGCTCAATCTCGGGTTTGGCGTCACGATTGCCGGCGGGTTATATTTCATCGGCGTTCCCAACGCCCTGCTTTGGGGAATCCTGGCGACGACTCTCCGGTTCATCCCCTACCTGGGAGCGCCGATCGCGGCGGCGATGCCAGTTGCCCTGGCGGCGGCCATTACGACCGACTGGATCGCCCCCCTGGCCACGCTGGCCCTGTTCCTCGTCGTGGAACTTGTCATCAGCAACATCGTGGAGCCGTGGCTGTACGGCAAACATACCGGGATATCGGCGGTGGCGGTTCTGGTGGCGGCGGTGTTCTGGACCTGGCTGTGGGGTTCGGTCGGCCTGTTGCTGGCGACGCCGCTAACTGTTTGTCTTCTGGTCCTGGGAAAGCACGTTCCCCAACTTGCGTTCCTCAATATTCTGCTGGGGAATGAACCCGTCTTTGAGGTTCCGACCCGACTTTATCAGCGGCTGCTGGCTGGCGATCTGGAAGAAGCCGCGGAACTGATTGAAGATTCGCTCAAACGGAGTCCGTTGGCAGAAGTTTACGACACCGTTCTGCTTCCCGTTCTGGGGTTCGCGGAGGCCGATCGGCACCATGGGGAAATTGATGAGAGCCGGCGGATTGCCATCTACGAAGGACTGAAAGAGACCATCGAAGAGCTGGGTGAGCGGCCGCGAGAAACAACGTCAACGTCGGCGGCCGATGCGTCCGAGGAGAACTGTGGCCTGGGTGAATTCGTCGTCGCGACGACGTTGGAAAAGCCGTGTATCCTGATTGTTCCTGCCCGTGATGACGCCGATGAACTCGCCGCCGCGATGCTTTCGCAGATCCTTAAGTCGAATGGCTACCAGGCTGAAATCGTTTCGAAGACCGTCCTGGCGGGCGAGCTATCCGAGTTGCTCGCCACGCGCAAGGCGGACGTAGTTTGCATTTCCGCGATGCCTCCCGGAGCGACGCAAAAAGCCCGTTATGTCTGCAAACGGCTCCGCGACAAGTTCCCGGAACAACGCCTGATCGTCGGTTTGTGGAATGACTCCCATGATTTGACCACCGCCGCTGCGCGAATCGGATGCCTGGGTGGCGTTCGCGTGGTCGACACGCTCTCCAAAGCCAGTGAACAGGTTCGAGCGGTTTTGCAGCCGCTTCTCCTTCGACGCCCAACAACCGTGCAACCCATACCGGAACAACGGGCGTTGGCGGAAGCGGGCGTCTGAACAATCAGCCGGGAGGTTGTGATGTTGAGGCGGAAGATCGCGGAGTACTGGGGCGCACTACGATCCTCGGCGGGACACTGGCAACGCGACGACGGGTTTCTCTTGAGTGCTGGCCTGGGCTATTACGCCAGTGTGTCGCTCTTTCCCATCTGCCTGTTGCTGCTGGCGGGACTGGGTCGGCTCAGCAAAGTCTCCCCGGCGTTTCAAGACCAGCAGGGCGAACTCCTGGCGATGGTCAACAGCAGCGGCAGCCCATGGTTGGCGGACCAACTGCGGAAATTGTTGACCGGCATTGAAACACAGGCGGCCGTGGGCGGGCCGGTCGGGCTGGTGACCCTGTTGGTAACCGCCATCGGCGTGTTTGTGCAGCTTGACGCAGCGATCGCCCGTATCTGGGCAGAGCCGGTCGACCCGGGCGGCGGTATTGGTGGTGCTTTAAAGACGGTTCTTCATGACCGTATCGTCGCGTTTCTCATGTTGTTGGGGGTGGGAACTCTGGTACTGGTGGTGTTCCTGTTGAATCTTGTCCTCACGGCGATCCGCACTCTGATGCTGAGATGGATCGATCAACCGGTATTCTGGCACTTCGTGCAGATTCTGGTCACGATCGGATTGAATTGGTTGCTGTTCACATTGTAACTGCTCAATAACCCCGCGGTCGGCGCGCGGTCCGGCGGCGCTCGTCGCAGGCGTCGATTGAGTGCGCGAGTTTACGGAGGTGGAGAAGTTGCCTCAGGCCGCTGCCATTATCCGGTCTCGGGTGCGGGGGTCGCAGTCGCTT
>CAMATH010000252.1 GCA_945860955.1 Planctomicrobium piriforme
CCGAAGCCATCCTGCAGGTCCGTGCCGCAGCACTTTGTGATGATCGTCGGCTTGCGGCTCACCTTGAGACTCGACCCGGATGCCCCTTCACACGTCGACCCAAACTATCCAATCTTCCAAACGCAAACTGCAAAAGCTGACGTGCACCCTGTTAAGGGAGCGAATACGTCATAAACCGGTTCTCACAGGGATTGCCGAGCGCCACGTGGAACTTTCTTTGCTCAGGTTCCGCGATCAGCGCCGCGACCGTCTTGCCGTCGCATCCCAGCATCGGTCCAATCGGTCCGGTGTGCGAATGCCGGCAGATGCTGACGGGATGTCCCGCATGGTCGGCGAGGAACTCCCGTACATCGGCGATGTCGAGGGATCCGAACTTCCCCGCGATCAACTCCCGCATTCGGTCGAGTCGCGGGAACGAGTCGGAAAGACTGTGCCGCCAATTCGCGTCGCAGGCGAAGTCCGGACACAAAAAATGATTGGAATGCACGAGAAACCGTTCGGAGCCAGCCGGTAGAAACGGACCGTCACTCGTGAGTTCAACGTCGAGAATCGCCCCGGTACCGTCCGCCAGCATGTAATTGCCGTTCGAACAGACCGGAAACTCCCGCATCAGCCGCAGCACCCCCTCCAGCGACCGCTGTTCCAGGATCAGCCGTTTCAGCGGATAGTGGGACAACGCGAATGTCCAGCCCGGACCACCCCCGAGCGCATTCGCGAAGTGTGCCACGCCATGTTCATTCATGCCGTGATAGCCCAGCATCCCTCCAAACGTCCACATCAGAATCGCCGGCTTGTCGGTTGGCTTCAATTTCAAAACGTAACCGAATCGTTCCAGTTCGGGGGGATTGTCGCTCGTCTGGCCGATCAGGGTTGTCTGGCGGGTCGTCCCTTCACGACCAATCGCGAATGTCGTGCAGGCACCGTCTGTCATCTGAGCCAGCTCGCCGCGCATCTGGGCGACCAGTCCATCCGCAAACGGCAGTCCTGCCCCCTCCGCCAGGCCGACCACCTCCTCCAGCAACTCGGGGCAGCGGGCTTCGAACAGTGGCTGGAACTTGAGAGCGCGGCGCCGTAGAGTTTCACGGCTCAGTTTCAGCGACTCCGCGAGAAAATCCAGATATCCCGCGATGTGCGCCGCAGCCTGCACGCCATGTTGCCTCCCCAGTTCACGCGGAGAACCGTGCGCTTCGAACAACGGGTAGTGTGCCGACATGACGAATCCCTGGAATGGACAGTTCGTGAAATCACGGCGTGGGCAGCGAAAATCACTGCCGCAAGTACGCGAACAGATCGCGCAGCTCTTGGGGCGAGAGTTGTTCCAAGAGCCGTTCCGGCATGATCGACGTTGGTGACTCTTTCAGCTCGTCGATCTGATCGCGCGGAATCCGGGTCCGTTTGTTCTTGGCGTCGGCAAGTGTCACGCTGGCGGCGTCTTCCTCCACCAACAGGCCCGTCGTGACTCCCCCCGATTTGTTAACGATCACATAACTCAAGAACTCTTTCCTCACGACGGCACTCGGGTCCACAATGTTCGCCAGCAGCGAGACGAGGTCTCCTTTGACCGTATTCGAGATGTCGGGTCCGAGTTCCCCCCCCGCACCTTTCAGCTTGTGGCATTCGCCGCAGTGTTTGGTGAACAACACCTTGCCCGCGACCGCGTCCCCCGTTCCCGCGCGCAGATCGTTGGTGAATCGGCGGATATCGGCGAGCTTCTCTTCGGGTGTCCCGGGTTGAATGTTCCCCCAGTGCTTGCGGACCAGCACGTCGATCACTTCGTTCTCAAATACCGCGAGCCGACGGAGTTGATCGAGCGGAATCGACGCGGGAGCGATCTGCTTCTCCCCGACTCGACCCAGAAACGCCAGCGTCGATTGTGGCTTGCTGAACAACAGGTCGCGAATTCGCGATTGAACAGCGTCGGAGCGGTCGGCGTAATGAACCAGCAGCCGTTCGGTCATTCGCTCATTCACAAAGGGCAGCATCGCCCCCAGCAGGGGAAGGGTCAAGTCGTCTTTCGACCGCGCGTCCAACAGCTCCAGGAATTGCGGTACGCATTGTGCGTCGGGGTATTCGGTCAGAATCGCGAGCAGCGTCTTCAAACGGTCGGCGGAGGCACCTGGCAACAGGCCGGACTGGATGTGACGTCGCGCTCCGTCGAGGCCCGACTCCAGCGCGAGCCGCAGCCTCAAGGGATCGTCACGGTTCGAGGTCCATTCCGATTGAATCTGCTGCAACAGCGCGCCCGCGACGGGAGTGAATTTCCGTCGCATTGACTCGTCGGGTTTCGTGGAGCCTGGGGGAGCCGCGACGGCGTCGAACAGGCCCCCCACACCCACTCCCCCCAAGACGCGCGCCCGTTCTGTCAGCCCCAGGTACAGATTCTGCAACATGAGTTGCCGGGCGCCAGCGGGTGTGTTGCGGAGCAGTGCGCTGCATTCCACGTAACCCGCCTCCGACCCGTCGGCGGCAAATCTCCGAATCAGACGAGGCTGGTTTTCCTGGAACAGTCGCAGCTTCCAACTCCCTTCATTCAAAAACAACGGCACGAGCTGGTCAGCGTCGGAAACCGCCCTGTCCGCGACGCCCCACCAGATCATCCAGGGGATGTAGGGATCGTCGGCGAGTTCGTTCCGTGTCAACAGCCCGGCGAGGATGGGAACCGCGATCTCCCCGGGAAGTCGGCGCGCGGTCGCCGCCAGTTGACAGATCACCACAGGACTGGCATCCCGCTCGGCAAGCTCACGGAACCGCAACGCGACCTCCGCCGATACATTTCGCGAATCCCCCAGCAGTCGCACTGTCCAGCTTCGCACATGCTGCGAGCGGTGCGAGAGCAGCGCCAGCGCCGTTGTATCATCCAGTCCACCCACACCATGCAGTCCCCACACCCCTTGCAGCGCGTTTTCGGGATTCTCATCCGCCAGCGCAAGTTCCTTAAGGAGCGGGATCGCCCGCAAGTCGTGTTGTTCCGCCAACAGTCGACGGGCGCGTTGTGCCAGCCATCCATTGCGATGCTTGAGCAGTTCGACCAGTTCGGAAGTCGAACGGGTGGCGAGTTCAGAAGTCACCTCGGGTTTCGCACCCGTCGCCTGGATTCGATAAATTCGGCCGTTGGACGTGTCCCACTTGGCGTCGGGGTCGGGGTGCGCGGTCCGCTGGTCGTGAAAGTCGGTGACATAAACCGCGCCGTCGGAGCCCAGACAGACATCGGTGGCACCGAACCACGAATCGTGCGAGTCGAGCAGAAGCCCTCCGAGTTTGGCCGACACCGTGGATCCGTTGGGGGAGACCCGCCACCAGGAACAGGTGTGACTGAGAAAATCGCCACACAGGAACGCGTCGCGAAAATCCGCGGGAAACGTCTCGCCCAAGTAAATGGTCGCACCGGTATTCGGTCGACCCGTCTCGCCTTGGTGGGGGACGTTTTTCAAATAGCCGTAGGCGTACAAATTGTGCAGTGGCCCATGCTTGCCGAAGTTCTTTTCGTAATAGGCACCCTGCACACCATGCCAGAAGAGTCCGCCATTGGCGCTGTAGAACAGCCTGCCGTCGCGGTCGAACGTGAGGCCAAAGATATTCCCACCCCCTTCACAAAAGAGTTCGAACTCTTTGGAAACGGGGTGATAGCGCCACACTCCCTGCTGGAATTCGATCCCCCGAATGTTGCAGGTCGTGGTGCTGCCATTCAGGCCATACAGCCAGCCATCGGGTCCCCAGGTGAGATGATTGGCGAGCGACTGGGCGTCTTCGAGGCCGAACCCGTCGAGCAGCACCTCGGGGTCGGAATCGGGAATATCGTCTCGGTCGCGGTCTGGGTAGAAGAGCAGGTAGGGCGCCTGAATCACGAACACCCCCCCGTATCCGAATTCCACCCCCGTACACAGATTGAGTCCGCTGACGAAGTCTTTCACCTGGTCAGCATGCCCGTCGTGGTCGGTGTCTTCGAGAATTGTGATCCGGTCGGCACCGCGTGGGCCGTGCGGAGGCGGTTCGGGTTTGCGGTCGTAGACGGTGCGCGAGAACCGATCGACCTTCACCCGTTTCAGGCCGGCGGGGTTCGGGTATTGCAGATACTGAATCGTCCAGAGACGCCCCCGATCGTCGCACTTGCAAAAGATCGGCTGCCTCACCGCCGGCTCGCTGGCGAAAAGAGTCGCCGACAGTCCTGCGGGGAGCGTCATCTTTCCGGCCGCCTCGATCGGCGGATAGCCTTGAGCCAGCACAACCTGGGCGGAAAGTCCGAACATCACCGCGAGACAGCAGTGGAAGACGCGCGCGATCATGGGCATGGCAGGTCCGGTGGGGAGCAGATTTGCGACAGGTGGGGCGGGACGATTCCCGGAGGGACTTGGTACGGCGCGGTCACAACGGGTCGCTGACCAGAGCGTGACCTCGATTTTTACAACGACTTGTCCCGGATGCCACGAAGGACTTTGTGGAATTCCGGCCTGCACGGTTCGTTGCCCACAAGGGAACCCAGTCTCGTCCCGATGCATTTGGGGTTGAAGGCGGTGCTCGACACGACCACAATCGCGCTTCAAACATCGACAGCCCCGATCGTGAGATCAACCGCCTCAACACAATGGTCGAGGCGGACCCATTGCCGTCGTTTCCATCAGGGCCAGCGCTCACTTTTTCCCTACAACAGTGATAGTTTCGACGAGAAAATCGATGCTCCATGAGCAACTGTTGCGTTTCATTGCGACACTGTCCTTGCCGGGATGCTGCTTGAGCAGGGACAGGGTAAAGCGATTGAGCCAGGC
>CAMATH010000253.1 GCA_945860955.1 Planctomicrobium piriforme
TATTCCTGCTGCTGGGTCGACAGCCCGTGCCCTTCGTCGAAAACCAGACTCTGCTGGGTCTTCGCGCCTTACCGCTTCTTGGGCTTCGGAATCGGAGTGATGAAGTCGGCCGGCCGGCGAGTGGGAATATTTTGCAGCGTCTGCTACCCCTGGTCGTCGAGTTCCCAATGCCGCCCCGGGCAGGCGTACGGCGAGTTGAGAATCGGATGCTCGAAGAAGGGGTTGCTCATCGCCGAAGAGGGTTCACGTGGGTGCCGGTTGAACCGCAGTCGTTGTGCCGGCAACGTGACCGGGTGACTTGGAGGTGAGCATACAACGCCCGGGAGAGGCTTGCGAGCGGTGAACCTGCGCGTCCACAGTACCAGAATCGATTGCGCCCAATAAGAAACCCACCAGCGCCTGGCGATCCGTCGATGCCGGGAACGCACGTGCGAACCGGTTGCGCCAGTGACCCCAATCCGCACCGAAGCGCAGCCGCCAATGGCCCGCCGCCGACCAACTAAGCCAAGTTGCCCCCCAAACGCCGATCAGCCACCCGCCCCAGGCAGCCGATCCAAAACGGTGTCGATCAGGCGGTACTCTTTCGCTTCTTCCGCCGACATGAAGTTGTCGCGGTCGGTGTCCTGTTCGATCTTTGACAGGGTTTGACCGGTATGCTTGAACAGAATCTCGTTCATGATCTGCTTGACGCGAATCACTTCTTTCGCGTGAATTTCGAGTTCCGTCGCGGTTCCTTCCATGCCTGCCAAGGGCTGGTGGATCATGATGCGGGCGTGGGGCAGCGCGTTGCGCTTTCCGGGCGCGCCGGCCGCCAGCAGAATCGCTCCCATGCTGGCCGCCTGACCGATGCAGTAAGTCGCGACATCGCACTTGATGAACTGCATCGTGTCGTAAATCGCCATGCCGGCGGTGATCGAACCACCGGGCGAATTGATATAGAAATGGACGTCCGCCTTGTCGTCTTCGAACTGCAGGTACAGAAGTTGCGCCACGATCGCGTTCGCGACAACATCATTCACCTGCGTTCCCAGAAAGATAATCCGATCTTTCAGGAGGCGCGAGTAGATGTCCATGGCCCGCTCTTCGCGGCCACTTTTTTCGATAACGTACGGAACCAGGATTGACATGGCCGGTTCAACTCTCGCAGGACGGAACAGGGAACGGGGGGAGCGGGCTGCCTCGCCCGGGGCGTCGCGTGTCGCGGCTGTCGATGGAAGACATCCGCGACCAGACTGTCACTACTTCTTGTCCGTTGGCTTGGCGGCCTTGGTCAGAACTTCGTCGACCAGACCGTATTCCTTTGCCTGGACCGCCGACAGGTAGCGGTCGCGCTCGGTGTCTTTGGCGATCACGGAAACTGGCTGTCCGGTGTGCCTCGAGAGAATCTCGTTCAACACCTCGCGGGTTTCGAGAATCTCTTTCGCCTGGATTTCAATATCCGAGACCTGACCACCGACTGAGCCGTGAGGCTGGTGGATCATCACTTTGGAATTCGGCAGCGCGAACCGCTTTCCCTTCACGCCCCCCGCCAGCAGAATCGCTCCACCGCTGGCCGCCATGCCGACACAATACGTCTGCACCTGGCAGTCGAGGTATTGCATGGTGTCGTAAATCGCCAAGGTGGCACTGACCGAGCCGCCTGGGGAATTGATGTAGAGCATGATGTCCTGATGCCTGTTTTCCGACTGCAGGAACAGCATTTTCATCACAATGAGATTGGCGCTACCCGAATCGATCACACCATCCAGAAAGATGATGCGGTTTTCGAGCAACAGGTCGCCAATCGTCATCTGCCGTTGACGGGCGTAGTCGCGCGGTCGCTGATTCAATGGGGACATCAGGCCGGAGTACGAATCAAACATGTTGCTCCCTCGGGCGATTGCAGAGCGGGTGACGTGCGACTGAGTTCGCACATCCACGCGGGGGCGCCCCGATTCGGGGCGTCCCGCAGAGACTTGAGTGGTGGAGAAATCAGGAATTGGCGGCTTCGGCGGGGGCGACCTCGGAGGCTTCCGGAGCCACACCCAGACCACTGATCGCCAGATCGACAGCAAACGCCTCTTCCTTCATCGTAGTCGTGTCCGGAACGTCTTCAATGGTCGCCTTGCCGATGATGAAATCGACCGCTTTCCGCTCCCGGATCTGCGCCTCGAGATTCTCCATCATGCCGCGACGTTCCAACTGCGCCCGCACCTTTCGGGGACTCTCACCCGACTGCTGAGCCATGTTGAGAATCTCGAACTCCTTCTCGATTGGCTCCACAACGATGTTTTCAGTGGTCGCCAGTTTGTCGAGAATAAAGTGCTGCTTGAGCGCCAATCGCGTTTCGGAGATTTGATTCTGCCGCATCTGCGATTCTCGGGCTTCGATCTGCTGATCGGTATAGCCCGCCTCGCGCATCTCGAGAACTTCACGTCGCAACGCGTTCTCCACCTGGCGCAGAACCAGATCCTCTGGCAGTTCCCAATTGGCCGACTCGCCAATCTGTCGCAGCACCTGATCGCGAACTGCCTGACGCTGCCGAAATTGCGTCTGTCGCTCCAGAACCGACTTCATCCGTTCACGCAACGCGGCGACGGAATCGACCTGCAGGTCAGCCAAAAACTTTTCGTCCAAATCGGGGAGCGACTGACGGCGAACGTCGGTCACCTCGAATTCGACCGTGACGGTCTCGCCCCGCAACTCGGCCCGGGACGCTTCCATCGAAATGATCGCAGTCGCCGACCGGTGATCTCCCGGCTGCACTCCGACCATCAGCGTGTCGAAGTCCGACACAACCGCGTCGTGGAATTGAATTGTAGGACGGATCCGGATCTCAACCCCGCTCCGTCGACCGATCTCTTCGCCATTGATCAGGAATCGTACATTGCTGACGACGAAATCGCCCAAAACCGCCGGCGTATCCACTGGCTGAGAAGCCGTCGCGTTCTGTTCGCGGAACCGCTCGATCGCCGTGTCGATGTCGTCTTCTGTGATCGCCCGCACCAGCCGCTGGACCTTCAGACCCGAATAGTCCGGCAGATCGAATTCCGGACGCACTTCGACTTCGAATTGAAATTCAAAATCGCCCGTCTCGGGAATCTCCAGGTCGGCGACATCCAGGTCGGGCTCGTTGATCGCGTCGAGCTTGTGTTCTTCCGACAACTGTTCGAGGCTCTGCATCAGCACCCGCTGCAAAACCTGACCGCTCACCTCTTTGCGGAACTTCTTTTCCACGAGCGACCGGGGAACCCGGCCTTTGCGAAATCCGGGAACGTCAGCCGAGACGATCAATTCCCGAATCGACTTGGCCAGACTCTGGTCGATTTCAGCCCGCGGGACTGTCACCTTTACCTTTTTGCGGCAGGGACCGGTGACTTCAATCTCAACTTTCAAATCAATCCGCTTCGCTGGATTCGCCCCCCCCTCGCCGCCCACTCCTACCGCCCCCGCTGCCTCCGCAGTCGCGACCCCTTCCGCACTTTCTACTTCGCTCATGATCTTCCCGAGTTCGTTCAATCCTCCGGCCGCCTCGTCCCGGCAATCGGGTACACCATCAACCGGCGTCGCCGCATTCGGAAACCGGCCCGCGGGAGAACGTCTCTCCCGCGGGCCGGTGGTTCCAAACCCGGTTCCAGGTAACAACAAGCAAGAGCGGGTGATGGGATTTGAACCCACGACAACCACGTTGGCAACGTGGTGCTCTACCCCTGAGCTACACCCGCGGTTACGCTTGTCGCGAAGTGACGCATTATATTGGTCTGTACAACAGATGCAAGTGTGGAAGCCCGGTTCCCCGATTTTCATCCCCAACCCTCCCAGATCTCACCTCATTACTGTGCCTCCACTCCCCATTGACCCGATCGAAATTCCCGCCCTGCGTCAGACCCACTACAACGCGACCCTCGTCGACCTCCGCTTCTGTCACGGGGATCTCGCGTTTTTTCGAGTTCTTCCCGATCACCCCGTGAGAGCCTGGATGCCTGGTCAGTTTGCCACCATCGGACTGGGTGGATGGGAAGCCCGCGCTCCGGATACTCAGCCCGAATCGCTTGATGCCGTTCACTGTCGCCACCTCATCCGCCGCGCCTATTCCATCAGCGCTCCCATCCTCACACCATCTGGTGTGGTGACTCCCCCCTACCTCGACCCGGTTCTGGAGTTCTACATCACCCTGGTGCGTCGCAACGACGGCCCCCCACCCGCTCTGACCCCCCGGCTGTTTTGTTTGAAGCCAGGCGATCGACTCCATCTGGCGGAAAAAATTGCCGGCCATTACACGCTGGCTCCGATGGCCACCACCGACACAGTGTTGTTTTTCGCCACCGGGACCGGCGAAGCCCCCCACAACGCCATGACGGCGGAATTGCTCTCGCGGGGACATACCGGCCCCATTGTGTCGGCAGTTTGTGTCCGCAACCAGATCGATCTGGGATATCTCCAGACCCACCGCGAACTCGAACGGCGGTTCCCCAATTATCACTATCTGGTCGCGACAACCCGCGATCCCATCAATCTCGATCCATCGGTTTCCGGATACGTTGGAAAGATGTATCTTCAGGATCTGGTTCGCCAAGGGGTGGTGGAAAGGTAACTGCTCAATAACCCCGCGGTCGGCGCGCGGTCCGGCGGCGCTCGTCGCAGGCGTCGATTGAGTGCGCGAGTTTACGGAGGTGGAGAAGTTGCCTCAGGCCGCTGCCATTATCCGGTCTCGGGTGCGGGGGTCGCAGTCGCT
>CAMATH010000254.1 GCA_945860955.1 Planctomicrobium piriforme
TGGGTAGCTCGCGCTTTTTGCCGGGATTCGCTATCACAGTTCTCCGTAGTTGTGTTGCAAAACATCTTCATGGAGGACGTGCGATGTCTGAGGCCCGGTTGTCGATCGCGGAGGTGATGTGTCATTTCGAGAAGCTCGAAGATCCCCGATCGGAGGTGAACCGTTTGCATCCGTTCGTCAGCGTCGTGGTGTTGGCCGTTATGGGCGTTTTGGCGAGGGCTGGCGGACCGACCGGGATTGCCAAATGGGCCGCTCTGAATCGGGTCGCGCTCATGGAACTGCTGCCACTGCCGAATGGTGTTCCTTGCAAAGACGTATTTCGGCGAGTTCTCTGTGCTCTGAAGCCGGGTGCATTTCAGGAGTGCTTCGCGACTTGGTTGGAAAAATTGCGTGCGGCGGCGGAAATCACTTCCGGCGTTGTGCAGCCGGTATACGCAGTCGACGGGAAGACGCTTCGGCGAAGCCACAACGCGGAGACTGGGCTTGCCGCACTGCACTCAGTCACGATATGGGCGAGCGAATACGGACTCACTCTGGCACAAGTGGCGACGGACCAGAAATCGAATGAAATCACGGCAATTCCCGCAGTATTGAAGCTCATCAGTACCAAGGGGGCGATCATCACAATCGACGCCATGGGGACTCAGACCGAGATCGCAAAGCAGATTGTAGAAGGTGAAGCCGACTATCTTCTGGCACTGAAAGGAAACCAGGGATTGCTTCACGACGGGGTCATCGATTATGTCGTGGAAAACATGGATAACAACTTCGCCAATGTGAAAGCCAGACGCCACGTCACGAAAGAAACGGGACATGGCCGCAAGGAGACTCGGGAGTACATTCAAATGCCGGCTCCCAAGACGCTGCCCGGCTTCGAGAAATGGAAGGGACTGCTCACGATCGGCGTCGCGATACTGACGTGTATTAGCAAAGGAAAGGAAACGACTGAGACCCGTTACTTCATCAGCAGCCTGCCGATGGGAGTCAAGAAAATGGCGCGTGCCATTCGCAGCCATTGGGGCATCGAAAATTCCTGCCACTGGTGCCTCGACGTCACCTATCGGGAAGATGAATCCCGAATCCGCGACGTCAACGGCCGAGAGAATTTTGCCTGGCTCAATCGCTTTACCCTGTCCCTGCTCAAGCAGCATCCCGGCAAGGACAGTGTCGCAATGAAACGCAACAGTTGCTCATGGAGCATCGATTTTCTCGTCGAAACTATCACTGTTGTAGGGAAAAAGTGAGCGCCGGCCCTGGATATTCCAGCCAGTTCAGAGATCGACAACTGGGTTCAACGCATCACGTGAAATTGAACAGCACGTTGACCAGCATTGCGGCGCCGTGGGGCCAGCCACCAGAGTTTGGGGCAGGACGCGGCGCGGCGGCGCATTCTAGAACGCAACTCACGGTCTCGCAATCGGATGCCCACCCAAAGTCGGCCAAAAGGGTCGGGCCTCATTGATATGAGTAGAATAGGACCCCCCGTGACTTCTTCGACCAAGCCCCCTGTGTATGCGTCATAGGTCACGATGGCAAAGTCATTACCATTCCGTGCTGACTGAATTCCCCCAGCGACGAAACCGCCGGCCGACCCGCCGACGATTGAGCCGAAGGGCAACCCTCCGCAAGCGGGCGCCACTGTCCCGGCGATGGTGCCGAACGCGGCCCCCGCAATCAAGCCGCCGAGAGCCCCTTGGGCCAGATTCCCGCCACTCAAGCCGGCAGCAGCCCCACCGAAGACGCCGCCCATACCGGCGCAATCCGCCGCTGTACCAGCAGTCGTAATTCCACCGGTGCCGACAAACGAAACACCTCCCACCGCAACCGCGGTGAGGGCAAAAAGGGGGACAAAGCGCCTTCATCACTCCAGACTCGCGTCGGTTACCAAGCGAGGAGGCCACGGACTGCTCGAGCCGCTGTTGGCGGGATGATCTATCACGCTTTGAATCGCGGGAACCGCCGCGAGACCGTGTTCCACAAGCCGGCGGACTTCGTCGCCATTGTGGCGGCGATGAACAACGCCCAGCGTCGGGTTTCTCGAGCATTCGGCCTCGTGGGACACCCACCAGGCAGGGCGTGAAACCGGGTGCTGAATCCACTGGATGAATGGCCAACGTTGAACGTGCTGCCAAATCGGTAGCGCCCCGGGCTGTTCGCATGGCCCCGGGGCGAGTTGTTTCGCATTGAACGCACACCGGGGCAGGCACTCAGAGAGTGCCGCCTACGTTGTTTCAGTTGCCGACCCAAGCCACGACGCCGCCGACCACGCCGCCGAACTCGACCCCCGCACGACCGGGCGCTATACTTACCGGTTCGCGTCGTTCCGAGTTCTCCAACCACTGGCGGTTTGCCGCCGGTGTTCTTTTTTTGGTCGCTTTCGGCATGCAGATTGTTCACTACCCCCACCCCGCCTTGCGGTGGAAATCGACTCCGATCACGAAGATCGACCAGGAGCTGCGCGACATCGTTCGGGAGATGTTCGAGTTGATGTACGCCGCCGAGGGGATCGGGCTGGCGGCGAACCAGGTCGGACTCCCCTACCGGCTGTTCATTCTGAATCTGACCGCCGACCCGAACGAGAAAGACCAGGAACACGTCTTCATCAACCCCGAGATTCTCAAGAAAAAGGGGAGTCAGGAGGCGGAAGAAGGTTGTCTCTCGCTCCCCAAGCTGTATCACAACGTGCGTCGGGCCGAGGAGATCACCGTCGAAGCGTTCGACCTGGATGGCACGGGTTTCGAATTGACGGTTGACGAGCTGGGAAGCCGGGCGATTCAGCATGAATCCGATCACCTGGATGGGGTACTGTTCATTGATCGCTTGTCGGATGCGGGGCAACGGGAAGTCGCCCCCATTGTCGCCGACTTTGAGAGTCTGTTTCGCCAGAATCAGGCTAGCGGCGTGATTCCCCCCGACGAAGCGATCAAGGCGCAATTGCAACAATTGGTTCTCAAGCAGAAATGACACCGTTGCGCCTGGTGATGATGGGAACGGGCGAATTCGCCCTGCCGACGTTGGAGACTTTGTACGCGACCGGGCATGTCGTCGCGGCACTCTATACCCAACCCGACCGGATCGCGCCGGGGCGGAAGAAGCAGCACGAAAACCGCATGAAGGATCTCGCTCTTTCTCGCGGCACTCCGGTGTTCCAACCCGCCAACGTGAACACCGCGGAATCGCTGGCCGAGTTGCGGGGGCTGGATGCCGACGTGTTCGTCGTGGCCGCCTATGGCCAGATCCTCTCGCCGGAACTGCTGGGAATTCCCAAACTGGCGGCGATCAACGTGCATGCCTCGCTGCTCCCCCGGCATCGCGGAGCCGCTCCGGTTGCGTACGCGATCTGGAAGGGGGACACCGAGACCGGCGTCAGCATCATCCAGATTCTGCCTCAACTCGATGCCGGTCCGGTGCTGTCGATCGTTCGCACGCCGATCGATTCCCAGGAGACGGCGGGGCAACTGGAGGACCGTCTGGCAATCCTCGGGGCGGCCTTGGTTCCCGACTCGATCTCGCAACTTCAATCGGGAACGGTTCGTCCGGTGCCGCAAGATCCGGCACAGGTCACCCGCTGCCCCAAAATGAAGAAGGAACTCGGCGAGATCGACTGGAACGAAACACCCCGGCAGATCGACTGCCGGGTGCGGGCGATGCAGCCCTGGCCCGGACCATACTCGTTCTTGCACACCTCCGATCGCGCTCCGGAACGACTCTTGATTCTCACGGTTCGTGCGGGAGAATCCACGGTGTCGGCCCCCAACGGCGCGGTGGTTTCGACGGATCGCGGCGTGATCACCGTGCAGGCTCAGGGAGGGCTGGTGGAAATCGTGACGCTGCAACCTCCAGGCAAACGCCCGATGGTGGCCGCCGAGTTTCTGCGCGGCCACCCGCTGCCTGCTGGGGCGAGGTTGGGAAGCGACTCGACGATTTGAATTGTGCGTGAAAACGACAACACCGTGCCTGAGCGATATTGCTCCGACACGGTGTTTTGATTGACGCAATTCCAATCGCGATTCGAACGCGGTTGGATTTCCGACCGGTCGGCTTAGAACCGGATGATGAAGTCGAACGTCACGCGATTCTTCAGGATGTCCTGTCGGCTGGTGTAGGGGATTTCGTACGCCGCACCGATTTCGATGTTGCTATTGGGTTTGTATTTCACACCGTACGCGCCGGTCACGACGCTGGTGCCGGCCAATCCCGAACCGCCGAGGTTCATCAGGTCCAGGCCACCCACGGACAGAGGCAGCGCGTCACCCGAGCTCATGTAGTCGTACCAGTTCGCTTCGGTGAATAGGTAGACATTCGAACAATTCACCTGCCAGTCGAGGTGGTTTGACCAGTACCACATCTGGTTACCACTCGGGATGTCGGCGGGAATGCGGAACCCGGTCGCCGACAGGAAGTGGAACTGTTCGAAGAGCTGCGCTCCGCCAGTCAGGTAGAAGTGGAATTCACCGTCCGTCCTGCCTTGCAACGCCTGAGTGCTGCCAATCGGAAGCGCGTAGGCGAACCCCGCGCTGAGGAGCTGCTCACGGCCAGCGCGCACTCTCGGGCAGATAGGCAACTTGGGTAGCTCGCGCTTTTTGCCGGGATTCGCTATCACAGTTCTCCGTAGTTGTGTTGCAAAACATCTTCATGGAGGACGTGCGATGTCTGAGGCCCGGTTGTCGATCGCGGA
>CAMATH010000255.1 GCA_945860955.1 Planctomicrobium piriforme
CTGTTGCTCCACCGAATCTCGCCCTCCCGAACCAAAGCTGGTCAGCGCCCGGACCGCGTTTTGAACCCCCAGTACGCCGAACACATCGTCGCCGATTTGGGGGCATGCCGCCTGCAGGTCAGCGAGCGACAGTTGAGCCAGCCGGCAACCACGTCCTTCGCATTCACGTACCAGTTTACCGACGGTTTCGTGCCCGGTCCGCATTGGGACGCCCCGGCGAATCAGGTACTCCATCAGGGTCGTGGCGTCGAGAAAACCCTCTTCGAGTCGGGCGGTGATCCGCTCTCTCTGCAATTTGGCCCCGGTCACGACCGCCGGTGCCAAGTCGAGACAGGCGACGACTGTGTCGTACGCGTCGAACATGGCCAGCTTGTCTTCCTGGAGATCGCGGTTGTAGGCCATAGGGAGCCCCTTCACCAGCGTCAACAGCCGGGGAGCGGCGGACATGATGCGGGCCGCTTTTCCCCGGATCAGCTCCAAAACATCCGGATTGCGCTTTTGCGGCATGATCGAGCTGCCGGTCGTGTAGGCGTCGGGGAGTTTGAGATAGCCAAACTCCGTGGTACACCACAAAATCCACTCGTCGGCCCAGGTACTGAGGTGGGCGGCGATCAGCGCCAGGCAGTTGCAGAACTCAATCAGAAAATCGCGGTCACTCGAAACGTCGAGGCTGTTGGCCGCCGGGGCCGAGAACCCCAACAGTTCCGCCGTCATTTGCCGATCGATCGGCAGTGACGTTCCCGCCAAAGCCGCGGCTCCTAAGGGGGAAATGTTCACCCGTTTGCGGCAATCGGCGAGTCGTTCGCGGTCGCGGGCGAATTTCTCGCAGTAGGCCAACCAATAGTGCGGGGCCATCACCGGCTGAGCCCGCTGCAAATGCGTATAGCCCGGGAGGACCACGTCGAGATCCTCGGCCGAGCGTTCGACAAACGCCCGCTGCAACTCCAGCAGCAGAGAATCGACATGGTCGATTGCGTCCCGGGTGTACAGCTTGAGATCGGTGGCGACCTGGTCGTTGCGACTCCGACCGGTGTGCAGCTTGCGTCCCACGTCTCCCAGTCGCCCAATCAGCGCTGTTTCGACGTGCATGTGAATGTCTTCCAGCGAGGTCTGGAACGGTAGTTTTCCGCTGGCGATCTCGGATCCGATGTCGTCCAGTGCCGCGCAAAGGCTCGTCGCCTCGGCATCGGTCAGCAACCCGACCTTGGCCAGCATGCGAGCGTGAGCCTGAGAGCCGCGAATATCGACCTGCGCCAACCGGGCATCGAAGCTGATGGACTCGGTGAACTGTTCGACACGCGGATCGGTGGCCTGCGAAAAACGGCCTCCCCAGGCTTTCGACACTCGGTGACTCCTCAAACGAAATGCGATCGACCCGAGATGAACGTCGGGTCAGTGAACGGAACTTGGCCACGAGTTCAATCGGGCCGGACACCCCAAACCGAGGCGTACCACCGCAAAGGATAGCGAAGCGGTGTGTGATCGTGCAGCCAGCCGACCGGCGCGAATGTTGCCCGCACAAACGGCTTGCCAACCCCCAATTTGTCGGAATAGATCAGCACGGGGACACTGATCGCCAGATAAAAGCAGAAGAACATCGCCACCAGCGACCAGATCACGGTCGCGCGGGAGACCGTCGTGGCGTCCGTCGTCTCAGGCACCGTTGGAACAACCTGCTTCATCGGACATCGGGTAACGATGGACTTCGAACCAGACGTTTCACGTGGTCGATCGTCTCGCTGGTCACCGGATAGATCAGGACTTCGGGCGGGGCGATGCCGCGATTGTTGAGAACGGTCACCTGATAATCGCGACGGACGGGGGAGAGTGCGAGGATATATTCTCGATCAGCGACCAGCGCGGTATCGGGCAAATTGAACACCCGAACTTCTCGTCCCTCTTGAATTGCCCCTTTGAACACCCGCGTGACACGGATCCGATTTTCCCCCGCGTCCATGACTTGACCGATGATCACGTCGTCTGCGACTTCGATCTGCGCGGGGCTGACTACGACGGGATTGGCAGTTTTCCAGGCGAGAATCGCCAGGAATGTGGTGACCGCCAGCACGGTCACAGCCGCCAAGAGGAATCTGACGCGCGCCAATGGTGTTGTCGAGGACGAATCCGCCGAGGGGACGTGACTGGCGTCAATGAGAGATTCGACCTCGGCACGGGTTGGCTTAGTTGAATCTCTGCCAGAGCCATGCGCCGCCATGCGGGTCAATTCCTGAAAGACGGGGCGAAGTTAAAACGCGTTGCGCGTGTCGATCACGTAGTCGAGGTCGAGCGCCTTCTCGAAGTCGAAGACGTCGCAAAAGTCGGCAAGCTGGTCATTTTCGGTCTTGCGCATCTCTCCTCGCTCGACCATTTCGAACACCATCTTGCCGAAATCCTCCGTCGCCTGAATGCCCCAGACGGCGAACACTGTTTTGGCCATTAAACCGAACTGTTCCAGCGCCAGATCGCGAATTCCCTCCAGCAACTCGACGCCGGTTATGTGCGCGCGTTCATCTTCCGGTCCCTGGGCGGACGAACGCCCCAGCGACTTCTGAGTCCGGTTGAGCGCCAGAAAGAGGAAGGGATAGGCGTTGTGGTGGTAGAGCAGCCGGGGAGGCGGAGCTTTCTGGGTTGTACTCATCACCGTCGGCAGTTCAGGGTGAAAGTTGGCGGGGCGGCCGCCGGCAATTCCAACGGGAGCCCGGCGGCGGCATCATAGGCAGGAGTCGATTTCATTCCTACTCAAATACTGGACCAAACGCAAGGTGGATTCGACGATCTCCCTCGACATTTCGCCGGGTGACCGGGTGAGACTTCCCATTCCGGAAGGAAATCCTCAAACTCCGAGCGAGATACTCCATGTGGATGGAAACGAGACGTTTGCTTGGTAGGACGGGACTCTTGCCCGTCCGCCAAAAAGTGGTGGCTCGTGTTCCGTTTTAGATGCCGCCCCCTCCCGACGGGTCAGAGAACCGTCCTGCGGTGGCTGGTTGCCAACGTCTGAATTCAGGCCGTGTGGAGTATAGTTTTCACCCCGCCACCGGCGCACCCCGAAATCACATCTTTGCCCAAGGGATCCCTGATGAATCACCCGCTCGCCCACCAATTCTTCGTGTGGACTACGTCGCTGTTGCTGGTGGTGACCATTGGCGGTCTCAATTCCGCCGCGACGGCCGCCGATCTGGTCATTCCCGACACGGTCGTCTGGGAACCGAATCTCGAGTATTCCAATTCTGCCGACCAGCATCTTCAGGTCAACCTCGCTCGCCCTAAAACGGGCGACGGTCCGTTCCCGGCAATCGTGCTGATTCATGGCGGTGGATTCCGTGCGGGAAATCGCGAGTCCTACAACCCGTTGTGCCTCAAGCTCGCCGAGCGGGGGTATGTCGCGATCACCGTCAGTTATCGCCTCGCCCCGAAATTCCCCTTCCCGGCCGCTGTGCATGACGTCAAGGCGGCGGTTCGCTGGTTGCGGGCCAACGCGGCTAAGTACAAAGTTGACGTCAACCGCATCGGCACCACCGGCGGATCGGCCGGGGGACACCTGGCTCAATTTCTGGCGGTGACTGCGGGTGTCAAGCAGTTTGAAGGGGATGGCGGGAATCCGGAACAATCGAGCGCGGTCGCCTGCGTGGTCAATGTGTATGGCCCCAGCGACTTCACAAAATCGTACGGCAAAAGTGTCGACGCTGCCGAGGTTCTGCCGCTCTTTCTGGGAGGGAACCTTGAACAGGAACGCCGCAAACACATTGTTGCCAGCCCGCTGTACTGGGTGACCCCCGAATCCGCCCCCACGTTGTGCATCCACGGCACAGACGACAAATACGTCGCCCACGAACAGGCGGTCTGGCTGATTGACAAACTGAAAGCAGCAGAGGTACCGGCGGAACTGCTGACTCTCAAAGGGGCGGGCCACGGATTCAAGGGAGAGGATGCGGCGAAGGCAGAGGCGGCCTTATTCGCCTACTTCGACACAATGCTCAAGAAGAAGTAGTCCCCAAAAAAGAGACCGGTTCGGTACATTCCGACGGACGAAGTTCAAACCAAGGAAACACAATGGAAGCGGCGCGTGGATTGAAGGCGAAACTGGCGGGCGACCAGGTGGTGCTGGGGGTGTTGGCGATTGACCACGTCTGGACGGATCTGGTGGAACTCTGCCAGCGCGGCGGACTCGACTATCTGATCGTCTGCATGGAGCATGGTTCCGCCGACACGGATCTGGTCGCGGAGGTCTGCGCGACCGGACGCCGGATGAATTTCCCGGTCCTGGTTCGTCCCCGATCGAACGACTACGCGACACTCCGACTGGCCGCCGACCTGGGCGCCTGCGGGTTTCTGCTGGCGAGTGTGGAATCGGCCGGCGACCTCGACATCGTTCGTGACGCGCTCTACACACCACCGCGCGGCCGCCGACGTCCGGGAGGGATGGGGAATCGGTGGGTACAGAATTATCTGGGAGCGACGTGGAAGCAGGAATTTGAAGCGGACTTTATTGTGCTGCCCCAGATTGAGACCCGTAAGGGGATGGAGAATCGCGACGCCATCGCCCGCCATGAGATGACGACGGCGCTGGCGCTGGGACCCTATGATCTTTCCGCTGAGCTGGGAGTGTGCGGCCAGATGGACGCGCCGGTTCTGAAAGAGGCGTGCCTCAAGGTACGCG
>CAMATH010000256.1 GCA_945860955.1 Planctomicrobium piriforme
CCTCCAGAGACCCACAAACACGATGACCGCCGTGGCGGGAAAATGCTCCCCCGCCACCCAGCAGGCGGTCTAGAATCCTCCAAGTGTCAGCCCACCATCGACGGTGAGAATCTGACCCGTAATGTACGACGCCGCGTCACTCGCCAAAAACAACACCGCCTGAGCGATGTCGTCGGGGCGTCCCATCCTGCGGAGCGGAATGGACTTCTTGATCTCCGCCTCGGCGGCGTTTCGCACCGCCTGAGTCATGTCGGTTTCAATGAATCCCGGCGCGACGGCGTTGACCGTCACCCCCCGGCTCGCGAGTTCCTTGGCCAGACACCGGGTGAATCCTTCGATTCCCCCTTTGCTCGCCGCGTAGTTCGCCTGCCCCTTGTTTCCAAAATGGGCGGCGACACTCGACATGTTGATGATCCGCCCCGAACGGGCCGACATCATCGGTCGGTACACCGCGTGGCAGAAGTTGTAGACGCTGTTGAGATTCGTATCGATCACGTCGCGCCATTGCTCTTCTGACATTTGAATCAGCAGTGAGTCGCGAATGATCCCCGCGTTGTTGACCAGAATGTCAACCTTTTGGCGGGCTTCCAGGAACTGCTCGACCACCTGGTCGGCGGCCCCCTTGTTCCGAACGTCGGCCTGCACCGCCGACACGTCGTAGCCCTTCGCCTTCAATTCGGCCACGACGGCGTCCGCCGCCTGCGCGTTCGACTGATAGACAAACGTCACCGCGGCCCCCGCGGCGGCCAGCGTCTCGACGACGGACCGCCCGATCCCTCGGCTTCCCCCAGTCACGAGGGCGGTTTTTCCTGCGAGTTTCATGGATTCCGATCTGGTTTGGTGGACAGGATTTGGGGAAGCAACTCGCGCCAGTGGCGATTCTGGATCTCGTCGGCGTCGCCGGCCAGCGGATTGCGATCACGCAGATTGAACCGCTCCAGCGTCAGCCGACCCGAGACGGCCACCTGATCGTCCACCGTTCCTGTCGCTTTGAATGTGTACTCGTCCCCGTTCACGGAATGGACTTCCAGAACGGCCTTCAACGCTTTTCCGGGAACGACGAAGTTCACGAACTTCATCGCCCGGGCGCTTTTCAACAGCACCGTGCTGTGCTGAAAGTCTTCGGTCTTCCGAATCAGCCAGCCGCCGGCCTGAGTCAATGCCTCGACCATCAGCACCCCGGGCATGACCGGGAAGCCAGGAAAATGATCGGCCAGGTACTCTTCCGCCAGCGTCAGGTTTTTGATCGCGGTGATCGACTTCCCCGGAACAAGTTCCGTGATCCGATCAATCAGGTTGAACCGCATTCACGACGCTCCGGAACCCCAGGGACAAATGACAAAGGAATCGGAGAGTATATTCGTCCAGTCCATGTGCCACAAGTTATTGTTTTACTCACATCAACGAACACAAGTGTGAATCCCTCGGCTGATCCCCTCACAAACGACCGTGGCGTGAACCGAAGTCCACGCCACGGCGGCTGGCCCGCATCTCGTTGGCTTGGTAGGACGGGTCTCTGGCCCGTCCGCCCATCATGGCGGCTGGTGTCCCGGTTCAGATGCAGCCGCTCCGGACGGGTCAGAGACCCGTCCTACGGCGGCCAGCTCTAGCCACTGACCTCGTTCACCATCCGCGCAAGGGGGCTGTCGGTTTTGTAGCGACGACGCTCCGCGGCGTCGCTCCGGTTGTGGCAAACACGCGGTCGGTTTGACTAAATCGATATCCCACAAGCCGGATGGGATCGATCATCCGACGTCGACACTACCTCTTGGTCTTCGAGGTATTCCCCTGGTCCTTCGCCGCCGTTCGGCTCACTCCCCCTGCCGACGGCTTCACCGACTCGTCGGAATCGGTATCCTTCGACGCCGACGCGGTCTCCGCCGTCGCAGTCAACTGCTTCCAGTTCTTGACCGACCAATGCGAATAGGTGTTCATGACGGCGTAGCCCAACTCGTCGAGGTCGGCTTTGAACGTCGTCGCGGAGAGGTTTTCGTTGCGAATGACCCGCTGCAGAATGAACCGGCGGTTGCTCTTCACGTACGCAAAGAAAATGCCGTTGCCGACCATGTCGTTGTCGGCGAGCAGCCGCAGCAGGGCGGTGCGGGGAACGTCGGCCGACGACTGGGGCAGTTCATCAAGCCAGGCCATGATCCAGACGGTCTGTTCGTCATTCGACATCACCGCCGACATCGACAGGCCCCATTCCTCACCCACACCATCCTTTTCGGTGTAGGTGAAGTCGTAGGCTTTTTCGCGAAGCGTTCCCTTAACGCCGCACGCTTTCAGCACCTTGCCCAGGCTCTCCAGGGTCAACGCCCCTTTGAGAGGGGCCGGCTTGACCACTTCGTCCGCTGCTTGAACCGCCCGCGCGCCGGCAGCCGCTCCCATCACGGTCAACCCGGCGGCCAGTAAGTTTCTTCTCGAAAGTTCCCGAGCCATCCTGTCACTCCTTTGAAAAATCGCGGGTTTTGAAGAACGCTCCGCGTTCCTCCGATGACGTACCTTCCACGCCACCGACAACCCAATTCGGTTGAATCGAGATTGGAGCCGCCTCTAGA
Organism: Planctomicrobium piriforme; assembly: GCA_945860955.1. Lineage (GTDB taxonomy): Bacteria > Planctomycetota > Planctomycetia > Planctomycetales > Planctomycetaceae > UBA10511. The sequence goes on from CAMATH010000256.1 coordinate 2,559, forward strand.
GCGACGCCAGGTGGCGCAGGCAAAGCTGCGACCACGACTCAAATCCGTCGAGATCGCGCATCAATTCCTGCGCCGGGGCGAACCCTGCGTCTAACATCGACTCTTCCCTAGCCCGAACTTTCGGTTCTTCCAGTTCAAACAGATGCACAATCCCCAGATGGACCTTTCCCACCTCGCTCGCATCATCGTTCAGCAGTCCGATCAATCGATCTTGCACGGGTGATTCCAAGTACACTTCTTCATGGATCTCCCGGTACAGAGCATCAAGGTACTGCGATCCCCGCAGGCTCTGGTCGGTGCTGGAGATGTGCCCCCCCACTCCAACCGACCGCTTCCCTCGCAACCTTCCCTCCCCTTGCAGTTTGCCCCGTGTGTAATGGAACAACTGATCCCTGTACCGGAACATGCAGTACGGAATGAGCTGTTTGAAACTCGGATCGAGTTCCATCTCGTCCCGGGGTCGGTAACTCACATGCGCCGGGTCGAACAGCCGCTTCAAGAACGGCTCCACATCCGTGCAAACCCCCTGGAAATACCCCAGCGAGTGGAACACCTCGGTCGGAATCACCAGCACTTGTTCCACCGGACTCTCAGACGCGGTACTCATCAGCGACTCTCTCCCAGAAGTTCCTGCAACGCGGCCCCTTCATCTCCCGAACGCATCAGCGATTCCCCGACCAGAATCGCCCCGATCCCGGCGTCCAAGAGCCGCAGTACGTCGGCCCGGGTCCGGATGCCGCTTTCACTCACGAACACACAGTCGGCCGGCACTTTTCGCGACAGCTCGATCGAATGCCCCAGATCGGTCTGAAACGACCGCAGGTTGCGATTGTTCACCCCGATCAAATTGGGTTCGAGCTTGAGAACCCGCTCCAGATTCTCCGGCTCATACAACTCGATCAGCACCGCCATCCCCAGTTCCAGCGCCTGGAAATACAGTTCGCGCAGTCGGCAGTCCTCCAGACACTCGGCGATCAGCAGCACACAGTCGGCTCCCGCCGCCCGCGCTTCGAACACCTGATAGGTGTCGAGCAGAAAGTCCTTCCTTAACACCGGCAGCGAAACCGCGGCCCGCGCCGCGACGAGATATTCGAGCTTTCCCTGAAAGAAGTGTTCGTCGGTCAGCACACTGAGACACGCCGCCCCGGCACGTTCGTAATTCGTGGCGATTCGCACGGGATCAAAGTCGGCCCGAATGATTCCCGCCGAAGGCGAGGCTTTCTTCACCTCGGCGATCACCCGCATCCGGCCGGGCGACCGCAACGCGCCGACGAAATCTCTGACGGGGGGCGCGTCGGCGATCCGGGCGCGCAGCTCGGCGACCGGCACGGTCGATTTGGCCAGAGCCACCTCGTCGCGCTTCCACGCCATGATCTTTTCGAGAATGTCCGACAAGACTCCCACTCCTGATTCAACGACTCCGAACGGACTCCAGCGGTCCGGAGTATAGCGAGCCTAGGAAATCCTCACATGGACCTGGCGGGTTCTAGGTCCGTCGAACTCACAAAGATAGATACCCTGCCAGGTTCCCAGGACCAGCCGACCCCGTTCCACAATCACCCGGCAACTGGACCCCATCATGGATGCTTTCACATGCGAATCGCTGTTTCCCTCAGCGTGCAGGTAACCGGGCGCATCGCGCGGCACGAGTCGGGCGAGGGTCAACAGCATGTCGTGAACCACATCGGGGTCGGCGTTTTCGTTGATCGTCACGCCGGCGGTCGTGTGTGGGACATAGACCAGCACTTCGCCTGAGGTCACTCGTGCCGCGTCGACGGCGGCCTGGATCTGCGCGGTGATCTCCACGAATTCGTCACGTCGTCGGGTTCGGATTTCGAGGGTTTGCATCGTGTGTGAGTTCGGAAGGTGAACAGGATTTTCCCCGCAGTCGGGGAGTCATCGTCCTGGCGGCTGATGCGGCGATGTTATACTCCACGCGGCCGAAACCGCGACACTTTCGGGGAGCCGCGCCCCTCAGGAAGCGGTATCAAACTCCCGCTTCCTGAGGGGCACG
>CAMATH010000257.1 GCA_945860955.1 Planctomicrobium piriforme
CAGCGCGTCGAGCCCCGCCAGTTCCCGGGGGTCTTCGGTTCGCAACCGCATGTGGTTCAGCAGCAGGAACGGCATTTCGTTCTTGAGAACCCGGCTGATCGAGAGCGACTCGGGCGATCCTTTGCCGAAGAATCGCTCGGCGACATCCCGAAAACCATTGATGCTGAGCCCCATTCGCTTGATCATCCCCCCCGCCATGAAGGAGTCGTTGTCGCCCCGTTTTTGCAGCAACTCTCCCGGGTAGTACCGCACGACCAGCCCCTGCCGCGAGAGTGCGAACAATTGGGCGGCGATGATCCAGCAAGAGCCAAGAAAGTCGGTCTGCTGGGGAACGCTGTTCCAGCTCGCGCGGTTCACGACGATGCCGCTGATGAAACTGAAGAACGCGGTCGTCGATTGAGCCAGCGCCAGGAACCGGGTCCGCTCGGCCGGTTGATTCCAGTCGAACGTCGACAGCTCCTCGACATCGAGAATCTCGTGGCGAAACAGCCGGTTCATGTGCAGATCGCACAGCCCGAAATTCGTGAGAAAGACATCCCACCCGTCACGCATTTGCCCGCGGATGAATGAGACGGCGTCGGGTTCGAGAATGTCATCGGCACTGAACAGCCAGCAATATTCCCCGTCCGCCTGCGCGACCGATTCGAGAATGTCGCGATCGACGCCGCAGCGCTGTTGCCTTTGGATGAACTTGATGTGCGGAAACTGGCGCGTCTTCTCCGCGACGATTTGCGCGGTGTCGTCGGTGGAACCCCCGTCGACGATCACGATCTGAATGCGATCGTCGGCCTGACACAGAATACTGTCGAGCGTCGCTCCGATGAACGCGCCAAAGTTGTACGTCGGAATGCAGAACGAGAGATCGTAGGCGTGCGTCATGCCAGGGCCTTCCTGCCGGCTCACGAACGGGGTTCCAATTCAGCCACTTCGCGCGGTCGGCGGGCGAACATCCGATGCAGCGTGCGCGACACCGAGGGAAATCGCGTCTCCAGCCGGCTCAGTCGGCGTGAAATCGCCAACGTGAGCGGTCCCATATTCTCCATCGTGTCGAGTCGCAATTTCAACGAATGCGCTTCGGAATTCGCCCGGAATTCGGCGGCCGGAATGAAGTCGTCGAAGACGTTGACCGGCACCGCCAGCAACGGAATGAGATTGCGATCCTCGGCTCGCACGTAATAGCGATTCAGTCCGTCGAATGTTGCGAAGTGGTAATCCGCCGACAGCAGCAGCGGTTCCCACTCCTGATGGCAGGGAATTGAAGTGTGCGGCAACGTCGCCTCGACCAGTAAGACGCGCGGACGAAATTTCCGCCAGTTGCCGCCCGCGATCACCTGGCGCTCGTGTCCCTCGACATCGATCGACATGAAGTCAATCTGTCCCGACGCGTGTTCGGCACAAATCTGCTCCAGTGTTTTCACGGGAACACTGTGAGTCCGCGGCGCGATTTTTAGTTTCTCTTCCGCAGTCTTCGCGAGTTCGGCACTGAATGTCGAAACTCCGGTCGACGCCGGAAATTCGTAGAACGTCGCTTCACCACTCTGACTGGACACGGCGCAATTCAGATTGGTGTCACGGGTGCGAACGCTGACAATGTCGTTGTAGACGTCGGTCGGTTCGATATTGACGCCACGCCATTCCCGCGCGGTGTAGAAGTGCGCGGTCACCGAGCCCTGGATCGGGTGGTTGGCCCCCACGTCGACGTAGAACCCCTTGTATCCCGGGGGAAACAACCGGTTGAGAAGGACGTCCTCGCGATTTTGGGAGTACGAGATCATGGCGATTGCTAGTGTCTGTTGGCGGGGAGAGCGACAAACAATCGGTCGCTCGGAACGACTCGATCGCGAGTTACGCCGCGGCTCGCATCGGCTCGAGGCCGGCGACCACTTCCAGACGGGGCAGAGGGAACACCAGTTGTCCGCCGCTCGCCAGGTAATTTCCCTCCCGCTTGACGATTCCCGCGCGGAAGTGCCACGGCAGCACCAGCATGTAGTCGGGCCGGTTCTTGCGGATGTCCGCCTCGGGGAGAATCGGAATCAGGGTGTGTGGGGTATAGCGGCCGAACTTCTCTTCGTTCACCTCGGCGATCGCCCGGATATCCTCCCGGGTGAAGTCGCAATACTGCAACAGCACGTTGCCTTTGGTCGAGGCACCATAGCCGTACACGGATTTGCCAGCGGCGGTTTTCGACCGGACGAAGTCGCGGAGCTGATCGCGATGGCGTTCGCAATCGACGCGGAATTCATCGTAAACGCGGGCCGAGTTGAGTCCCATCGCCTCTTCAGCGGCCAGCAGTTCTTCGACCCGCGCCGTGTTGGCGACGTGTTTCGACCCTTCTTTCGCCACTGTCACGCAGAAACTGCCGCCGTTGGTGTCGTTGAGTTCCACGTCGACAATTCGCAGGTTGGCCCGGTCGGTCATGAACTTGATCTGCCGCAACCCGTAGTAACTCAGGTGTTCATGACACACCGTGTCGTACGCGAGCTGGTCGATCATCGTCGGCAGATAGGACTGCTCGAAGACCCAGATTCCATCGTCGTCGAGAATGTCGGTGATCTCTCGCATGAACGCCTGCGGAACTTCCAGGTCGTAGAACATCGCGAACGACGTGACGATCTTCGCCTTGCGCCCGGGGAATTTCCGCTGAAACTCTTTGGCGCTGAAAAAGTCGGGAATCAGCGTCACGTGCGACGGATAGTAGCTGGCGAACTTCTTGCCCGTCGGATCCATGCCGACCAGTTCGAAATTGTCGCTCGGATACGATCGCAACGTCGTCGAGTCGTTGCTGCCGATGTCGAGAATCAAATCCCCCTTGTCCGGTCGGGCGATCGACAGGGCCGTTTGCGCCCGGTGGTTCAGGTGCCGTACCATCGACTGGTTCAGCCCGCTGCGATAGCCATAGTTTTCGCCGTACATCGATTCGGGATCGTACGACTGCCGCATCTGCACCAGGCCGCAGCCCCGATTGGTCGTGTCACAGCGGACCAGTTCCACCGGACCGACTTCCACCGCTTCGCCCGGGGATTTCGGAAAGACCCCGGTCAGCGCCTGGTTCCCCAGGTGCAGAATGGAGTGCAGATTGGTGTTTCCGCAAATCCGGCAGCTCGTGATGTTTTTGTAGCTCATGGCTTGGGTCGAAAGAGGCGACGGGGCGAATCGGAGATTGGCGGGAGTTCAATCAGAGTCAGGCGGCCAGACGGATCCGCGGCGACTGGTGGCGAAACCTGTCGACATCGGCGTCGACCATTCCTTTCACCAGTTCTTCGAAACCGGTCTCGGGTTTCCAGCCCAGTTTTTCACGGGCTTTGGCTGGGTCGGCCAGCAGCAGGTCCACTTCAGCCGGGCGATAGAAGGCGGGGTCGATCACCACGAACTTCTTCCAGTCGAGTCCGACATGATCAAACGCGATCTGCACGAATTCACGGACGGAATGCGTTTCGCCGGTCCCCACCACGAAGTCGTCGGCCTCGCTTTGTTGCAGCATCATCCACATCGCGCGGACATAATCGCCGGCGAATCCCCAGTCGCGTTTCGCTTCCAGGTTCCCCAGTCTCAGTTCCTTGGCCAGTCCCAGATGGATTCGCGCCACGGTCTGTGAGATTTTGCGAGTGACGAATTCGGGACCGCGACGGGGCGATTCGTGGTTGAAGAGAATCCCCGAGCAGGCGAAGAGGTTGTAGCTCTCGCGGTAATTGACGGTGATGTAGTGCCCGTAAACTTTCGCGACTCCGTACGGACTCCGGGGATGCAGCACAGTCGTCTCTCGCTGCGGCGTTTCATGGACTTTGCCGAACATTTCGCTGGAACTCGCCTGGTAAAAGCGAATCGACGTGTCCACGTGGCGGATCGCGTCAAGCAGTCGGGTCACCCCCAGACCGGTCGCCTCGGCGGTGAAGACCGGCTGTTCCCAGCTTGTGGGAACGAAGCTCATGGCAGCGAGATTGTAGACTTCGGTCGGACGCACCTTGTCGACCAGCCGGGTCAGCGAGTTCTGGTCCAGCAGATCCCCCTGATGGAGTTCGATCTGCCCCGTCAGGTGTTCGATCCGTTCGAGATTGGGAGAGCTGCACCGCCGAACCATGCCATGGACGGCGTAGCCTTTTTGCAGCAGAAACTCTGCGAGGTAAGACCCATCCTGCCCGGTGATGCCCGTAATCAAAGCGGTGCGCGTCATCAATGAGAGTCCTTTCTGTCACGCGTCGTCGGGGTCCAATTGACCCATCCTCGCCGCGACGGTTCGTCCAATTCGAACCGAGGCAACGACCCGCCCCCCTTGAGCCATCCAGGCTGCAATCGGGCAAGATGCGGAGGAAACTACCGGAAGGGGAAAATTGTGTCAATCAGAGATTTTGCGAAATCGGGACGAAAGGGTGCACGTCAGCTTTTGTGCGACTCAGCAGGGCACAAAAAAGGTCAATAGAGGAAATCAGGATTTCCTGGTAATCTGCGGGCCTTGGCAGGGACTGGAGAACCCATCAGTCAGAAAAGGAATTGGACCATGGAAGGTCGAGAACA
>CAMATH010000258.1 GCA_945860955.1 Planctomicrobium piriforme
GCACCTTTTTGCCCGAATTCTGGATGGATTCCAGGGCGACCGCGGACAGGGGCTTCCAATCGGCAGCCTGACGTCCCAGCATTTTGCTAACTTCTATCTCGGCGGGTTCGATCGTTTCGTCAAAGAGACACTCCTGGTGAAAGGGTACGTGCGTTACATGGATGACAGCCTGCTATGGGGAACGTCGTCGAGGGCCATGAAAGACACTCTCGATCGATGCCGGGAATTTGTTGGGCAGGAATTGCAGCTGGAATTCAAACACCACCCCTATATCAACCGCAGCCAGCACGGCGTGGATTTTCTCGGCAGTCGCGTGCTGCCCGATCATGTGCGACTGAACCGCCGCAGTCGGGTGCGATTTGCCCATAAGCTGGCGAAACTGGAGCAGGATTATCTGGCGGGGCTTATGGACGAGCGGGAACTCCAGGAGCGGGCGACATCACTTGTGGCGTTCACGCAGAGTGCGGGTGCGAAGGCTTGGCAAATGCGTACGGGCGTGTTACAAAGGCTTCCGGTGAGCGGCCGGAGGCCACGAACCGGGTGATCCGGGGCGGCAGCTGGAACGACGAGTCCGAGAACTGCCGCGCGGCGTATCGTAACAGGAACGAGCCGCAGAACCGCAACGACAACCTGGGCTTTCGTGTGGCCGCAGCTCCGTGCGCAAGAGGTGGATGCCCAGCCGGACGGAACAGGCCGTTTTCCAGACCCGCATGGGCGGGCAAAATCTCAACCCGAGGCCGCCCCGTGCTGGTAGCAAATGCAAACGCTCGCGGCGGCCTTTTTTTGTGAAGCGGGACAGGGGCATCGAGAACATGGGTGGGCAAGAGGCAATTCGAGGGTTTCTTGTACAGACGCTGATTGGGCTGCTGGACGCGCTCGACAACGACCCGCCGTGGGAATGCTTGACGCTGGAACCCAACGTGGATTCGGAGAAGGTTGATATTCTTTGGGTTTATGCTGATGGGACAACAAAAGCAGTCCAGGTAAAGTCCACGAAAAATGAGTTCAGAAAGGCGGATCTCCAGCGATGGGCGGCCGAACTTGAGGCGTGGCAACAGGCGGACCAATATGAACTCATGCTGGCTGGCACACCAGCATCGGCAGCCGTCGCGAAATTGCGAGTTGCAGGAAAAGTCGCCATCCCGCCTGCGAAGAACAATGACATACCCGCGTTCCGGGAACAGGCGGCACACAAGCTGGATGGGTTCCTGAAAAAGCATAGGCTGCCCCAACGCGACGGGGATTACCGTGAGATGCTGGCGGATGCGCTGGCCACAAAGCTGGCAGCCCTGTCGACAAGGGGCAAGCCGCTCACGCGAGCAGCGCTTGTCAGGCAGATCAAACAGTGGGTTCCGCAAAGTCCTGCGGCCACTGTTTCAGGGCCCGGACCGAATTCCGTGGCCGGACCGAACACCGTGCGGTTGATTCGCGTCTTCGTGTCGTCGCCTGGTGACGTCGCGGAAGAACGCAAAGCACTGGACCATGTGGTTGCGTCCATTAACCGGACAGACGGGCAAACACGCGGTGTCCGTTTGGAACTGTTCAGGTGGGAGCAGGATGTCGTGCCCAGGATTGGCCCGCCGCCGCAGCAAGTGGTGGATGATCAAACCCCTGCTTACGACATCTACATCGGCATCATGTCCACACGCTTCGACACGCCCACCGGCCGTCATGGTTCCGGGACGGAAAAGGAATTCAAGGATGCCTTGAAGAACCGGAAGGTCGCCGGGATGCCGTGGATTGTCTTCTACTTCGACGCGCAGCCCCAACTGTCCGCAGATCCCGCCGACGTGGAGCAATACCTGAACGTCTGCAAATTCCGACAACGCATGGAGAAGCTGGGACTCTTTGCCACCTATCGCGGCGTACGTGGCAACGACGACGCCTTTTACGAAAAAGTCTCCGAGCACCTGCGGAAAGTACTCCAGCTTCTGGTTCCCCTTCAGGCTTCGAATGTTCCGGAGGAAAAGGCTGCGGATCCGACGCGGTATTTGCGTGATCTGCTGGAAAACACAGCCTGGATCGATGTCCGCGGGCTGAACACCGGCAAGGGCAAAGCGAACCGGTTTGGAATCGAGGATCTGTTTATTTCTTTGACGACGACCGGATCGGCTGTGCGCGGCAACGACACGCAAGCGGGCGTGCAAAAGGGAGAGAAGAAAGGCGGCCGCGCGATGCCGGCTCAAGAGGGTGACGTCGCCGAAAGATGGCTCCAGGCGGATCGCGAAGTTCCTTTGGCGAATTCCCTTCGCAGTGACCGGCTGGTCGTGGTTGGGGATCCGGGTGCCGGCAAGACGACCTTTCTCCGCCGCATTGCGTACGCACTTTGCCAGACGGAACTGGGTGACGATCCCCTCGCGGCCAAAGAACGACTGGCGATCGACGATCGTACGTTTCCCGTGTTCGTGCGGATCAGCGAATTAAGTCAGCACCTGAAGCGTTGCGGAGACGATTCAAGCACTCCGAAAGGCAATACGACCGCGGCATGGCTGCCGCACTTTCTGAGCACCACCAGTCTGGAGGGCTCGTGCAGACTGGACGAGGATTACTTTCGGCAGCGACTTGAGCAGGGTGAGTGTACTGTGCTGCTGGACGGGCTGGACGAAGCACCGGACCGTCGGCTGCGGGAGCGGGTGTCGCGTCTGATCGAGAATGTGACGAAGGCCTATTCAGGCTGCCGCTTTGTCGTCACCAGTCGTCCGGCTGCCTACACGGGCGAGGCGGTGCTGCCCGACTTCGCCCATGCCCGCATTGATCCGCTCTCGGACGCAGCTGTCGAAACGTTTTTGGCGCGCTGGTGTGCGGCCATCTATGCCCAGAGCAAAGCGGCAGCCGACAGTCACTGTGCCGAGTTACTGGCTTCACTTCGCGCCCGCATGGAAATCCGCCGCATGGCGCGCAATCCCGTGATGCTGACGGCTTTGGCTGTCGTCCACTGGAACGAACGGCGGCTGCCCGAGCAACGGGCTGATCTGTACCATTCGATCATCGTCTGGCTCTCGCGCTCGCGTGAACAACGGTCGGAACGGGCAACCGCGGACAGGACAGTCGTCCTGCTGCAGGAACTGGCCCTGGCCATGCAAAACGATCCTGAAGGACGCAGGACGCAGGTCCCCAAGCGCTGGGCAGCGGAGCAACTCGCGCCGGAATTCGCCAGCGGCCGCAATAACAGGGAATCCATCGAACTGGCAGAACGGTTCCTCGAAGAGGAAGAACTGGACAGCGGCATCATCGTGGGACGAGGTCATGAAGTTACATTCTGGCATCTGACGTTTCAGGAGTTTCTGGCAGCCCGGGCTATCGCCAGCCGGCTGGATGCCGAACAGCACCGCATCATCTTCAGCCCCACGGACAAGGTGTACCTGCCGGATTGGCGCGAAGTCCTGTTGCTTCTCGCCGGCACGTTGCATGGACAGGGCAAAGCAAAAGTGGATGGATTGGTTGCCGGGATGCTCGACCGCCTTGGTCCGGCACCCTCGCTGTCCAATCAGGCGCGGTGTGCCGGAGTCGTCGGTGCCATCATGCGGGATCTGACTCCATTCAAGTATCAGGTGATAGACCATCGCTTCCATGAGTTGCTGGACGCTGTGATGGCCATTTTCGACTCCGCTCGATCGAAGACTGTTCCGGTGAAAGACCGAATTGCGGCGGGCGACGCTCTCGGACAGACGGCTGATCCGCGAATTGGCACACAGTATGGGGACTACTGGGCGCAAATACCCGCCGGAAAGTTTCTGATGGGCGCACAGTCAAAGAATTCCGGAGGGTCGAACTATGACAATGAGGCAAATGACCGGGAATCACCTGTTCACGAAGTGCAGCTGGATGCGTTTCAACTGGCTCGCTTTCCGGTGACGGTCGGTGAATACGCGATGTTTATCGAGGACGACGGCTACACGGACGAGCGGTGGTGGAACGAAGGCGGCTTCGGTCAGTTTCAAGAACCGGAGGGTTGGGAAACACAAGTTGCATACCGGTCCCGTCCCGTCGTGGGCGTGAGTTGGTGGGAATCTGCCGCTTATTGTCTTTGGGCAGGAGTTCGATTGCCGACGGAGGCCGAATGGGAGCGCGCCGCGCGAGGTACCGAAGGTCGAAAATTCCCGTGGGGCTCGGAGGAGCCAGATGGCTCACGGACGAATTTCAATCGGAATATCGGTCATGCCACCCCGGTGGGCATCTTCCCGCTGGATCAAACGCCGGACGGAATTTGCGACATGGGCGGCAACGTGTGGGAATGGTGCCGGGACTGGTATGAGGATTACAGCGACGGGCCAGCGACGAATCCACGCGGGCCGCATGTGGCCGCGCTCCGGGTGATCCGGGGCGGCTGCTGGTACGGCGGGTCCGTGCACTGCCGCGCGGCGTATCGTCTCGGGAGCGGGCCGCAGGGCCGCGGCGGCGACCTGGGCTTTCGTGTGGCCGCAGTTCCGGTCGGCGGAGCCGTGGAGAAACCGGAGCGAGCGGAGCCGGGAGCGAAGGCGAGAACGAAGCGAGGCGGAGCCG
>CAMATH010000259.1 GCA_945860955.1 Planctomicrobium piriforme
GGAAGCGGTGATCGACTACCGCTTCCTAACGGGCGCGGCTCTGCGATAGCATCCTGACATCCACCCAGTGAATTCTCCGCACAACAGATCCCGCGTTTCGCGTCGCCTCCTCCGACAAACTCCATGTCCGACTTTCAATACTGCCTGAATTCCAGCACGATCCGTCCGACCCCCATCCTGCGGAAGATCGCAATCGCCCGCAAGGCGGGTTATTCGGCCATCGAACTCTGGCATGATGATATCGACGCCCACATCGCCCAGGGGGGGCGACTCGCCGACGTCCGACACGCCGTCGAAGACCAGGGACTGACCGTTCCCACGACGATCTACCTGAAGGGATGGTTTGAAACGACCGGTGCCGCCCATGCGGCGGCGTTGGAGGAATGCAAACGGCGGATGGATCAGGCGGTGGGAGTGGGGGCCATCCATATGATCGCCGGCCCTCCGAGGGGAATGGCCGACCACACCCAGGGGGCGGTCAACTACCGCGAACTGGTGGAACTCGGGTTGTCGCGGGGAGTGAAACCCGCGATGGAGTTCTTGGGGTTTGTGGAAGACATCAACACGATCGAAGACGCGCTGGAGGTGGTGACGAAGTCAGGGCATCCGGCCGGGACCATTGTCCTTGATCCGTTCCACATTTACCGCGGCGGTGGTTCCCCCGAATCGATCGCGAAACTGACCGCCAGCCAGATTGCGATCTTTCACTTCAACGACGCCCCCACATCTCCCGCGCGCGAACAGCAGCAGGACCACGACCGCGTCTACCCGGGGGATGGTCATCTCGATCTGAAACGGCAGCTCAATCTCCTCAGGCAGGTTGGCTACAAAAAATGGTTGTCGCTGGAGCTGTTCCGCGAAGATCTCTGGGCGAAGGACCCGTTGGAAGTCGCCCGGGTCGGACTGGAGAGGATGCGGGCGGTCGCGGAGGGGTAGCAGCCGTCCAAAATCAATTTCGTGTCTAGATCCTGAGCGGGTACTAACCTTGTCGCCAAGCGGCTTGCGCCCGGTCGATCGTCGCGGCCGCCACAATCACCGTTCCCACGATGATCTGGCTGTAGTTCTGGTCGAGATCCAGAATCACGATGCCGTCGACAATCAGGCGGATGATGAGTGCCCCCAGAACCGCACCGAGCGCTGTGCCGCGTCCACCCGAGAGGCTCGCTCCTCCCACGACGGCGGCGGCGATCACTTCGAGTTCATATCCCGCCCCGTCCCCCGAGGCGGCCGATCCGTGGTAGCCAATGTTGATCATGGCGGCGATTCCCGCCGTCAGCCCCGCCAGTGCGAAGGTCAGAATCTTGAGATTCGGAACCGCCAAACCCGCGTAGCGAGCCGCCGTCTCATTGCCGCCGATCGCCAGCAACTTCCGCCCCGTCACCGTTCCGGAAAGAAAGTAACTTCCCCAGCAGGCGACCAGAATCAGAATCAGCAGGGGAATGGGGTAGATGAACTCGTTCGCCCCCAGCGAGACCCGCCGGCTGATAAAGCCGTCGACAAACGCCGGGTGGAACTCGCCGATCGATTGAGCCTTGGTGGTGACGAAGGCGACGCCGCGAAAGATGCTCATCGTCCCCAGTGTGATGATGAACGGGTGCAGTCGCAGCGTGATGACCCCCAACCCATTGATGAGCCCGCAAATCAGCCCTGTTGCGATGCACAGTCCGGAGGTGAGTAGGACGATGACCCATCCCGGCCAATCGGCGTTTCTCCCCGCAGGGCCCAGCGAATGCAGGAAGGCCGCACCTGCGAGTCCCGAAAGGACGTAAATCCCCCCCACCGAAAGATCGATTCCCCCCGATGCGATCACCAGGGTGGCGCCGATCGCCATGATGGCGAAGAACGACGTGTTCTTCGCGAGCGTCAACAGGCGGTCGACGTTGAAGAATTTGTTCCGGGAGACGATGTAGTCGGCCCCGGTCTGGGGGTCGCGGACCCGCCGTTCGACCGTCCCCCCCAGCGCCGCCAGCAGGCCGGCGAGCAGAACAATAATTCCGATCAGTCCCAACTCGTTCTGCCCAAAAAACTTGCGGCGAATGGGGCGGTGTTGCAGGGGGGCGGACTGAGGATCGGCGGGGGGAGTGTTCACGTGGTCATTCTGCCAGTTGGTGTGGGGAATCGTCAACCAGTCCCCTTCCATTTTCCAGGAATCTCACGCGCTCCTAGACAAATCGATACGATAACCGCATCCACAGGTGGTAACAGTTTCGACAGATACACAAGAACCGTCTCAACGTGTCTCACCCGGCCGACGAGTCATTTGCCGCGAGGGTGCGTCACTGCGCTCGCGAGTTGGCGCAGAACGGACTCGGTGCGCTCGGAGACCTGTTCGACCTGACTGCGGCCCGGACAATTCGGTTCGCCTCGACCCTCACCCGAAATCCGCACGATGCCGAAGACGCCGTTCAGGCGGCGATGGTACGTGTGGCCCTCCACCCCAAGTCCCTGGCGAAAGCCGACCATCCGTGGGCGTACCTGCTGCGGATTGTGCGGAACGAAGCCTTGAAGATTTGTCAAAAGAAACGTCCCAGTCTGGCTCTCTCGCTGTTCGATGAACAGGGGGAAGAGCCAGAACTCGATTTGGCCGACTCACGACAATTCGTGCAGAAGGCGGTCGAGCTGTTACCCCCCGCCCAGTCGGAAGTGATTGTGCTGAAGATCTGGGAGGGATTGACCTTCGCCGAGATCGCGGCGGTGCTGGGAGAATCTCCCAACACCGCCGCGAGCCGTTATCGCTACGCGCTGCAAAAGCTGACGTTGACATTGCAGCCCCTTGTGGAAGAGACTCACTGATCGCCATGGAAAACCCGACCCCCGTACTGGAAGAGAAGCTCGTCCGGCGCAACAGTCCGTTGCCCGAGGTTCGTGCGGACTTGCGCCAAAACGTTTTGGCCGCCGCCCGCGAAGCGGTGTCGACCCGTCGTCGTCGACGTCAACAGATGCTGGCGGTCGCGGCCGGCCTGTGTATCGCCTGCCTGTCGGTCTGGCGGATTTCGGTGGTCGATCGGTCGCGGACCGCCGCCAATCAGGCGCGGCAGATTCCAGCGATCCCCGGGGCTTCCGTCGATCCCAAGGGGACAGCCACCACCAATCCGCCGGTCGTTCCGCCGGTCAACGGTAATTCGCCGGCAATGCCCATTCCCCCAGGAACCGGGCTGCCGGGGGGAATGCGCCAGGGACCGGTGCTGGGGTTGATGGGAGCGGCCGACCCGCGGGCGATTGAAGAACAGTTGATGAACCGGCAGAACATGATTCTGCGGGTGCTGAAGCCGATGTGAGCTGTCCTTGGTAGGATGTGGTTCGTTGGTTCGCCATCATTCGACCTCATCCACTCTCTCTCACACTCCCATGAATTCGGAAACCCCGGGCAGTTCGCAGACGGAGTCCACACAGGCCAACGCGTCGGTACCCGTGTCGAATTCGGGCGCTCTCGTGGGAACCGCGCGTCTGACGTATCCGATTCCGGGGTACGCCGAGCTGATCCGGGATTGGCCATTGCGAGGGGGAGGGCTGCCCTCTCCCGCTCCAGAGGTTCCGTTTCCCAGTCAGCATTGGGATTGGCGGGCGATTCACTCCGAACCGCAGATCGACGAGAGTGCATGGGTGGCCCCCGGAGCAGTCGTCTACGGGCGGGTGCGATTGAAGGCGCGGTCGTCGGTCTGGTTTGGTTGCGTGCTGCGGGGTGACCAGGAGTGGATCGAGGTCGGGGAGGAGACCAACATTCAGGATGGCTCGATCCTGCATGTGGAACATGGGGGCTTCCCCTGCATTCTGGGAGATCGGGTGACACTGGGGCATCGGGCGATTGTGCATGGCTCGATCGTGGGGAACGGCGCGTTGATTGGGATCGGCGCGACCGTCCTCAGTCGCTGTGTGGTGGGCGAAGGGGCGCTGATCGCGGCCGGAGCGGTCGTTCTTGAAGGAACAACCGTGCCGCCCCATACTCTCTGGGCGGGGTGCCCCGCGAAGCAATTGAAAGAGCTGAGTCCCGCGCAGCGCGATCGACTGGCCGAGACGTATCGGCATTATGTCAATAACACGCTGGCGCACCGTGTTGGGTTTCCGGTGGGACTCGATGATTGAGCGGGAAACGGCGCAGGTTTAGTGTCCGTGGGACACACCAGGATCCGCGAAAACTCCCGCTGGCGGAATCGCCGAATCTGGTATACTCGACTGCGAGTTCGAGCCCATTCCATCCGACCGGTCCTCCCCCTGCCTGCCGTCGAAATGTGCAACCACGTGCGTGAAAACTGTGTCGGATCGGCCGGTGCGTTCTTGAAATTCGGATCAGCGGCTGCCCGGATTTCGGTAGGTTTTACGCCATGGGAGGGCGAGGCTCCTGCCGGGCCGCCAGTGTGCGATCGCATTCCCAAAACCGTCGTCCGGGGTGCCGCCGACGTCAGCTTGAATCGGCCACCCAGATTCCAGCGTGTGCCTTGCACCACCCCGCAGACGGTGTCCGGCGGGCGAAAGCACAGCGGTGGG
>CAMATH010000260.1 GCA_945860955.1 Planctomicrobium piriforme
AAGCGACTGCGACCCCCGCACCCGAGACCGGATAATGGCAGCGGCCTGAGGCAACTTCTCCACCTCCGTAAACTCGCGCACTCAATCGACGCCTGCGACGAGCGCCGCCGGACCGCGCGCCGACCGCGGGGTTATTGAGCAGTTACAACCCGAGCGGCGGTTTTGGCGTGTTCTGAAATCCAAGTCTCTAGGCCGCAGCCGGGTTGACCTGGTCGTTAGCTGTTAATGGCCATCGGTGGTCACCCCGAAACCGTTGTCTGAATCAGCGAGGAGAATCGAATGACCGACCTTCCATTGATCACCGTTCTTCTCGGGGACGCTAAAGGGGACAGGTCCATTTAGTGGCCGCTCTGCGGCAAAACTGCCCCCTGCGACGCGTGCTGGCACGGACAGTCCGTAACACTCCTGGCGGAATGGTGTTTCACGTCCTAAATCGCGGGGTGGGCAGACAACCGCTTTTCGGCAAGCACGACGACTTCGAGGCGTTCGAGGAAATAGTCCCCGAGACGCTCGACAAGTGCGCCATGCGAAACTGCGCCGACTGTCTGATGCCGAATCATTGGCGCAGTGGGGGCCACTGAGCAACTTTTTCTGTGGCGAGTGCGGGTTGGATAGCCTGATCACAGCCAATCCTCTTCGAGGTGAACCATCGATGGGAGAGCGGTATACGGGGTAACCGCCCGCCCGGTTCGGAGCGAGGGGGGACCGAACTCAATCGGTCCTCACTTCCCCTATCATTGCTGGAATCACCCGTATTCTGGCGACCGAAACAACGTAGGCGGCACTCTCTGTGTGCCGGCCCCGGTGTGCGTTCGATGCGAACAGAACCGCACGAAGGCCATCCCCACGACCCGGCCTTCTGCCACTTCGCCAATACGCTTCCCTTGACGCCAACCGATTGACGCACAGCTCTGGCGATGTCGCGGGTGGCCCAAAGTGCGGGCACCTACTTCGTTTCGGTCGGAAAGCACATCGACATTTCGGTGGGAGACTTCTGGCTGGATCCGCTGTTTTGATCTGCGTGCAGCATCCTAGTGAACACAGGACCGACCCCTGGATCGAAGATCGAACCGAAGGTCGAGGGTACGTGGAAATGATCGTCGAAAAGGGACCCACCTGAGGGGAAAAAGATCGTCGAAAATGGGCCCACCCCTAACGACATCCGTACACTGCAGTTCTGGAAGCAACCGGAACTGTCAGACACGGAGGTCGGAGGATGTTGCAGGTGGACGATTACGCTCAGATTCGGCTGGCCCATCGTGATGGAATGGGCATTCGGGAGATTGCCCGGAAGTTCGGCCATTCGCGTCGGAAGGTTCGAGAGGTTCTGGCGCACGCGCTGCCGCAACCGTACACGTTGACGGTTCCGCGGGTGGCACCGAAATTGGGTGAGTTTCGCGCGTTGATTGATGAGATCTTGCGGTTCGACGAGACGCAACCGGTGAAGCAGCGGCACACAGCGGCGCGCATCTTTCGTCGGTTGAAAGAAGAGCGGGGATACCTGGGCGGGTATGCCCAGATTCAGCGGTATGTGGCAGCACATCGTCAGCGGGAACGGGAGACGTTCATTCCGCTCGACCACGCGCCTGGTCGCCGAATGGAGTTCGACTTCGGGGAGATCCACGTGGACTTCCCGGAGGGGCGGAGAAAGGTATCGGTATTGATAGGCACCTGGGCATTCTCCTACGCCGCGTTCGCGATCGCGCTGCCGACGCAGCGGACGGAGGCGATTCTCCATGGAATGATCGCGGTGTTTGACTTCTTCGAGTGTGTTCCACGGGAGGCCTGGTGGGACAATCCCAAGACGGTCGCGGTCGAGATCCTGCGTGGGCGAGACCGGCGCGTGAGCCAGTCGTACCGGGCGCTGGCGAGTCACTACAACTTCGCGGCATTGTTCTGCATGCCGGCCCGGGGGAACGAGAAGCCGCATGTTGAGAACCGGGTGAAGTGGCTGGAACGGGAATGGGCGACGCCTGTTCCGCGCGTGGGCAATCTCGAAGAGTTGAACGCTCTTCTGCGGGCACGCTGTCTGGGGGATCGACGGCGCGTCGCCACGGGACAGGCGGCGACGATCGGGGCGCGGTTCGAACAGGATCGAGGCGAAGCGGCCGCGCTGCCGCTCCGGCGATTCGAACCGTGTATCACACGCGAAGCGCGAGCCGACAAGTATCAAACCGTCCGGTTCGATCGCGTGACGTATAGTGTGCCACGCAACGTGGCGTTCCAGAACGTGACCGTGAAAGCGTTTGTGAATCACGTCGAGATCGTCTGGAGGAACTCGGTTGTCGCGTATCATGAGCGGAGTTATGAACCGGGGACCCCGATGCTCGACCCTCGGCACTATCTTGTCACTTTATCCAGAAAACCAGCCTGTTTGGATCACGCGCCGCTGTATCGGGATTGGGGTCTTCCGCCGGTCTACTCACGGCTGCGCGCGGCGCTGGAAGATCGCGACGGGCGTCACAAAGGGTCGCGACAGTACATCCGGGTGCTGCAACTGTTGAACGGGCATTCCATCGAGAGTGTGGCAGTGATCCTGGAGGAGGTATGTCCCGCAGGACACATGGGGCCACCCATAGTGTCCGTAGACACGATCCTCTCACGCGTCGCGCGACAATCCGCAGACGTGAATCGTGAGACACTGAGCGCGACCGACTTGCCGGCGGGCGTCCCCGTGGTGCGGGTGCCGGCACCCAACCTGCACCGATACAACCAATTGCTTCCCTCAGGAGACACGTGTGATGTCGAATTCATCACTGCTACTCAAGACCAATCTCAAGCTGCTGCGGTTGCCCACGATCTGTGCGGAGTTTGAAAAGCTGGCCCGCGAAGCAGCCGCCGGCAACGAGAACTACGAGCAGTACCTGCTGCGGCTGACCGAGTTGGAAGTCGCGGCACGGAGTTCGAACGCGTTGCAGGCCCGGATCCGCGGCGCGGCATTCCCGCTGCACAAAGATTTCGACACGTACGACTTCTCGGCGGTCCCGAACGTGCCGAAGCAGAAGATGCTTGAACTCGCGCGTGGCGAGTGGATCGACCAGCACTTCAATACCTGCCTCATCGGCGAGCCCGGAACCGGGAAGACACATCTGGCGATCGCGCTTGGTCTCGCGGCATGTCGCATGGGAAAGCGCGTGAAGTTCTACACGGCGGCGAACCTGGTGACCAAGCTGGAGGCTGCGCAGCAGTCGCACCAGCTCGACAAACTGCTGACTCAACTCGACAAACTCGACCTGCTGATCTGCGACGAACTGGGCTACGTCTCGTTCAACCGTGTGGGGGCCGAGTTGCTGTTCCAGTTGTTCGCCGACCGGTACGAACGAAGCAGCACGCTGATCACCAGCAACCTCGCGTTCGCCGAATGGACGCAGGTGTTCCAGGGCGAACGGATGACCGCAGCGCTGCTCGATCGGCTCACGCATCGCTGTCATATTTTTGAGATGAACGGCGAAAGTTTTCGGTTCCGTGAGTCGATGAAATCTAAGCGGGCCAAGAAGCAGGATTGAGCCGCGAAACCGCCGTCAGGCACGTCTGAAGCGGTCACTCTCCCCCCCGGCGTCCCATTCCCCAGGATGCCTATCTTACCAGGTTGGGTGGGTCCATTTTCGGCGCTCAGGTGGGTCCCTTTTCGACGATCATTTCCAGGTACGGTTTGGAACAGAAGAGAAGAAAGGAAACGAAGAACCTCGGAGGAAGTCGGGACAATTCTCAGCCGGTACTCTGAAATCCGGTCGCTTCGCACTCTTCGTTTCCTTCGTTGCCTTCTGTTCAACTTCAGGGTGAAAAAAGGGGGACATAGCGAGTTTCAAGACTTCTCCAGTCCTTCTGGCGGTCGCAAACAGGATTCCAGGCCCAAAGCCTGGGCGGTCTGGCGAGTCCACTCATCGTCGCCGAACGGCCGACCACGCAGCACCGAATGGCGCAATCGCTGCAAGTCACCGCCCGAGCGCGACTCTTTGACACGCTCCCGAAACTTCCATGCCACACGTGCCCGGTCGTGCCGTATTGGCGATGATCTCGTCGCGCCGAAGAGATTGACCGAAAACCGAATCTGGGCGTCATTCGACGGGGTTTAGGCAGGTAACGGGTTGGTTCGCCTGGGAAAACGGCATGACGAGCGATACCGATTCCAGGACGAAAGGCACCGTCCTCTGACCCTGCGTTGATTCGACTCAGCGGATGAGGAGGATCAACTCACGCAGGCGGCGGGCTGATGGGTGGCCCTCTCCTCTCTTGTATTCATCATTTATTGATCCTGGCTTCCAATTCAGCCAAAGTTGCAAGAATCTCTTCAAAGCTCGCAGGCTCGGTGAGATACATGTCTCGCATCGCCTGGTAATCTCGCCGTAATCCAGCCAACCGTTCAGGCGGCGGGGTCAGTCGGAATGTGCCTGGCTTGGCCAGGTCGTAGTTCGCCCACTTACTGCCGAAGAATTGGCTCTTCCACCGCAC
>CAMATH010000261.1 GCA_945860955.1 Planctomicrobium piriforme
AAAACGGTTCAGGAACCGTCACCTGGAGCCTCGCCGAAAATTTGGGGTCGGTGCGCGATCTGGTGCAGTACACCAGCGGCACGAACACGACGACGGTCGTCAATCACGTCGTCTACGACACGTTTGGGCAGATCAAGAGCCAGACGAACACCACCTGGCAGCCGCTCTTCGCCTACACGGGCCGGGAGTGGGACGCCGACGCCGGCTTGTACTACTACCGCGCCCGCTGGTACGACGCCCGTGTGGGACGATTCCTGAGTGAAGACCCGCTGGGCTTCGCCGTTGGGGATGTGAATCTGAGCCGATATGTGGCGAATTCGGCGACGATGTTTGTGGACCCGAGTGGGATGAATGGAGATACTCCGTATTCGGTCGACGGGTTCACGTATGATACGTACGCTGAATTTCTGACGAGCGGAGTGGGTACGACGTCTGGCATCGCAAACCAGGGGGCGTTGGGTCGCCTGTTCAATTCGCTGACGGATGCTGCTGAACGGGAGTTTCAGACACTGAGAGGCGCGGCTGCGGACCCATTTGCCGTCGCCAGCGGGGCGGCGACCGGAGTTAGTCATGGCGGGGCGATGGTCGTCAATGCGGCGACCGCCGGGTTGATTCCCGAATTGGACCAACATGTTCAGGATCTGATTGCCGAAAATGGTGGAGCGTACGGAGCGGCGAATCTGGGCGCTCAAATTGGCGTCGAAGCGGGCAAAATGGCGATCGGCCAATCGAATCCATGTGGTTACGTGGCCAAAGCGATATCATTTGTCGATACCGTCGCTTCAGGTAGGGATCTCGTCGAGGGAGTGCAAGAAGGGGATCCCCTAAAAGTACTTACCGGTGCCACAGGAGTCATTGGGGGCGTCGGTGGCATGTCGAAGAACTGTTTCGTGGCCGGAACGCAAGTGGTAGTCGGTGTCTGGTTCGTGCGGGCGGAGCCATCAGACTCCCATGTCGAAGAAAGCGCATCGCCACCGTGGGCGACTTTGGCGATGGCGGTCGCCGCCGCGGTTGTGTTGACCGGAGGCAACCGGTCCGAATCTCGGCGCAAACGTCGGCGTCGGCCCGGCGGAATGGCAAACGAGTCGCGCGATCGTAGAGAACCAAAATCGAACAGGCATTGGATTGAACCAAATGACGACCGCAGATCAATGGATTCGACGTCCGGATTTTCGGTGTCGGGTGAGCCAAATGCGGGCCGTCACGGGAATTCATGCGCCGATCAAACAGGAGATAGAGAAAGTACGATCGCCACGACGCCGCGCGATACCTCCAACGAAGAAACGCCTTTGAAAACGACTTCACTTGCGGGTTCTTCGACGATAGAACGGAGTAGAGACCGTACCGACCGTCGCCCGTTGGTGGCTGCGCTCGTCGCCTGCCTGGCGTTGATGACCGTATTCTTCACCGGCGGAGGAAACCAGAGCCCACGCGCCACAACCGCAGGCATGATGACTCCCGGCGCGGCCGATTCAGAGATTCGGTTCGAAACGAAGAATATCGAAGATCTCGTTGTCGGTGAGCAGGTTCTGGCCTGGAACGAACAAACCGGTGAGCAGGCACTCAAGCCGATTGAAGAGACATTTCGTCGGCAGTCGACCCACTTACGTGTTTTGCGGATTGAGACCGTCGACGGCGAGCAACAGACGCTGCAAACGACTGACGAACACCCATTCTGGACGGAGAATCGCGGTTGGGTCGAGGCGGGTGATCTCACAAGCGACGACACGTTGCGCGATGCAATTGGTCGCCCGGCCCGGCTTGCTTCGACGGATCGAGAAGACCTGCCCACATCTGTGGCAGTCTTCAACATGCGGGTCGCCGATTGGCACACGTATTTCGCACTGGAGTACGGGAGCCTTCCAGTCCTGGTACATAATGCAGATGCGTCAGACTACATTCCGCAGAGACCGCGTGGTCGCATGAAGGGTGATCGCATGAAATCTGGCGATGATGCCTTGCGCCAATGGGAAGAGATCGAAGAAGCACAGCGAAAGGTACGACAAGGAAAGAGCGATAAGATTATTGATTCTATTGAAAAGTCGAAGCAGCGGGCCAAGAATAGGCTCAAGGACATACGAGACCTGGGCGACTTGGAGGACCTTGAGTGACCGACACTATCCACAAATTCGACGAAGCGTTGCGTCTACGGGACCAAGGGAATCTTGGCGGAGCCCATGACATTTTGTCACAACTCTGTAAGTCTGACGCCGCAACGGCGGCAATGTTTGCGGTGTTAGGTGACGTGCTGTGGGAAATGGACTGCCTTTCGGATGCAATTCACACATTTTATCGTGTGACTGAAATGTCACCGCGATCAGAGGTGGCATCACTTGCGCTGTTTCATTCCCTATTTCAAGCAGGAAGACAAGATGAGGCTTTCGGCGAAATGCGGCGATTCCTGTCGATCGCCGACTCCACCGAGTACGAGACGTTGCTGTCAGACATCCAACGTGCCGAATAATAGGCGGGGGGTTCCATCGATCCAGGCCGCGCAGACCGACCGCAATGGTCGGGTCACCAACTACGCTTACGACGGGCTGGGTCGACTCAAGCAGGAGCAATGGGTCGTCGGCGGTTCGACGGTGAACACGCTGGCGTACACGTACGACGCCGGCAGCCAGTTGACCGCCGCCAGCGACAACGCATCGGCGTACGCCTACACGTACAACGCCAACGGTCTGGTCACCAGCGTCGACAACCAGGGAACGCCGAACGTGCCCCGTGTGGTGCTGACCAGCGCCTACGACAGTCTCAATCGGCGGACACAGTTGAGCGCGAGCGTCAACGGGACCGCCGACTTCCAGAACAAGTACGCCTACGACTCCCTCTCCCGCATCACCCAAATCACGCAGCAGAGCCAGACCGGGGGGAACGCCGTCGCTTCGAAACGGGTCGATTTCGCGTACAACGGCGTCGGGCAGTACACCAGCGTCACGCGTTTCGCCGACCTCGCCGGCACGCAACTCGTCGCGACCAGCAGTTACGGCTACGACGGTGCCGGCAGAATCACCAGCCTCGCGCACGCCAAGGGGGCCACGTCCTTCAATTCGTACACGTGGTCGTACGACGCGCTGAGTCGCCCAACGCAGCAGACCTCGAACGACGGAACCGACACCTACACCTACGACGCCTCGAGCCAAGTGACCGGTGCCACCCACACGTCGCAAGCGAACGAGAGCCTGACGTACGACGCCAACGGCAACCGCACCGTTTCGGGCTACAGTACGGGCACGAACAATCGACTGAATTCCGACGGCGTGTACAACGACCAGTACGACGCCGAGGGGAACCGGACCCGGCGAACGGAGATCGCCACCGGCAAATACGAACTGTACGCGTGGGACAACCACAATCGGCTGACCAGCGTGGCGTCGTACACCTCCGCCGGCGTGCTGACGAAGCAAGTCGCGTACACCTACGACGTTTTCGACCGCCGGATCGGCCGGCAGGTCGATGCCGACGGCAATGGTACATACGACACGACGCAACGGTTTGTTTACGACGGCGACGACCTCGTGCTGGCGTACAACGCCGCCGGCGCATTGACCAATCGCTACCTCGTCGGCCCGAACGTCGACGAGATTCTGGCCGACGAAAACGGTTCGGGAACCGTTACCTGGTGTCTCGCCGACAATTTGGGGTCGGTGCGCGATCTAGCTCAGTACACCAGCGGCACGAACACGACGACGGTCGTCAATCACGTCGTCTACGACGCATTCGGGCAGATCAAGAGCCAGACGAACACCACGTGGCAGCCGCTCTTCGCCTACACCGGCCGGGAGTGGGACGCCGACGCCGGCTTGTACTACTACCGTGCTCGCTGGTACGACGCCCGTGTGGGACGATTCATCAGTGAAGACCCGCTGGGCTTCGCGGCGGGGGATGTGAATCTGAGCCGATATGTGGCGAATTCGGTGACGATGTTTGTGGATCCGAGTGGACTCGAAGAGACGCCGGTTTATCAGGCTCCATCGACACTTGTCCTGAGTACGGGAAAAACACCGTTTCGAACGGATAACCAATTTTCAAATGGTGGATTGGACCCCAATCAGCAAACTACGAATGCACCCCCTTGGCCTAATGCAGGTGCTGCGGCGATGACTGATCACGGTTTCGAGCAATATACACCACTCTTTTCTAGCCCCAATGGCATCACAGGAAGACTCTTCCTGCCGATGTCTGAGTCCAATCCAACCGACTATTCAGATGCCGATATTCTGGACTTTCTAAAGTTGTTGATGGACGCCGATGGCCGCACATTAGCCTCCAACACTGGAGTGCAAATGACTTGGAATCTCACCTCAGAACCGAGTGACAACCTAGAATTACGCGTGGCGGGACAGGTACGACAGCCGCTATCCGGACCAACAACCGCCAATGCGGCTGCGACATTCAATGTGGCT
>CAMATH010000262.1 GCA_945860955.1 Planctomicrobium piriforme
CACGCCGTCCCCACCGGCGGAATAGCCAAGGACATAAACCCGATCCGGATTGACCTCTTCCAGAACGATCAGGTCTTCAATCAGTCGGCCGAACATGCGGTCGACATGGGCTTCGTGCCAGAGATTCCAGGTGTTGGTCGGTGCCCGTGGAGCCAGGTAAATCCCCTCGTCGATTTTGTAGAGTCGTTTCTGATTCTCCCATTGCTGATCATTCACCCGTTTGGGGGCGCCGCCCCCGCCGTGGAGCGAAATCCAGAGACTTCGACCCGCTTGGGGTTGTTCACCAAACTTGGTGTAGAAGAAGGGCATTTCCAAATCCCCTTCTTTGAGGACGCGGGCTTCGATTTCGGCCGCTCGGTCCTTGCGGATCTTCGCCGAGTGCGCCCGCCAGATCAAATCGCGGGCGGTCTCGGCATCCGCCTTTGTGAGTCCGACGTTGGCGAAATCGAGTTTTGCGACTTCCGTCAATTCGGGTGAGCCGGCCGCCAGAATGGTACCGAGTTGTTCGACAGCCGACTGCGATTCGGCGGTTTCAACCGGTCCCGCGAGACTCTGGACCGCAGGAACGAGAATCAGCCCCAAAGCCGCCAACAGAACGCCAACGAGTGATCGCACGATTGAGTTCCAAAAGCGTGTTCAGATTCCAGACCGCAGCCGTCGAGGAGTTGTGACTGGCTACGGCAACGTGATCTCGACGATTTGTTCTTTGTCGTCGGTCGACACGGTGATTTTCCGAGACATGTCCCCAATCGCGAATTCATATACCTGTCCGGGTATCAGATCGAACCCCAGAATGTCATTTGTGTCGGCGGTTTCCCCTCGTGATTTACCGGCGAATTTTCGCTGGGGATCGGCCGTCGAGACGACTTTGACCCCTGTCTCGACCCGTTGTTTGTTGGAGTCGACCACACGGACCAGGACGCGGGTTATTTTTTTCTCCGCAGGCTGGCGCGCGTAGCGGTCGGTGACGTTCTCGGCGGGAACCGATTGATTTCGCATCGCCCAGACGAGCGGAAAATGCTGTTTGGTCTTCGCGAAACTCGAAGCGTAAATCGCATGTTCCAGCGTATCTTTTTTGGCTTGGGCCGCGTCCCCCACAAACCAGCCCCGGTCCAACCCCTGCTTGTCGGGCTCGCAGGCTCCGGTGAAATGCCAGTCTCCATCCCAGATTTCGACCCACGTGTGGTTCCCCCGCTTGTTCGCCCACAGGGGTGTCCCCACCAAGCGGGCGGGAATGCACACCGACCGGCAGGCGTCACTCAACACAATCGACAGTCCGGTGCAGGAGGCGAGTCCCTGGGAAATCGACTCTTTCGGACTCTGATTCGGAGCCGCCCGTTTCGTCGAGTATTTCAGGTTCAGTTTGGGAAAGATCTCGACATTCAGTTTGTGTGCGGCCTCGGAGGGGGTGCGGCACTCCTTCACGATCGGCAGACACAGGTCGAACATCTCCTGTCGCCACGGTTCCCGGGTTTCATCGAGATTGACGTAAGCCAGCACATCGTTCAAGAAAATCGCCTCGGGAACATCCCGACCCCAGGGAAGCTCCCGACGCGCCCGCCATGCCAACGCGGAGTTCGTCAATAAGAAATCGGCCGACAACGTGCGTAAATCCCGGTCGGGCATGTTCACAACCAGAAATTCCATCCCCTTGCGCTCTTCCGCCGGTGCATCGGCCAGTGCCCGTTCGATTTCTGTCCGGTTGTCGCCCGCTTTCTCCAGCGCGGCTTCGATTTCCTTTGGAGAGTCGTCGCCGCTAACGAGCGCGGGAGTCAGCCAACCCAACGCCAAGCCAGTCACCAGAATCGAGAGTTGTCGAAATCGAAAAACGAAACGGAGCATGGGGAGCGCCTCAACGATTCGCTAATGGGACGAACGACAGAGAGTCTTCTCGGCTGTACCGATAACCGGGGCCGGGACCACAACTCGGGAACGACCCGTGGGAATTCGACTTCAGTGTAGGCGGCGGTTACGGCAGGCAGACGCGTATTGCTTCGGCGAGAGTATAGTCGGAGTCCGTTGCCGATCAACACTCATCGAAATCACACCAACAAGTATCCCGAGCCTGTGTGCGGAGATTTCGGTGGTTTGAGACAAGTCCCCCCGCGAAACCTCAGTCGCGATTGAGTTGACTCGATCAACCGACATACAATAGCGGACGCCCACCAGGTGTCTTCCTTTCCGGAATCTCAATCCGGCAGGAACCGCCGCCCCGCCACCCAAGGCCCCTCCCGATGCACGACCTCGCCTGCCAAGAGTTTCAGCGACTCGCACGACGGTTCAACCGTCGGTCGCTGCTGCAGTATGGTTCACTCGGCGCACTGGGGGTGACCGCCGCCGGTCTCATTTCCGGCCAGCCGCTGCACGCGTTCCCGAATCCGCTCGAACAATGGTCCGACGGCGATGGTTTTGGCAAGGCGAAGGCGTGTATTCTGATGTTCATGTGGGGCGGGCCATCCCACCTTGATACTTGGGATCTGAAACCGAATGCCCCGGCAGAAGTTCGTGGCGAATTCGCTCCAATCGCCACCACGGTTCCCGGAATCCAGGTTTCCGAACATTTCTCGCGGCTGGCGAAGCATGCCGAACAACTGGCGATCGTCCGCTCCGTCACGCACGACGACCCGGCTCACCTTTCGAGTGTGCATCACATCCTCACCGGTCGGCATGCCCCCCAAGTGAAGTCCGACGCGGTCCCCCCGTCGCGGAAAGATTCGCCACAAATCGGCTCGGCCCTGGCGAAGTTGCGTCCTTCGACGGGATTGTTGCCCCAATGTGTCACGATGCCGTGGGTGGTGAACCATCCCGCCGCTCCGGGAGGTGTCGCTCCAGGTCAGCACGCGGGCTGGCTGGGGGCTGCACACGATCCGTTTCTGATCACGGGGGATCCGAATCACCCCAGTTGGCAAGTCTCGGGTTTGCGAACGATTGAAGGGGTGTCGAATGGCCGATTGCGCAGCCGGGAGAGCCTGTTGACCGCTCTCGACGCGGTCGACCCGGGCCCGTTTGGCGGCATGCAGACGCGGGCGTTCGACATGCTGACCGCTCACGAAGTGCAGCGGGCGTTTGACCTCAAACAAGAGACTCCCGAAACTCGTGACCGGTACGGCCGACACATCCACGGCCAGTGCCTGTTACTGGCCCGTCGACTGGTCGAAGCGGGAGTCACTTTTGTTTGTGTGAACTGGCATCAGGACGGGGCGAATTTCTGGGACACGCATGGCGACAACTTCCGTCGGCTGAAGCAGGATCTGATGCCCCCCAGCGACATCGGGTTTTCCGCGCTCCTAGACGATCTGTCCGATCGGGGGATGCTCGACGAGACGCTGCTGGTGTGGGTGGGTGAGTTCGGCCGGCGTCCGCAGATCACCTCCGGGAACGCGGGGCGTGAACACTGGCCCTGGTGCGGCAGCGCGGTACTGGCCGGGGGTGGAGTGCGCGGCGGTCAGGTTTTTGGTCGATCTGACTCTCAGGGGGGCTATCCCGCAGACTTGCCGACCGCGCCGGCCGACATCGCCGCCACGATGTACCACGCGCTGGGAGTCCCGGCCGACCTGGAGATTCTCGATCGCCAGGATCGGCCGCAAAAACTCACCGAAGGCCGGCCGCTGGTGACGCTGTTTTAGCCCAGAATCCCCACTGAAAAGCAAAAGCGACTTTTCGGAAATTGGTTTGCCCGATTTTCTCTGTGGTTCGATGCGACTCGGACGCTGACCCCCTGATTTCAACAGTTGGAATCCCAATACGCGATCTACGCGAAAAACGGGCGGAGTCCGTCAGCGGTCATAGACTCTATTCAACAGTTGTTGGGTAGAATGGTGGCGCATCCGTTGTGTCCCTGCCTTGTCGGAGCTGAGTCGATGCCGTACTCTGTTCATCTTCGCACACACCATTTGCGAAGTGTTTCGAAAACCAGATCTTGTGGGGACGTGGCACTGTGAACCCTCCTTCAGTGGCTGAAAGGGATCATCGGATGATTACAAACCCGTGAGAATCCCTCCAGGGGCCGTAGCTCAATCGGTTAGAGCAGCGGACTCATAATCCGTTGGTTCCGGGTTCAAGTCCCGGCGGCCCCACTCACTTTTCGATTTCCTAACCCTCCGGCCAGCGGGTTGGGCTTTCCCCGCAGGGCATCTCGGCCACCGAAAATCACGAATTCTTGCGGGAAATCCGCACGTATGG
>CAMATH010000263.1 GCA_945860955.1 Planctomicrobium piriforme
ACGATCGGCGTGGTCTGAGGTTCGCTCTTTCAAAAGGAGAATTTGATGAAGACCATCGCGTGCTGGAACGATCTGGAAAAGTTCGGCATCGTCGTACTCACGGGCGAGGCGTGTGGCCTCGGCTACCGGTTGCTGTTCGACCTGACGCAAAACGGAAAGCGGATCGTTCAGAAGTGCTTCTCGCTCGCGGAGGGATTCGCAAGCGAGGCGTGGAACCGTGGGTCGCGGGATGATCCCCACGTTGGGTCGGTCTTGTTGACCCAGGAGATGCTGGTGCCGATCGGCGTGTTCGCCCTGTTGGAAACGGGTTGCCCAGAAGTCTGGCTCTGTAAAAACGGCAGCTTGCTCGGTATCGAGACGGTCGACGCTCCGGAAGTGGTGGAACGTTACCGGACGTTGTACTCGGAATCGATCGCTCGGACGTTCGCCTATCGCGGACCGGCCGGCGATCGGAACGTCCACCAGATGTCCGGGAGGATCGCATGACGATCACCCTCGAATTCGGCCCATTCTTCACCTTCATCGTTCGGAGTACGACCGGCCAATCCCGGCCCGTCGAGAAAGACGCCGACTTTCCGAAAGTCGCCACCCAATTCGGTTGGGACGGCGACCGGAAGAGGTCGCCCGAAGCGGTCTGGGACGCCTACGAATTCCTCGAGGAAAACGTCGGCGCGACCGCCGACGGTTCTCGTTTCGTCTGACGCCTCAAACCGCTGCCCTCTTTCTTTCGGGAAAGGGGGCTTCTTTGTTGTCGTAGAAAAATGCGACCTTCGTCGCCGCGTCTCTGGAGAGACGCGGGACGAACGAATCGACGCGAGAGAGAAAATGGAACAACCCGACGTGGTGACATTCACCACGCCGGGTCGAAGTTCGGGGTCGTTGCGTTTCGATCGTCGTTGAAGCGACCGCATCACCAGCCGGTGACGAAATCTACTTCGTCTGCGCAGCGGGTTTCTGCGGCGTCGAACCGCTCTTCGTCGAGGTCGGCTGCTTCTTCTCTTCGGGTTTGTGACTTCCGCCGTTGGCCATGGGGGCTCCTGCTGAGAAATCCGCCCCTTCGTTCGCGACAGACCGCCGCCGGGCCGGCAGCGTGTACAGAGTCTCGTCGATAGGCTACTTTCGGCCGTGTCACCGTGTCGAAAACAACCTCAGTTCCCCGAAGGGAGCGGTCTTGTATCATAATACAAGACCGAAGCCGCCCCGTCAAGTGATTGTTGTCCGGTTGCGCGAAATGATCTCCGCATTCGAGAAGCGTACGGGCGAAAAGCTCACGTACGCGAAACTCGCCGAGAGATCGGGCATTGCCCGGGCCACCATCGAGTCGCTGGCGTCGCGCCCCGCCTACAACGCGACTCTTGAAACCATCGACAAACTCTGCGGCGCCCTGGGTTGCGGCTTGACCGACCTGGTGGATTACCAGCCCCCTCCGCTCCCAGTACCAACTCGCGGATCGACAGGAAAGCGGTCGCCACGCGATTAGCCCGACAATTGCAATCCCACGAACCGACGACAATACTGCGCGAGCGCGTCCCGCGACGCCGCGAAGAACACAATCAGCAGAATGATCGCCCCTATCTTTGAACACGGAAAGCACACGACCTGGCCACGACATTGCTGCCGAGGCTAGGTCGTGTAGACGACGTAGTAATTCATCTGATCCAACGTTAATTCGTCGGCGTCTGGAAGAATTACTTCTTCTTCGCCTGATCCCCCTTCGGGGCACCTGCCGACTTGGCTGATTCTGTCGGCTTCTTCTCATCGGGCTTGTGACTTCCGCCGTTGGCCATGACTCTTCTCTCCGCTGCGTGGTGTCGAAAACTACTCGACAGACTGTAGACGATCGTCTGTCGACAAATCGTCTGTAGCGTAATCGAGTGCGGTCGGTAACGCTAGCCCGCCATGCAGACCGAGATTGAGATCCTGTTCGGACATACCGTGCGGCGGTACCGCGAGCAGCGGGGATTGTCGCAGGAGGCATTCGCCGTCGTGGCCGGCATTCACCGTACATACGTGAGTTCGATAGAACGTGGCAAGGTGCAGGTGAGCATCGGCATCGCGCAGCAACTGGCGACGGCGCTTGAGGTTCCACTCAGCCGGATCTGGCAGGAGTTGGAACACGAACTCGCGGCAGGAAAGAGAGCGCCGGGGCGAACCAAGAAATCTGTGGATCGATAACGGTCAGATCGGGGATCCATCGACCGCCGTCACCGCAGCAATTGTCGGCTGCGGTGGTAGTATTTGTGCAAAGTGTCGCGGGACGTCACGAAGAAGACGACTTCGAGAAATGCGACGCCGAGGTCGAGCCATCCCCAGGAACCGTGGAATCCGAGGGAGATTCGGTGGGAGACATACGCGAACGCCGTGGCGACGCCAGAATTGGCGTAAAACTGGTAGTGCCGGTAATGAATTTCGATCAGCAGGCGGAACGCCTCGACATTCGGGCCGAGCTTCGAGAAATCGAAGTCGGGCACGGGAAGCCCGGACCAGGCGTGGAATGAATCGACAATCGCCCAGCGGACGGCACCCACTGTCATGCCGGCAGCAAGAGCGGCGACAGTCAGGAATAGGAATCCGCCAATCGAAGGCGCGTCCGGTGGCGACGAGGCGAACCAGCCTTGCAGCAGCGGAGAGAACGGCGTAAGCCCAAGCAGTACGATCGCTCCCGGAATCAGGTAGGCGATCAGAATGCCGAAATTGCTGGAGGCGTCTTCGTTCAAGCGACGGGAAGAATGCGGCCACGATACGCCGATCTGGCGCGCGCCTCAACCGGTGTCCGTCACAATTGACCGACCAGTTTCCGAGCGTGGTACAATATCGTCGGAATTTCTCCTCACCAGATGATCCGTCTCGAAATCCGCCGGCCATCGATGAACCGAGGGAAGTATGTCGATCTCCAGGAAACGTTGGACGGCAACGTGCACTTGTTGCTGAACCGGCGCGGTCGGCGTGATTTCGCCGAGATCGATGCGGTCCACGATTTCTACGGCCCTCAAACCGCATTCTCCGCGTTGCTCAACGATCATGTGGTGAACGGCTGGGAGCTGGTGCCCGGCCGTGATCTCGGCGTCGCTACCATCGCCCCCATCTTGTCGCGAGACATCGAGCGGGATGGCGATGGCACGGTCATCTCAGCCGGTCGCGTCTACTGGTATCGCGACTACCTGGATCTCGATGGGATCAGAGAACTCCGCCGACACGGCTACCTCGAATTTCGCCAGGCGGCATAGTCGTTGGTCCCACTACGAGAGATCGAGCACAATCTTGAGTGTGCGATCAACATCCAGCATCGTCTGCGGTTTCAGCTTGCCGAGTCGCTTCACAAGTCGGCCGCGGTCGATCGCCCGAATCTGGTCTGGCAGCGTGACGCTGGTATTGGCGAGCCCGCCTTCTGGCGGCTGAATGAGAACCTGATCGTATTCGGCTTGATCCCGCGAGGTCAGCGGCATGACGACGACCACCCAGTTATGGGTGTTGTATACGTCGCTTGTCACCACGATCGCCGGGCGAGACTTCTTGACTTCATGACCGATGGTGGGATCCAGTGAGACCAACCAGACTTCGCCGCGCCGGGGTCGAGAGTGTCCTGCCATAGAAAGTCGTTCGATTTAGGATTGATGCTGCCAGGCCTCGCGGTCAACAGCCTGCCACTCGTCATTCAGACTGCGAGACTCATCCCGGCGGCGGAGAATCGCCGCCTTCAGCTTGGCTTTGTCGACCGCCTGCACCTGTTCGACCACGGGCAAAACCCGCAGAACCGGCTCCCCCTTCAATTCGAGAATCGAACCTTCGGGATCAATCGACAACGACAGGACGAACTGTTTGACCTGAGCGGTCTGTCGGTCAAGCTTGATGTGCCGCACTACAAGACCTTTTTGCATGGGTAGGCGTGGTGAATCGAGACTTCAGTAGCTTACCACGACCTGCATCTTCGACACAAAGGGGATTCCTTCAAGAAGTTCGGCTCGCTCCGCATACCGCTGCCGAACGGGCGATTTACGGGCACTACCTCGCCGCGAGTCCCGCGACCAGCATTTCCGGGGAAGATCGAAATTGCCGTAGAACGCCGTCTCAGTCGCGAAGCGGTTGGTCTGGCGCGTCGCAATTGAACAGCCGGCAGCACATCGGCCGCGTGTCGTAGATTGTGCAAAGTCGGGTGTTTCGGTCGAAGAATCGG
>CAMATH010000264.1 GCA_945860955.1 Planctomicrobium piriforme
GAAGCGACTGCGACCCCCGCACCCGAGACCGGATAATGGCAGCGGCCTGAGGCAACTTCTCCACCTCCGTAAACTCGCGCACTC
Organism: Planctomicrobium piriforme; assembly: GCA_945860955.1. Lineage (GTDB taxonomy): Bacteria > Planctomycetota > Planctomycetia > Planctomycetales > Planctomycetaceae > UBA10511. The sequence goes on from CAMATH010000264.1 coordinate 85, forward strand.
AATCGACGCCTGCGACGAGCGCCGCCGGACCGCGCGCCGACCGCGGGGTTATTGAGCAGTTACCCACGAATCGCATCCGAAATCTGGTCCTCGTGAAACGATCGGCTCGTCTGTCGCTGCCCGTCGTGGTGACTGTAGCGGATCTGATCGACCTTCCACACGACATCACCCCACAGTGTCGGATTGGCCCAGATGCGGGTCACCACGTTCCTCTTGGTGATGACCTGAGCCGGCCGATTGACCGGCTCGCGGTATCGCCCCGTCTGTTCGGTCGCCGTCAAATCGTTGTCTCGTTCCTGGTCGGGTCTGCGTTTTGTGTTGTTCTCAAACATGTGCTGTTTCTCCTTTTTGAAGACGCCGGCCACCCGGCCGGCGTGGTGATTCGTCGTCGTTAATATTCCTCGGGCAGCAGAACGGTCGTCACCGACCGGTCGGACTCGGTAATGATCCAGAATTTGTCCCCCCATTCCGACTGATACGCTGAGAACAGGCGGTACCCCTCCACAAGTGCGGTCTCGTTTTCCTCCCAGTCCTGCTGGCAGAGAGTTCCCCAGTCGCCCGCGGCGTGGCGACGCAGGGCTAGAAAAACCTCCGCGTCGGGGAGTTTCTCGCACGCTCCCGGCGTGATGCAGAGTCTCCCCAGTGGAAATTGAACGGGCTGTGTTCTTCGTGTTGCGGTCTTCATTGTCTGTTTCCTCTGTCAGTGGTCCGTGCTCTTCGCCCCGGACGGTTCAATCATCGACGTCTTTTCCCCCCGCATGTTTTTTGGGTGGGGTGGACGTTCGCAGACCCCTTGCGTCCACCCCAAACAAAAAACAAACTCTTCCAACCAGAGTGTTCGATTCGGGCGGCGGAAGCGTCGCGGCCGCAACCGCCGTGACAGGCTTGGGGCGGAGCGGTGGCCGAGGTGGGGGCCTGGCGCGGCGGTTGCAGCAAAGCGCCCAGAGACCGGAGCGAGCACTCTCTCCGCTCGGTGGGAGTACGATGAGCGTCTCCCGCGAAGCGGGAACAGGCGAATCGTGCGCGGGGGGCGGAGGGGGCAACTCCCGCGAAGCGGGATTGCCGGGGCGGCGGGGTTGGAGGGGGGGGCGGAATTTTCGTACTGTGAACGCAGTGCGAAATTCCGTCGGAGCATCTCCCAGGTGCGCAGCACGGGGGAATGCGCGGGGCGCGGCCGCTCAGGCCGCCATCATGAGGCCGCCAGGCCGGAACTCATCGCCCGCGCAGCGGCACAATATTGGCGCGGGCCGGCCCCGGCGGTTCCGATCCGGGGTGCATCGACCACCGACCGATTCATCCCGCTCGGGGTTGCCAATTTCACCTCAGCCAAGACAACAACCGACGAAGTCGCTGACGTCGATTGGCTCGAGTGATCCAGGTTTTCGAGTCCTGCAATCCACGAATCGCATCGGTGAGCTGGTGCGGGTCAAACGTGTGGCTGATATGCCGTTCCCCGTCGTGGTAGCTGATGCAAATCTGGTCGACCGTCCAGACGACGTCGCCCCAGGCTCCGGGATTCGCCCAGATCCGGGTCACCGCGTTTCCCCGCGTGAAGACCCGCGCCGGTGGCTGGAGCGGCTGACGCCAGTACCATTTCGGTGCAGGGTCGTCATTGAATCGTTCCTGGTCATGTCGTCGTATTGAATCGTCGTGAATCATCTGCATTCTCTCCACTTGAATGACGCTGGCCACCCGGCCGGCGTGTTGTTTGCTGGGGTTAAAATTCCACTGTGAGCATGACGGTCGTCACCGACCGATCGGCTTCGGTGATGATCCAAAACTTTTCACCGGACTCCGAACTGTACTCCGAGAACAAGCGGCGGCCCTCGACCAGGGCGGTTTCGTTTTCGTCCCAGTCGCGCTGGCAAAGAATTCCCCAGTCCCCGGCAGCGTGGCGATGCAGGGCACAAACAATTTCGCCATCGGTCAGTTTTTCCCAAGCTCGCGGTGTGATGTCGACCCGGCCCATTTCGAAGTGAACCGGTTGGATCCTTTGTGTTGCCGTTTTCATTGTCTGTTCCCTCTGTCAGTGGTCCGTGCTCTTCGCCCCGGACGGTTGAATTATTGACGCCTTTTCCCCCCAGCATGTTTTTTGGCTGGGGTGGACGTTCGCAGACTTCCCGCGTCCACCCCAATCAAAAAACAGACGATTCCCATCAGAGTGCTCGATCCGGGCGGCGGAAGCGTCGCGGCCGCAACCAGCGTGACAGGCCGGGGGCCGAGTGGCGGACGCGGGGGGGCCTGGCGCGGCGGTTGTAGCAGAGCGCCCAGAGACCGGAGCGAAGACTCTCTCCGACAGGTGGTAGCACGATGAGCGTCTCCCGCGAAGCGGGAACTGGCGAATCGTGCGTCGGGGGAGGAGGGGGCAACTCCCGCGAAGCGGGATTGCGCGGGGCGGCGGGGTTCCTGGGGTGCGGGGATGTGCGGAAGGGGATGCCGGAGGTGGTTGACCGGTTCGGAAACCCATGCTATCGCGGACTGAGGATTCGAATGTGATGAAGATTGAGCTTTTGATTACCGCGTATCTGGACGCCGTCGGAGATTGCATCTCCGAACTGCTGGACGTTTATTCGTGCAAGGACGCTCCAGTCCATGATTTGCTCGGGGCCTGGCGCGAGCGGCGAATCCCGACGTCCGGCAAATTGCCGTCTGGCCGCGCATTCGCGTTTCATGACCAGGGATGTCGATTCGTGCATCGGGGAATGGTCGTGGAAGTTGGTTTCACGCCAGACGGGCGTTGTGACGGCTTTGACGCCCCCCGACTCGACGAGTTTTCCGCCACCAACCCTCAGTTTGGCAGGCCCACAAGTACAGAGATTGCAGCGGCCCTGAAAGAACTGGAACATCTGCGCGTTGTCGAGCTGCCATCGAACTCGACGCTTTACGTCCTCCGACGGCTCCAGTAAATCGGCCGCATTGAGCCAGCACATCGCCGCACGGTCGATCAATGTCCGATCACTTCCAAGGGAAAAAATGCCCCTGCGGTCAGCAGGGGCGAGCCTGAGGCTCACGAATAACCTGAATTGTCAGTCACATCCCCATGTATGGCGATCAAGCTTCGATCGTTACGAAACCCTCCCGCTCATCATGTGCACGTTCCGGTCGCCTGCCGTTCCACGGTAGGCGTACCGCCTCAGTTCACCCAGCGACTGCAGGAACTCGACCTGCCGCTCGCTGTCGTCCGGTTCGATGCCGTACAGACAGTCGCCATGCCGCAGCACCTGGCTGCAACCCGACTCCAGCAGGGCGAAGATTCCGACCGGCACGAACATCTCGGGTGACAACATCACCGACCCAATGTGCGGGTCATCCGGCGCTCCGCGGTTCCAGGCCTCGGAGGGCACCAACCGCAGGCCGAGACACTTCTCGATGATCTTCTGGCCCTGAGCCGTCAGATCGAAGAGCACCCGATACATCAGACCGCATGCCTCTCCAGTTAAGGGTTCGATTCCATACTGGACGAGATCACCACAACCTCTGATCGTCTTCACGAATTTCTCCTTCCTGTGAAAGAACCTCAGACGGGGCGAATCTGCCACAGTTTCGGGGTGGAGCGCAACCTGGGCGCCGCAACCAGAGCCGCGCAGGGATCCTGATGTCTTCTGTCGCGACGATGTTTGGCGGTGGGGTCGTGGTGTCACAGAGTGCCATCATCCCCATCGGCCGACTACGTTGTCCTCGACCAACTGCGTCTCCACGCGAGCGACCAACGGGAGCGGGGATCCCGGCATCCGAGCGGTAGCTCGAACCGGGTCAAGGGCCCCGCCCTTGCCGTGCCCTTGTTAGAAGAGTTGGACGTTGTTTTCTATTCGGTGCCGGATTTCTTCGAGCGTCCGCAGCAGGGCCTGTTCCATCTCCGGGTAAGTCCCTCGGCGATTCAGTGAAACGACGATTCTCCATCCGTCGGGGTCGAGAAACGTCTGTCGGGTCCCTCGCGCTTTCGGTTTCGGCGTCCCTTTCCGTTGACGGACGGCGTTCGCCGCCTGCTCGTGGGTGATCGTCCCCGCCGCCGCCTGCGCGGCGAGCGGTCGAATCTG
>CAMATH010000265.1 GCA_945860955.1 Planctomicrobium piriforme
GGCGTCTGCTCCGCCGCCGGGATCTCGATTCCCGCGATGACGATCGGTTGGATTGGCTGGGGGTCTGACTGGCTCATGCGCCATACATTCCCCGAAAAACCGACTTTGAGTAAATACCAGTTTCCGAGGGGTTATTGAGCAGTTACCTCCAGATTCTCCTTCACCCGCAATTCAATCACCCGCCGATGATCCGCGGACAGTTCAAGCAGGCACCGCGCCAACAGTGCCAATTCCTCGCTTTTTCGAAAGTGCGAACTCGGAGAGGGCGATTTCGCCACCGGATGCTGTCCATTCGCGACTTCGCCCGAACGCCCTCCATCCTTGATTCCGGTTTCTTTCCGCACGTCTCGTTGTTCCGCGAATTGGGTTCGACTTTCGTCGATCATAACGTTTCGGAGGATCGTCTGAACCCAATTCCGGAAATTGCAAAACTGTGTTGCCTCAAAACTGTTAATGCCATTTTGCACCGAAAGGTAGGCCCTTTGAACCAGATCCGACGGGGCCACCCGCGCTCGAATTCGCGGATCCAAATCCTCCGATGCGATCTTGAGAAGCAGTCGCTCAACATGCTCCCAGATTTTCCCCAAAGCCTCGCGATCCCCCTGTCGCGCCAATGCGAGCAGTCGCAGAAACTCTGCGTCATCGAGACTGTCACGCTCAGACGGCGGCATTGGAACTTCCCCAAGGCGGATTCCCAGAACCATTCCGGAAACTGCATCCGTTTTAACTCATGGATCGGGGCGATGCAATTCGCCCCTGGAGTCTCCATCGGCTAGAATGCCCTGTCCGGCTCCGTGGGGATTTTCCTCCTCACCGCGACCTGGCTCTCGACCACTCAAAGGCTCTCATGGATTTTCCACGGACGAACGGTTCCAGCTCCGGCGAACGTCGCAAAGACGATGGGGTCGCGCGCGGCGATCGCCTTCCGCCCCAGAATCTCGAAGCCGAAAAAGGAGTGATCGGCAGCATTCTCCTCGACAACCACGCCTTTGACGATGTCGCCGAAAAACTGCTCCCCGACCATTTCTATCTCGATTCCCATCGCCGGATTTACGCGGCGATCAAGCAACTGCACGACAAGGGGAAGCACGGCTTCGACGCGGTCACCATCGCCGACGTCCTCGAGAAAAAGGGGGAACTCGCCGACTGCGGCGGGGCCGATTACCTCATCGAGATTCTCGACAGCGTCCCGCACGCCGCCCACGCCCGATATTACGCCGACATCGTCCGCGAAAAGGCGATTCAGCGGCGGTTGATTTCGGCCTGTACCGAAATTCTGCGCAGCGCCTACGACGAATCAGTCGCCACCGACGATCTGCTCAACCTCGCCGAGAAAGAGGTCTTCAACATCCTGGAGCAGCAGGAGGGAACAGAGCGGCTCGCGCTGAAAGAGATTCTGCTGGAGGCGTTCGACCGCATCCAAAAACGGATGGAACTGCGCGGGGCGATCAGCGGCGTCACCACCGGCTTTCGCGATCTCGACCTCCGCACGAACGGATTGCAGCCGGCCGAACTGGTGATTCTCGCCGCCCGTCCCAGTATGGGAAAGACCGCGTTCGTGCTGAACATCGCCGAGGCGATCGCCGCCCGCAGCCAGAAGGGGGTCGCGGTCTTCAGCCTCGAAATGTCGCGGCATGAACTCGCCGAACGACTCGTCTGCATGCGGGGCCGGCTCGACATGCAGAAGTTGCGAAAGGGGGATCTCGAAGATCACGAATACGAAATCCTGATGCAGACGTTTCAGGAACTCTCAAGCCTCACGGTGTTCGTGGACGACCAGGGGGGACGCAACATGTCGCAAATCAACGCGATCTGTCGGCGCCTCAAACGGAAGGACAACCTGGGGGCGGTGATTATCGACTACCTTCAGCTCATCGATCCGGAAGACAAACGGGCCCCCCGCGAACAGCAGATCGCGCAAATCACCCGCCGACTGAAATTCATGGCGAAGGAACTGGAGGTTCCCGTGATCGCGCTGGCGCAGCTCAACCGAGGTGTGGAATTGCGGGAAGACAAACGCCCAAAGCTGGCCGACCTGCGAGAAAGCGGCGCGATCGAGCAAGATGCCGACATCGTGATGTTCCTGCACCGTCCCGACATGTACGACCCCGAAGACAATCCTGGATTGGCCGAGATCATCGTCGCCAAACACCGCAACGGCCCGACGGGTATCGTGAAATTGAGCTTCAAAAAGCAATTCATGCAGTTTGAGGACTTTGTGCCGCTGGAAGAGCCGGCGGGGGGATATTTCCCGGGGAGTGACGTTGGCTGACGCCAATTGACCCCGGCAGATGTAACGATCAAAGTCAAGTGGGCGTCGGGCGTGATGACGCAACTCGTTCGTCCTTATTTTCGTCGGTGCGCGTGATGTCTCGGCGGGGCCGAGAGTTCGATGTGGAAGGTCTCGGCCAAGTGGATCGCGGCATCGCGTAATGGGAGTTTGTGAATTGCCGCCCAAAGGTCAAGTACATTGCCTTGGGCGGCGCATTCGGGATGGAGGCAGCGGAAGACCTGCTTGTCGAGGTTCACCGAGAATGTTTTTGCGGTGGGATGTTGGGCCTGAGGGGTGTGGACGGGACAGGGCCCACGTCGTTGTGCGCCGCGGCCGTGGAGGCGGTCCAGTTGGCCGAGTTTGCGGAGTACATCCGTCATACTGATTTTGCGGCGGATTTCGGTAAAATCAATGAAACGGCGATTGTCTGACGCGGGCACATTGTGAATCTCCTCGGTCGGTGTCAGGTGCTTGTCTGGCCCTGAATCCGGAAGTACAGTACGGGTTCCCACGTGAGTGGCTGCCGCGGTGACCACTTTTTCCTGGGGGCTTGCCCCTGTGTGGCCCGCGGCGGCGTTTTCTCCGGTGGGTTCAGGCTTGTCCGCCGGTGTCGCAGGTTCCGCTACGACATTCGTGACTGGTACCGTGTCCGCCTTGGTTGGCGCGGCATGCCGCGCGGGATCGAACGGCTGGTTGGTCTTCCAGATGGCGTAGACCAGGTGGAGCATTTTTCGCATACAGTGCCCCAGAGCCACACTGCCACGTTGGTTGTTCGCCATCTGGCGAGCATACAAGTCGCGGATCGCGGGGTTGTGCTGAATGGCCGACTGGCAAGCCATCCACAATAGTCCGCGGACCAAATCACTTCCTTTGGAACTCATTTTCTCCGTGCCCGCGGCGACCGGCTTGCCGGACTTGTCGACGCCGGAGCTGTTTTCCTCAGGGAAGGCACCGAAGTAGCTGACCAGCGCCGCGGGAGATCGGAACCGATCGATCGAGATGATTTTGGCGGCCAGCGCGGCGGCGGTTCGCACGCCGATGCCAGGAATCGTCAGCAACTGTCGATGGCCTCCTTCGGGGAGCGCTTCGAAGGCTTGTTCGAGCAGCTTTTCGAGCTGGCATTCAGCCTGCTGGCTCCGCTGCACGCCCTCGACCAGATGCCGGACCAACGGTTCGGCAAGCTCGCCCTTCAATGCACCGGTGCTGTCGCGTGCGGCGGCCTGTAGGGACAGGGCCCGTTGATGCGTGACATGCGGAATCTGCTCGAGCGACGCGATGCGTGCCGCGGCGATTTTTTGGGGTGTGGGATACTTTTGCAGCAGGCAGAGTACCCAGTCCGCACCAATGTCGGGTGCCATGACGGCCAGCTCGGGAAACACGCGCGACAGATGATTGTGCAGTTGGTTGACCGCACGCGTGGTCTGACGGCGCTGCGACTGAAGCGCCCCTGCCAGGTCACGGAGCGGTAGAAACTCGGTGGGTGTCGCCGGTGTGGCGGTGGGACGTTCTACGATGGCGAAGCGAGCGCAAGCCAGGCTGTCGACGGGATCGGCTTTGCGTTTGGGAAAGTGGGCGTTCTTGTAGTCTCGATTGCGCTTGGGTTCGCCAATGGAAATCGTGGTGGAGTAGGGGAGTTGTCGCAGAAACGCTTCCAAATTGGCGGCATACTGGCCGGCCGCGTCGATGCGGATGTGAAATGTCATTGGGCGCCCAAAACCGGCCAGTGAGGGGCGCCTCAAATCCGGCCAGGGGGGCAGGAGAGTTCGCAAGTCGTACGCTGGGTGTTTTCCCACACCCAGGAGACGACGATGGCGAACGAAATCAACATGTCCCAGAAACAGTCGA
>CAMATH010000266.1 GCA_945860955.1 Planctomicrobium piriforme
AAGCGACTGCGACCCCCGCACCCGAGACCGGATAATGGCAGCGGCCTGAGGCAACTTCTCCACCTCCGTAAACTCGCGCACTCAATCGACGCCTGCGACGAGCGCCGCCGGACCGCGCGCCGACCGCGGGGTTATTGAGCAGTTACGGAGACAGCCTACCTCCGATTCCAGTTTACGGAATCTTCGGTTTGGTCGTCGTGGCCAAGTCGCCGTTCCGCAAGCGGCTTGACAAATTTCAACACTGCATTGTTTGGTCTCTGGTGTATGGCGCGCCCCAGCCATTCCAACAGGTACATTGAATCTGCGGTTCAGTATGCGGAATCGCTGGGGTGGCGAAAGCACCTAGGATTCCCATGGAGAAGCCCGACGACGAGTCCCCCGAGAAAACGACTTTACCCTGGTTCTCAATGGAATCTCTGAATTGAATTCCAAGTTCGAGAATGCACTTTATGAAGCCGGATGCGACGATGCCACGTTGAGTATGCGATTCGGGGTCGCGTATCTGACGTTTTCACGCTGTGCGGCGTCGCTTAAAAATGCGATTCTCTCGGCGATTCGGGATATCCGGCGTGCCATATCACCGATGGTGCCCCACTCTGGATGTGGTGCGAAGTGGCTCGGTGGTTGTGTGCGAACGACATGCTCAAAGTCCAGGATTTGCGCGACGCCGAACACGTCGCGATGATCAACTCGGTCCTCGACATGGAACACAAACGGCAATCCCACCCAGGACTCGCCGAACAAATTCTGGCGGCGATCTCCTGACGGAGAGGAGATCTCGGCACCGTGTACGCGGCCAAACGCCGCTTCCAGGCCAGCACTATCCCGGTATTATCTGATAGTCGCCTCCCCGGTTCGCACTTGTCCCTCCCCCCTGATCGGGTAAACTCAAGTTCGAGCCGTGACTTGGGCGTGTTCCACACGAGAAACTCCGTTCCACCATGGATTATTCGATCTGGGCGTTTTTGATGCTCGCCATCGGCCTGGTGCTGCTGGTCGCTGAGGTGTTCATCCCGTCAGGGGGGATCATTTTCATCCTGGCGGCGGGCAGCCTCGTCACGTCGCTCTTGTGCGCGTGGCTGGCGTGGTGGCCCGGGCAGCCGACGTACTTCTGGGGGTTCATCGCCGGCATGGTCCTGTTGCTGCCGGTTTCCGTCGGTTTGGCGTTTCACCTGTGGCCCAGCACCCCCATCGGCCGGCGGGCGATACTCGAAGGGCCGGCCCCCCACGAGGTCGATGGCTTTGGCGAACAGGAGCGCAAGAACCAGCAGTTGGTCGGGAAAGTCGGCGAAACGGTCACCACGCTGAACCCCTCAGGAATGGCCCTCATTGACGGCGCACGCGTGCATTGCCAAAGTGAATGGATGATTGTCGAGGCCGGCACACGCGTTCGCGTGGTTGGCTCTCGCATGAACACGGTGATCGTTCGGCGCATGTCCACGTCCGAGAACGCAGACAACGCCGGCGATGTCGCCCCTTCCGGAAAAGCTTCCGACAAGCCGGCCGACACCGCTGGTGAGTCGGCGATCGATCCCTTCGATCTCGATTTGACTTAGTCCTTTCGTCGCTCCCCTTTCATACAACGCACCATGACCGCACTTTCGCCACTGTTAGCCGCTGACAGCGATTTCGCTTTCTACCTGATCGCCGGCCTGGTGGTTGGGTTGGTGGGCTTGGTGTTTCTCATCGTCTTGGCCCAGTATTTTTCGCTTTGGGTTCAGTGCAAAATGACCGGAGCGGGGATTGGGCTCATCGATCTGATCATGATGAGCTTCCGCAAGGTCGATTCCGGAATGATCGTGCGGGGGAAGATTATGGCGGTTCAGTCCGGGTTGACCGAACTCTATCCCGATATCACCACCCGGGCGCTCGAAGCGCACTTCCTCGCGAAAGGAAACGTCCCCCGCGTGATCCAGGCGCTCATCGCCGCCCATCGCGCGACAATTCCCCTCAACTGGCAAACCGCCGCGGCCATCGATCTCGCTGGTCGCGACATCCTGAACGCCGTTCAGACCAGCGTGTACCCCAAGGTCATTGACTGTCCCGATTCCCGCAACTCGGCTGAAGGGACCCTGAGCGCGGTCTGCGGCGACGGGATTGAACTGCGGGCCCGCGCTCGCGTCACAGTTCGCACGAACCTCGCGCAACTGGTCGGTGGTGCGACCGAAGAAACGGTCATCGCTCGCGTCGGTCAGGGGATTGTTCAGGCGATTGGCAAGCAGAGTTCCTACAAGATCGTGCTCGAAAGCCCCGAACTGATCTCGCAGGAAGTGCTGGAACTGGGTCTCGAGAAACAGACCGCGTTCGAAATCGTGTCCGTGGACATCGCCGACATCGACGTCGGTGACAACATCGGTGCCCGGTTGCAGGCCGACAAGGCCGAAGCGGTGACCCGCGTCGCCCAGGCGCGAGCCGAACAAAAGCGGGCGAACATGGTCGCCCGGGAACAGGAAATGGCGGCCCGCGTGCAGGAAAATCGGGCCAAAGTCGTGCTGGCCGAGGCCGACGTACCGAAAGCGATTTCCGAAGCGCTCACCAGCGGCCGGCTGGGCCTGCTCGATTACTACGAACTCTCGAACGTGCAGGCCGACACCCGCATGCGATCGTCGATCGCCGGCGAGGGGTCGCCGAATCGATCGAATTGACCGTCTGTTGAATCGCCGTTCGGTCGGCTTGCGGTCGGCCGGAGAGTGTCCGCCACCGCCACTTTTCCACTTCTCACCGAGTTTCCGATGTTCTGGAATCTGATCGATCCGGTTCTCGCCGCTAATGACGGGATCGTCACAGTGGTAATCGTGATCTTCACCATCATCGGCTGGATCGTGAAGATTGTGGGGAACGCGCAGGAACAGAAAAAGGCGGCCGAAGCGAAGAAGCCGGCGCGTCGCACGAAAACCGTCGACGACGAAATCTCCGTTTTCCTGGACGAAGTCGAGCAGCGCCCGGGCGGACAAAAGCCGGCTGCCCAGAAGCCCGCGACACAACGACCCGCGCAGCAGCGCCCTGCGGAAAAACCGAAACCCCAGCAAAAGAAGCCGACACCGGCACGCACCGATCGGACGACTCCCGCTCGCGGGCAGGCTGCCGCGAGTCGTCCCCAAGGGAACCAGCGACCTGTCGGAAGTTCCGCCGACCAACAACAGACCAAGCGGACGACTCGGCCGGGGGAAGAACTCGCCCGACGCGGATCTCAGGTTTCCTCCGATCTCGGTCAGCAAGTGCAGCAGCATTTGCAGACCTATATGGCCGACCGGATCGCGCAACAGGTTTCCAGCGACGTGTCGTCTCGCATCTCGGCCTCGGTCACCGAGCATCTCGGCCAACCGACCGCGACCGCGACTGTCGCCGCCACGGTCTACCACACTCCCACGCACCCCATCGTCGCGGTCATGCAAAACCCGACGACGCTGCGGCAGTCGATGATGGTCAGCATGGTTCTGGCCCCCCCGATCGCGCTCAGTCGGAACCGCAAGTAGTCGCACCCCATGTCGGCCGACCCGCTCGACATTCTGCTGCTCGCTCCGCCGTTTGAGGCGCGAGGTATCTGCGCCTACACCGTGCGCCTCGCCCGGGGTCTGGCACGCCTGGGAGTTCAGACCCAGATTCTCACCAGCGACGCGCGCAATCTCGATCCGCGAATCCGTGACGAGCTTCCGGTCCATGAATGGCTGTACGCCCATCTGCCGGTGTGGGGATCGGTACTGGCCAGACTGCGTTCCAAGCAACTCTTCGAGCGCTTGCCGCAGCTCATTCATATCCAATCCCCTCGGATGCTGCGGCTGGGCAACGAACTGGCGCGGACGCTGCAAGTCCCCTATGTACTCACGGTACATCACCTCAGCGATGGTCCCCGGCTGGCGATTGACCGGCGGTGGTGTCAACGGGTGATCGCCGCCAGCGAATCGGTCGCAGACGAGCTGGTGAATCGCGGGAGAATTCCGGCCTCGCTCGTCACGGTCATCGCGCCGGGGGTGGAAGCGTGTGACGCGGAACAATTGAGTCCACCACTGGAAACCGGGCGGGCACCGGTGATTGGCACCGCCGGCCCTTTGGAACTC
>CAMATH010000267.1 GCA_945860955.1 Planctomicrobium piriforme
CCGAGGTTTTTCCACTACAACGCGTTTTCGGAATTTCGAACCCGAAATCGGGGGGCCGGCGACCGAGCCGAAACGACTTACGGCGAAAATCGGCCTCGAAATATTTTCAGAAAAACAGTTTTGTTTTTTTAGTGGGGAAGTTGGGCTAAGGGGGGAAACGGTCGCGGGGCGACCGAGTGGGGCTTAGTCTTTGCCGAGTTGACGTTTTGCCGCTAATTGTCAGCTCCTTGCCCCACCTCCAGATCAGTGAGGCGGCGGGCGAGGTCGGTGAGTTCTTGTCGCCAGTCGATGGTGGCGAAGGGATCGTGGTGAAAGGGGTCGGCGGTAGATTGTGTGGGTTGCGATCGGTCGCCGACTTCGAAGGGATCTGGGAATCGCAGCGCGGCCAATTCGTCGATCAGGTTGAACGCTTCGGGATCGGGAGTGTTGATTTGCGACGGAGTGAATGGCGAACTCGGGACGGAACGCACGGGATCGACGCGCTCGATCGTTGGTGAAGCGTGGCGAAGCGGATCGGGGCTTCGGAATCCGGTAAGACCGGCGAAGCGGTTGGTCGGACTATCGACCGGTGGATGGAATGGAACGTGGTCGGTGACGTTTGCGACGGGGTGTGACGCGGAGAAACGAGTCACGTCGGGCGGGACCGTTGGCGAATCTGAGGGGTGTCGTCGTGACGGCAGCAGCAGGTCACGCAGAGCTTGATCGATCGCCGACGGGTGCGATGGGTGTCGCTGATGGTCGGGTGCCGATCGTACGATCGGCCCGGCTTTGTTCTGCGTTGCGCCAGTTTCGCTGGATCGTGGCGACTCGCGAGGCGGGGTCGAATGTGAAACGGTTGGCGGATCGACGTCCGGAGTCGCGGGGATCGAGCTACGAGGCGCAAGAGGGGTCGTTTCGGGTAAGACAGGATTCGGGACGGGTGGCTTCGCGGCCGTTGTGTGAATGGACGTCAGGTCGTGCGCGAACCGAACGTCGGGACCAGCGAAGCTGTTGGTCGGTTGTTGTTCGTTCCAGTCGACGGCGAGTTGCAACCAGTCGCGGAGCGTGCGGTCGGTGGTCGAAGCAGTTGACATGGGGTCAATGGCCAGACGGCGTAGGGGACGGAAACAGGTTCCAGCCGGCGGCGGACTCGGCGGCGCGGATCACGACGGCGTTGCGGGCGACGTGCGGGTCGGCGGGATATCGACCGGTCGCGCGACAGGCGAGATCGAACAACCACGCCTGGAGATGTTCTGGTGACAGAGATTGCGACTCTTGCGGGGTGCCGCGCGGGCAGCCGACGTGGGGGGTCTGGCACGGGGGAAATGTTCCCGGGGGACGACGAATCGGTTGGCCACGGTGCAGGGTGCGCCGGCCGGTTGATTCGTCGTAGATGTGAAGCTGGCAGTCGGCACAGTCCCGGTCGGCGACTTCGGGGTGCAGTAGCGCGAGCTGAATGCCGGCGGAGAGTCGTCGGGCGTCGTCGATTTCGCGTCGAGCCGCTGCGACGGGGTCGTCGAAGCCGGTCACCAGAGCGAAGAGGGAGCCGACTTCGTGGGCGGCAAGAACGGAGAGCGACGCGACGTCAATCGGTAATGGGTGTCCCTTGGAATCGCGGAGATTCCAGTAGGTCACCTGTGCGACAATCACTTCGCCCGCGAGCCGTTCGGCTTGAGCCAGACCCGGCTCACCATCGCGCGACAGCCAGGCGATGCGGTCGGCGAGAGTTTTTCGCTGGCATTCGAGCAACGGCTGGTATTCGCACCAGAGCGCGGGCGGAGTTGTGGTGAAAACAGCTCGGGGCATGGGAGCGGCACAGGACGAGCGGAGTGCGGGGGATTCCAACATCCTCGTCATCCTTTTCATCCTCTTCATCCTGTCTCATTTTTTCCGTCGCGGACTGTCGCTTGGGTTCAACAACGATTTTTTGGACAGGATGAAGAGGATGAAAGGGATGGAAAGGATCTTTTGGTGGATGTCGATCGTGTTGTTGGGGAGATTCGTGTCGGGTGAACGTGTTCCCCTCACCCCCGGCTCCTCTCCCCGCAGTGGAGGTTTGCGTGCTGGGTGATGTCCATTGCGGGGAGAGGGGGGCAGCGGCGGCTGCGCCGCGTCGGACTGCTATCCACTCACAACCGCGACCTCGGCAATTCCGCCGCTCTTTCGGGCGGTTCCCCGAAGTGCCAGCAGGATTTCTCCCCGGCCGGCGACCACCGGGGTTTGGTCGGGGAATTGCAACATCGGCAAGGTGAAAGCGAGATGCGAAGGGCCGTTCGTGAAACTGAGGGTGGCCCCTCCGACGCCGAGCGCACCATGGCCGTACAGGTCGGTTTCCGCCGACGTGAATGGAAGTGTGCAGGCGAATGTCACAATCCGGTCGATGGGAGAGATATCGGTCGCCGACGGGCTGTTCGCGAAGCGGACGGCGAGTCGATTGTCGATCGTGAGTTCGAAGTCGACAAACTGTCGCGGTACGCCCAACAGTGTCATCGCACCATCATGAAACACGTAGGGGAGATCGATGGGCGGGGCGATCGCGGGGAAGGGGAGCTGGCTGACCAGTTCCGACTTGCCGACGATTTCCAGTGTCACCTCCAGCAGGCCCCCCGCCTTACCACGAAACACCCCCTTATCAACCCGACACCCCTGATACAGAAATCGGCGGGCCACCCGATCGAGTAGCAGGTCGAATTCGGGGAGCGATTCCGCCAGAGCGAAGTTGTCGGCGGCTTTGGGTGTCCCCAGAATGCGCGGCAGCAAGAGATCCAACAGCGCCGGAGTGGCGTGCAGACGGATTTCGCCGCGAATGACGGAAGTGCCATCGCGGGTTCGTTCCACGGGATGAGACCGTGTGCCGCGAAGGCCGGCGGTTTCCAGAATCGCCTGTTCTTTGTGGATCGATTCCGAAACGAATTCGCACGCTTCAGTGAAGGAGGCGATCGCGGTGCCAGCGGGAGCGAACGACAGCCGGGCGTGATGACCAAAGGACGGGTCGGGCATGATTCAGTCGCGGAGAGTACGGGTGAAACAACGAAGCAGAATCCGGGAGAACCAGAGTTGCCGCTGCGACCACAGTTCGCGGTCGACCAGGTCGAGCGGCTCCACCTCGACCCGAAAGCAGTCCAGCGATTCAAACCGGGTGAGATGAAACGTGGTACGCAACCGATCGCGCCACAGGGAAAAAAGTTCAAAGCGGTCGGAGGGCTCGGGGGAGTCGGCGGCAACGATCGCGACGAGAACGGGGTAGACGATTTGATCGCGGAGATTGGTGCCAGCGGCGGGGTCGATTCGCTCGGCCCCGTGCGGCGCGATCAGCACGGCGGGCCGGCGCTGAGTGGGCAGTTCGCGGGGGCGGTCGCTCGCTACTTTTTGCACGACGACATTCGCGGCGGCGATTTCCGGCAGATCGAGTGCGACGATGGTGTCGCGGATGACATGCAGCAGTTCGGACCAGCGCGGGGCGGACATGGGAGTTACTCTCGACGTCGGCAAGCGCATCGCCAGACGGTGCCGGCGACGCGTCGTTCGGTGGAAACGATGGTCCAGACCACATCGCCGGCGACGATTTCGTCAGCCGGTTGCGGTTCGACGCCGGTCGGTAGAGCGTCGGCGGGCAGCAACCAGTCGATGCGTTCGTCGAGCAGCACGACCGCGCCTCGATCGGCTTCCGACCGCCGGCTGGGGCGGGGCAACGCCTGGTTCAAAGCGATCTCCTGGCGACCGTCGGAGCGCGTGACGATGAGGCGGACGGGTTGGGTGAAGTCGAGGAGGGAGAAGTCGGAGGCGAGGTGCATGGGGGATTTGCAGTTTGGCTTGAATCGGATCCTTCTCCCCGCTTTCGGGGAGAAGGTGGCCGACAGGCCGGATGAGGGGAATGCGGGGGAATTGCAAGAGGGGCGCGGTGAGACCCCATCCGGCTTGGGGTCTGTCGTTTTAGTCCGCCGCGAAGCGGCGGACTTTTGGCGACCTCGCACGCCTGGCTGGCAAAAACTCGGTTTGACTTACGTTTTCCGTCCCAATTGGCCGTCACGGGGCGTTCAAAGCCTGCGCAGCCCCCCGCAGCCGC
>CAMATH010000268.1 GCA_945860955.1 Planctomicrobium piriforme
CGCCACTGGTCGATTGCACTACGACGGTCGCCGCGCCGGCGGTGGTCGCCGGTGTGGCGGTTGTGAATGTGATGTTCCCCGTCTGGCTGCTGTCGCCGATCGTGACGGTGCCATCAGACGCGGTCACGATTCGGGCCAGTTCGGCATCGGTCAGATTGATGCCACTCACCGCGCTGTTCGTCCCCCCCAGGCTCATCGCCCGGCCGGGCAGTGACGAGCGAATCGTCACCTGATTCGTCGCGACGGTCGGAGTGGATTTGAGAATGTAGGATCCGTAGTTGCTCGCGATATACAGGGCACCGTTGCTGTCGCTGGCGAGACCTGTGAGGTAGTTGTTCCCGGTGTGGTACGTACTCACCGAGCCAACGACACCCGGCGAAGAGAAAGTCACTTTGCTGACCGTGAACGGAAAGTAGTTCGTGACATACAGGTTGCCATTGGTGTCAAACGCGAGGCTATGCGGAAGCGCCAACCCGGTATTCACGAAGTTGCTGTCGATCGAGCCGAACACCCCGGGTGCAGAGAAGGTCACCTTCGAGATCGTGTTACCGGAAAAATTGGCGACGTACAAGTCTCCACTCGGACCGATCGTCAAACCATAGGGACCATTGATGCCATTCCCGCTGACCAACGTCGATTTCACTCCGCCGGGAGTGATTTTGGTGATTGTGTTGATGTTCGTCTCAGAGACGTACAGATTGTCCGCGGCGTCGATGGTCAATCCTTGCGGGGTTGTCAGGCCGGTTGCGAAGCTGGGATTGATCAGGCTGCCTGTGGAACTGTACTTCGCGATGCTCCCCACCGCGCCCCGAACGACGTAGAAGTTGCCGCTGCTGTCGAACGCCATTCCTTGTGAGAGTTGCAGATTGGTCGCGTCGTCGATGAACGTGCTGGCCGAACCTGAGGGTGTGAACCGGGTGATTGTCGTCACCGAATTGGAATTTGACGCATACAGATTGCCACTGGCATCAAAGGCCAGATTGTTCGGGAACCACAAACCTTCCGCGGATGTGGCAAAGGTGCTGACCACGGAAGAGGCGGCGCGACCCACGGTCGCCGTGCCGGCGATCTCCGCGTCGGCACCCCGCAGACTGATCGAAGTCCCGTAAACGGCAGCCGTTCCATGGATCGCCAGCGTGCCAGTGCCGTCGTCTCCCACGCCGGCCGACGTCACGTCGGCGCTCAACGACACGGCTCCTGTCCCACCGTCAATCGTGACACCTGAATTGACGGTCAAATCGCCCGAAGAGGTCAGACTCACGCCGCCACTGGCGGTGTTCAGCGACTGGTCGACGACGATCGTGTCGGCGATCACTGTCACCGCAGCGGCTCCCGTCACGCTGGTGGGTGCCGTCTGGAAATTCACGGTGTCGGAGCCGGCCCCTCCGTCGATCGCCAACCCCTGTCCTGGAGCCAGGCTGAGACCCGCGAAAATGATCGTGTCATCACCACCGAGCACGTTGACGATCACCTGCCCGGTAAACGCCGCCAACGGCACATCGACCGTGTGGAGGTCGACCTGCGTCGCACCCGCGCCGGCGGAAATCGTGTTGGAGGGATCCGAAACGCGGATCGAATTCCCATTGAGCGACAAGGTCAGTTGGTCGGTACTCGTGCCACCGTTGATGTCGGTGACAACCAGATCCGCCCCCACGACGGCGACACTGGTGTCGGCGGAGTCGTCGTTCGAAATCGTCAGAACGGCGGTCGGTTGCGTCGCACCGGCTTCGCCATTGTTCGTATAGTTCGCCAGCGACAACGTCACCGTCTCGGCGAATTCAAAACTCGCGTCCCCCAGGATTTCGATCGGGACCGTCTTGCTGGTTTCGTTCGCGGCGAAACTCACCGTGATGGGGCCAGCAGTGAAATCGCCCCCCGCAGTCGCCGACCCGCCGGTCAGAATCACGTCAACTGAAGTCGCAATCGATGTGGTATTCGACCGCAGGATCGTGACCGTCGTGATCGTATTGGTCGAATTCCCTTCGGCCGCCGAGTAGGTGGCCTCCGAGAAATCGTAGATTGGCAGCGAGGGAACGACCGTCACCAAAATTCCCTGTTGCAGATTGGCCGTGGGGGAACCGTCGTCGGTCACTGCATACGACAGGTAAGCCGGTCCGCCGCTCGTGCCGGCGACCGTCTTGAACTTCAGCCCCTGCAACTCGGTCGCCGTGACGTAGTTCCCGAACAGGACCGGTGTGGTCCCGTCCGCTTGGAACAGATGGATGAAGGAGGGGAGATTGTTGATCTGGTAGGTCAGCGCTTGATCCGACTCGATGGCCGGCCCTGCGGAATACGTGACATCCGCCAGCCCCAGATCAATGGCGACGTCGTTGTGAGTGTCTTCGTCGACCGTGATCGACGTCGGGACCGTGCCCGAAGCCAGAACCGGTGCGTCGTTGACGGCGGTCACCGTCATGGAAATCGACTGCTGCAAACTGGCTGTGGGGGAGCCGTCGTCGGTCACAACAAACGACAGGACCGCCGGCCCACCGTTCGCGTCGGCGACGGTTTTGTACTTCAGCCCCTGCAATTCCGCCGCCGTGACGTAATCCGCAACCAAGACCGGCGTCGTGCCATCCGCCTTGAACAGTTGAATGAACGAGGGGAGAGTGTTGATCTGGTAGGTCAGCGTCTGACCCGATTCGTCGGCCGGCCCTGCGGAGTAGCTGACGTCCCCCAGCCCCAGATCGACGGCGACGTCGTTGTGAGAGTCTTCGTCGACCGTGATCGAAGTGGGGACCGTGCCCGAAGCCAGGACCGGTGGGTCGTTGACCGGTGTGCCCGTCACGGCTTTTGATCCCGTGACTGGTGCCGAATCGCCGTCGGTGACACTGGTATCGATGGTGAAGCTGAGGTTGTAGTTGTTCGCCGGTAAAAATGTGACGTCGGCGAGCAGCGAATTGACGTCGGCAATCGCTCCCGAGGCGGTCCAGACACCCGACGAGAACGTGGAAGTCACCGCCCCGGACGTGCCGGTACTCAGGTCACCGGCATTGATGTCGGAAAGCGACAGAGTCACCGTGACGTCGGTTGAATCGTCATCGCTCACCTCGATATCGGTCAGATTGAGCGATGTATCCTCGGTATAGGTTTCGACGGCATCCAGATTGCTCGCGGTCGGAGAGGAGAGCAGGACTCGAACTTCCAGCACCTGGCAAGGCATGATCCCCCGGATTGCGGGTTTGCGATTCTGACGAATCGACTGGGGAGTTCCGCGACGAAGGCGTTGCGCAAAGGACGAAAGCCAGGATGCCAATCGCATGGTGAGCCGTTTCTGGGAGGAGGGCTTGTCAAAATCAGGGCTGTTTCCTCGGCCGAAACGTGTCCGGGCCGGAGGAAAGTGGGCAGCATCCAGGTCATCCGCATTCTGACCGTGTGATGTCAGTTCAGGGGGCCGGGCGGGGCGACCAACTTTGATGCGTAAACAACCAGACTCCTAAACGATCTCGTGTGACACGAATCGTGCGAGGAATTGGCGCAACCCGGTTGGCGGGGTCAACCGAACCGCGTTAGTCATTTCAGGTACACGACTTGCGCCGTTTAGATTTTTTGACAGGATTTCAGGATTGACAGGATTACAAAAGAAAGGAATTCGTGATGCAAGGCGAAGGGGAACCGATCTGCCGGAGGACGTCGTTTCAATGCAGATTGGCCCACGTGTTGAGCAATCCTGTTCATCCTGAAATCCTGTCAAGAAAAGTCAAACTCAGACATTCCAGCGGGTTCCGGTGGGTTCTTCCAGTCCATCAAGCGCAGCAGGCCGGGAGGCTCGTGTGTTTGCCGGGTGTCGAGGGAGGATGAAGGAAAGGCGGGGACAAGGCCCCGCACTCCATGGAGTGCGGGATCTCGATCCCGCCTTCCGTTCTTCCTCACAATACCTCGCAGCCGGCAGAGTGGACTCCCTGCCGAGCCGGACGTTACGAAGAGCCTCCATGTCGCTTTCGACTCCTCCCCGTAACACGTCGATTTTGGTTAATGAGCCGCGCACGCAGTAAGCGGTTTTCAACGACCGCTTACTGCGT
>CAMATH010000269.1 GCA_945860955.1 Planctomicrobium piriforme
TGTTCTCGACCTTCCATGGTCCAATTCCTTTTCTGACTGATGGGTTCTCCAGTCCCTGCCAAGGCCCGCAGATTACCAGGAAATCCTGATTTCCTCTATTGACCTTTTTTGTGCCCTGCTGAGTCGCACAAAAGCTGACGTGCACCCGACTTTTCCGGGGAGATGGAAATCCCCTTTACCTGACTGGCGAAATCGGGCAGAATCCCCCCCCTTTCCAGGCGGCCGGCCCGGCTTGTCCCGAGGAAAGTCTGTACTGGTCATCGCACGGATGCGAGCCCCATGCGCAAACTGATGGCGTTCTTGTTGTCGGTCGCCCTGGGTGGCGTTCTCGTCATCATCGCCTACGAGTTCCATATCGTCCGGACTCCGAAGGGGGTGGAACTCGTGCGGAAACAGGCGTCAGACTGGCGCGACGCGTACGTCGATGTCCGCGGGTGGTCCCCCAAAGAATGGGCCGGTCATCCCAAACTCGTTCGCAACCTGTTGGTCGCCAAACGGAACGACGTCATTGAATCGAGCGAATCGGTCCCCATTCCCCCCAGTTGGTTTAAACCGATCTCTCTGGAAAACGAACCAACCGATCCGGAAACGGAGCCGGCCGCGGAACTCGGGGCCGAGGCGGAGGACGAAAAGTAGTGGCCAAATCAACAGGTTTGTCACTGGAAGTGTCTTCGTCGGCATGGCGCTTACGCCACCCCGCTCGCCCTAGGGAGTGTTCCACCTCATGCGTTTGCTGACACCTTCGAATGTCGCACCCGCGCGCAGGGTTGGGGCTGCGCCTGTGGGGTGCGTCACCCCTTTGGAAACGCAATGGCCGCTTATCGCCTGGCAAGTTGAGCCAGGAGAGACTCAGTCGGCCTCCTGGTTCCTGTCGCCCACCGCCTGGACCAACGCAATCCGCCAGGGCGAAGTTTCGATCGTCAAAACGGGACCGCATCGGACCGTCTACCGCATCCAGTCCGCAGCAAGCGAATTCTACCTCAAGCACTTCCATCCCACCGGGATCTTCAACTGGTTCAAACATCTGTTCCGAACCACTCGGGCCGAACACGAACGGGATGTCGCAACCGAATTGAATCAGCGGGGTGTGACCACATTTCGCCCGATCGCTGTTGGAACGATCCGACGACACGGCTCGGTCTGCGAAAGTCTGCTTCTGTCGCACGCCGTTCAAGACGCGGTTCCGCTCGACGAATTGGTTAGGCGGCTCCCGGACGTACTGCGCCGGCCAACGCGACGCCACGAACTGATTCGCGCCTGCGGAACTTTCCTGGGACGGATGCACGCATCGGGTGGAGACCATTGGGATTTGCACGCCGGAAATCTACTCGTCGGTGCGACGTCCAGCGGCTCGCCGCAACTCACCCTGATTGACCTCCAGGCTCTGCGGGTGGTTTCCGCAGTTTGCGAGTCCGATCGCTGGCGTGCTCTCGCGACACTTCACCAGTCCTGTGTGGGCCGGACCACGCGCAGCGATCGGCTGCGATTCTGGCGGGCCTATCAAACGGCGTTCGGGCTGCGGTCGGGCGAAGACACTCCACACTCTTCAATGGCGTTGTTGGCCTGCACGTTGGGCTGGCCTCCCGGATCCGGGACACTCGACTCCCGGGAGGTGGAGCGCGAACGTCTGATTCGGCTCGAAGCGGAGTTGGCCGACCGGGCGATCGCCGGTTGGAATCGAGCGGACCGTGCTTGGGCACGGGGAAACCGCCACGTGAAGATTCTTCGAGTTGGAGCCCATCGCCTGCGTGGACTGGCAACGTTGTCGGTGGATTGGCTGCGGGAAATCGCCATGTCCCCGGAACAACTGTTCGCCGCCGACTCCCTCAAGCGGTATTGCAAACAGTCGGCTCGTTGCCGGGTGGCTCTGGCACAGCTCCCGAGTCCCGCAGGACCGATCGCCGCCTGCGTGAAATCGGTCATTTCGAAACGCTGGGTGGCCCGGATTCTGTCGTGGGGACGCTGGTCACTGGTTCGCCGGTCGTGGGAAACCGGGCATGCGTTACGACGCCGGGGAATCGACACGCCGCGACCTCTGTTTTGCATCGAGACCCGCACCTCCCGTGGAATTCGCGGCTATCTCGCGACCGAGTGGCTCGACGATACCCGGACGGCACAACAATTCGTCCAAGAAGTTCTGCCCGACTTGTCCTCAGCCAGCCGACAGGAGTGGTTGAACAACAAATCCAAGCGACTCGCGGGGCAACTTCGCCGACTGCACGATTGCGGGTTCGATCATCGTGACCTAAAGCTCGCGAACCTGCTGGTTTCCAATGCCCTCAACGAATCGCGGGTCTGGTTGCTTGATCTGGATGGTGTTCGATCCTGGAAGCGGCTTCCCCGTCACCGTGCGGTCCAAAACCTGTCTCGCCTGGCGGTGAGCTGCGAGGTCCAGGGTATCGATTCCCAATCGACTCGGCTGCGATTCCTGAAGTGCTATCTGGCGGGAAGTGGGGAGGACTGGAGGGTCTGGTGGAGGCTGGTGGAGAGGTCCGGAGAGAAGAAGAAGGTTCAGAACGCCCGGCGAGGTCGTCCGATTTCCTAGTGTGACGTTGCCGGTTTTTCCGAATCTACGGTTGGGAGTCTTCAACCACGTGTTCACCTCGTCGCCATCCGCCGCCCCACAGCATCCGCAGGAGAGCCAGCCTCTGGTTCCGTCGCGAATGAACCGTCGCGCCGCGTGCGCGATGCTGCTGGCGTTCGCCAGTGGCTGCGCGGGGACGAAACACACGCAACGAATCGCGCTGCCCTCGAACAACCTGCTCAAAGCCGAGCAGTTGCAGGTGGTCAGCGATTTCAAGATCGAACGCGATCACCCGGTCATCACTGACCTCAAGCGTCTGAGGATGCAGATTTCCGAGACGCTGGATCTGCCGTTGGGAACCAAGCCGGTCGTGGTGTATCTGTTCGCGAACGAACTGGAATACACCCAGTATCTGCAGACGAAGTTTCCCAACTTCCCGTCGCGACGGGCGTATTTCATGGAGACCTACGGCAAAGATCTGTCGGTCTACACGTGGTGGGGCGATCAGATTCAGGAAGACTTGCGTCACGAGTACACCCACGGGCTGCTGCACGCCGGCCTGACGAATGTGCCCTTGTGGCTCGACGAGGGACTGGCGGAGTACTTTGAGGTGGGGGGGGCGATGCCCGGCCAGGTGAACAACGAACACGCGCAATTGCTGGTGGTGGGGGTTCAGCGTGGCGCGTGGCGTCCGGATCTGGCGAGGCTGGAGTATCTGGAGCAGGTCCAGGACATGAAGCGGGCCGACTATCGCGAGGCGTGGGCCTGGGTGCATTTCATGCTGCATTCCTCGCCCGACACGCGGATGGTTCTGCTGGAATACCTGCAGGAACTGCGGACGAATCCTGAACCCGGCCCGTTGCGAGAACGCCTGATCGCGGTCTCACCGGACCTCGATCAGAGATTGCTGGTGTATGTCGCGGGACTGAATGGCCCGGGACGTTGGAACGCGTCGTTTCCGGGTTCGAGTAAGACCACGGTCCGCGCAGTCAGCCAATAACTCGGATGATCCACGGACGGGCGCAGCCCATCGGCGCTGCGTCGCGATCTACCATGAGTCCTGATCAGCCGCGTGTGAAGATTCCAGGCCGGGGATCGACTTCCACAATTCCAGTGGAATACTTCCCCAAGTCTCTCGACAGACGCCCCGACAGCCGATATAAATAACCTGTCGCGACAAACACCTCACAACGAAAGTTGACTCAGTGGATGTGGCGGCCCAATGACGCGGGGTGGAGCAGTCTGGTAGCTCGCGAGGCTCATAACCTCGAGGTCGCAGGTTCAAATCCTGTCCCCGCCACTTCGGCGAAGCAGAAGAGAGCAGGAGAGAGTAGTAAGTAGAGAGCAGAGAAGACATAATTTCTCCTGCGGTCTCCTTTCTACTCTCTCCTTTTTCGTTCTTTGAGCCTCGAAATGGCATTCGCCTTCGAAAAACTCATTGTCTAC
>CAMATH010000270.1 GCA_945860955.1 Planctomicrobium piriforme
GGGGTCGTCGCCGGGGTGTTCGTCGTCATCGCCAGCCACCAGTTCTGGCTTCTCGCCCCGGTAGAGTCGCACGATGTTGGCGATGAACTCGATCTGCTTCGGGCTGAACTTGCGGTGGGCGCGATCGACCTGCCGGAAGATGTGCCGGGCGTCGATGAACAGTACATTGTCCTTCCGGTCGGTCTTCCCCTTCCCCCGATCGAAGAACCAGAGCGTGCAGGGGAGCGTGACCGTGTAGAAGAAGTTCGGGCCGATCGCGATCATCACGTCGACGGCGTGAGCTTCGAGCAGCTTCTTCCGGATCTCCATTTCCGACTGCCGGGCGTCGGCGGCAGAGTTCGCCATCACGAACCCGGCCCGCCCCTTCGGTCCCAGCGAACTGTAGAATAGTTGAATCCACAGGTAGTTGGCGTTGTCGGACCGCGGCATGCCGAACGGGTAGCGAGCCTTGTCGTCGTTGATCCGCTCCTTGTCCACCCTGTCGACGTTGAACGGCGGATTTGCCATCACGAAATCGAAAACGCCCACCGCGTTGTGGGGGTCGTCGTAGTAGCTGTTGGCTTCGCGAATGGTCTCCTTGCCGAACGACAGCCCGTGGACGGCGAGGTTTTGCAGACAGAGCCGCCGAGTCTCCTCCACGCGTTCCACGCCATAAATGGCCAGTTCTCGATCTGGCTCCATCTTGTGTCGCTTTACGAAATTGCCCGATTGCACGAACATACCGCCCGATCCGCACGCGAGGTCCAGGATCTTGCCGTGGAATGGCTCGATGACCTCGACGATCAGTTTGACCATTGATTCGGGCGTGAAGAACTCGCCCCCCTTCTGCCCCTCAGCCCGGGCGAAGTTCCCCAGGAAGTACTCATACACCTTTCCCAGCCGATCCCCCGCCGCATCGACCTCGAACTCACCGAAGCGTTTCAGGAGCGTTTTGAGGGCGGAATTGTCGATCTTCTGATATTGGGCCTTGAAGGTCCCCTTCAGCACGTCGTTCTCGATTTCGATTGCCGCCATCGCATCCTCGATGGCTTTGCCTATGTTCGCCCCCTCGGGCAACTCCAGCAGCTTCGAGAACCGGGCGGTCGGCGGCAGGTACATCACCCCCTTCGCCTGGTAGTCCTCCTTCCCGATCGCCCGGCGACCGCTTCCCTTACCCGCCAGTTCCTTCTCGGCGATCGCGAACCGGTGGTCGGCGTACCGCAGGAAGATCAGCCCCAACACTGGGACGGAGTATTCAGACGACTTGAGCTTCGAGTTCGCCCGCAGTTCGTCGGCAGACGCCCAGAGCCGCTTCTCGATCTCGGAGTGATTGTTGGCCATTCGGTCCGGTTCTGCGGTCGGCGGCGAGCTGCCGTGGGATGGGATTTCTTCGGTATCGTGAAGAATCGACGCGCGGCGGTCAACTGACTGTTGCGATGACGCTGGGCGAATCGAACGCCTGCCCATCGGCGAGTCGGTTCTTGACGGTTGTCCGGACGGTCCGCCGCTTCACGAACTGTACCGCTTGAGAACGCTCCGGACCTGCATCGGATTCCAGGGTTTTCCGCGGCGGGTTGTTTGCCCCTGCTCGTTGAGGCGCGCCGCGATTCCCCGCAACGACAAACCCTCGGCTTGCATGGCCAGCATCGACGGTGCCAAATCGCCATACGCTTCAGCGGCGGCCTTGCGGTGAACCTCGGCTGCAACGGCAGCGCCAGCCCGCGATCCGACTGCCCGGCGGTCTTCGCTGCCTTCCCAATGACCAGGGCGGGCCGATCCCAGCAGCGTGCCTCGTGCCTTTGCCGCTTGCAGGGCCGCTTTCGTCCGGTCGCTGATTCTGCGGGCTTCATCCTCGGCGACGGCCGCCAGGATATGGACGGTGAGCCGATTCGCGTGGGGATTGTCGACCGCCACGAACTCGACCCCCGATTCCATCAAGGCAGAGAGAAACGCCACGTTTCGGGCCAGACGATCGAGCTTGGCGACCACCAGCACGGCCTTTGACCGTTTGGCGTGAGCCAGCGCCTTGAGCAGTTCCGGTCGATCGGCTCGCTTCCCGCTTTCGACTTCGGTGTACTCTCGTGCGACTTCGGCCCCCTCTCGCCGGGCGAAATCCTGAACCGCCGCCAACTGGCCTTCCAGCCCCAAACCTGATTGCCCCTGCTTCTTGGTCGAAACGCGGTAGTAGGCGATGATCTTTTTCACGACGGGAATCCTGTTCGTTTGGCGTTTGCTCAACTCACAAGATCATTGTAAATATACCGTCAACGTCCGTCAAGGGTTATTTTACAAATCGCACCAGCGCCTTGGCGCGACTCCGGGCGAACCGTCGATCCTCACCCGCGAGCTTCGGGTCACGAGCTTGGAGCAGATACCGGGCCTGGAGCAACTGCAGTTCGGCCTGGGGGGTGGCTTGCGCCAGTTTTCTGGCCCAGTTGTCCAGATATTCGGCAGAGTCCTGCGAGTCCGCTGCTTCGTCGTTCATTGGTTCATCCTTGTGGGTGCCGACGTCGGTCCGTATGCCACCCTTGAGTTTCTTGTGTCAGGGGAGAAACCGGAGCGAGTTCTGTCACTGGGTATTGATGTTTCGGTTGAACGTCGGGCCGTGCGCTTGCTTCGCCTTTTCGACCTGCGCCCGAATGTCGTCGACAGTCTTTGCTTCGCGCGCCCGAATGTCATCCGCCAACGCCAGAATCCGGGTGCGAACCGCTTCTGGCGTTGGCAACATTCTGCCGTAGTCGATCTTCGTCTCGTTTGCGACTTCGGCCTTCATGTCGATTCGGTAGTCATCGCGGTACACCTCAGGCTTGGCGGCCTTCAGCAGAAACATCAGCAGCACGTCGCTGTATTCGTGCTCGACGTAGACTTCCTCTTCACCGGTCTCGGGATTTTTCCACCGCAGCGGCTTGCCGTTGTAGAACTTCACCCGGCGGACGCCATCCTTCGCGCGTCGCCGGGCTTCGAATTCCAGCAACTCGACACCGACGGTCTTCGCTTCCTGAAACTGTTCTTCGAACTGGGGGTCTGCTTTCCTCCATCGGTAGACGCTTTGCCGACTGCACCCGGCGGCCGCGCAAGCGTACGAGACGACGCCGGTCTCGGCGAATGCCGCCAGGAAAGCCCGCTCCTTTCCGCAGCTCGATTCCAGTTTGTCTTCATCTGGCATCGTTTTGCCTTGCTCGTTGTTCGTGCTATCACACGTGCGTTTGGACGTCTCCACCGGTCGGCCACCCTTTTTAGGCGCAACCTTGTGTCACTTTACCGGATTCCGCGACAGACATGAATCTGGACGATCGGCCCGAATGAAGGTCAATCGGCTCCCCGTGCGACTGTTGCCGAAGGAAAGAAACAAAGTCTGGTTTTGCGATGGTTCCCGTAGGACTCCCCGACGCAAGCCTGGGGAAGAACTTATTCTGGGGGGGGTGTCCGGGCCGACGGCCCGTTGAATGCGTGCCGGAACTGGATTGCGGGAATTGCGGGAACGGAAAACCCGATTCCACAATCCTCGAAAATGTGTGCTCGGTTCTCACGCGGTTTGCGAAACCAGGGTTCCAGAAAAAAATTCCCAGCCTCCGCAGAGGGGCGGTCAGTTCGACTTTCGGTTTTTCTTACCGTCTCGGGTTGGGGCCGCCACAGCGACCGCGTCCACCAGTGCGCCAATCGTCGCCCGGACATGTTCCGGCAGCGTCGGCCAGGCTGCGACTACGGCCGACAATCCAGGGTCAATCGGAACTCCCGGTGCGCCAACTGCGCCGGATTCTGCGCCGCTTTGGGTCGTCCCACCAGAATCCCCCGCGTTTTCCAGAGGGGGTTCAAATCCCTCCTCCGCTACCTTTTTCACTACGGCTATCGGTGGGTCATCCGTTAAGATGGAGTCGCCATGCGTTACGACGACCTCATCACACTCATTCCCAGCCACAGCCTCGAAGATTTTCC
>CAMATH010000271.1 GCA_945860955.1 Planctomicrobium piriforme
CAGTGGCGTCTGCTCCGCCGCCGGGATCTCGATTCCCGCGATGACGATCGGTTGGATTGGCTGGGGGTCTGACTGGCTCATGCGCCATACATTCCCCGAAAAACCGACTTTGAGTAAATACCAGTTTCCGAGGGGTTATTGAGCAGTTACGGACAAACTCTGCGGAACATTCGTCGCTCAAGGAATCGTATTTCTGTTTCAGCAACTCGAAGTCTTGCATGACTCGATCGTAACGCTCTTGCAGATCCACCAATTTCTTCAGTAACTTTTCATTGTTTACTCCATCCGCGCGCACCCATCCAACAGCGGGAAGATTGGGGATTTCCATCGCGAGGCTCGTGATAACCTTCCCTTTGAGGTCGGCTGCGTCGATCCAGTATTTGCAGGTATGATGCGCTTCCACTTTGTTGCGAAAGTCCAGGAGCCGCTCCCTGGCCGCCTGACCTGCTTCCGATTGTCCGAACGGAATCGATTCGGGTTTCTCGTGCAAAAACGCGAATACCGGCTTGCCCTGTGTGACTGCGAAATCGTATTCGCGTTCCGTGTAACTCAATCCGTCATCGGTGGTGGACCCATATCGTCCGCCGATGATTAAGAGATAAAAGTCCGAGTCACTGATGACCCGTTCGATGATTTTCCAGGCAGAAAGATTCGATGCGGGAAACATCTCCATTCCTGCCGGAAAATGCGTCATTGACAGGATTGCGTCGTGGACTTCGATTCGCTCCTTCTTCAGATCGCTGTACGTCGAACTGATGAATACTTGATATCTGACTCCGCGCATGGTTTGTTGAGTGTCTTTGTACGGATGGGAGGTAGCAGTTCGGAACTGATGGATCGTAATGAGTTTTCGAGGCTGTTTCCAGGATTCCATCATTCGTTTCCTTCAGGCTCCGTCAGCGCTGACGAATGCTGGAAACGTCGTCGCCAGAACACCGCAGACGCATTCCACCGGAGGCGGGCGGGGGATACATCGGTCGGAACTGGGGACGATGTAAGGGACGCTTTCCGCGGTGGTCTGCTTGCGCAGACAGTTGACATAAAGGGTATTCCGGGAGTCGGAATTCACCCGGCGGACGGAGCGGGGGATCTCCTGCCCCCTACAACTCTGCCGACTCTCAACCGAAAACGAGAGAAGCAAACGACGGGAAGCGGTACGGGTGAACCGGTCGCCCCCAGGTGAACCGCGTGCAGGTGGTCAACCGGATCAGGGAAAATGTGAACAACTGTTCGCAAAATCTTCCGGCCCCATGTCGAACACGTGCAGGAGTAGAACGGGGGGCCGTCGAACAACTCCCGCAGACTCACCGCCGACGAAGGGGACGCAATCCGGGATCTGGTTGCAGGTCTGCCCCCGGTTCGAACGGGTCGGGACAATCCCCTCCCGTGGCGGGTTCATCGAGCCGACAGACCTGGACGCGTTACAGGCCACCTGGACGCCGACAATCTGGTGCGGTGGAATTTCCGAAGGACTCCCCGGGGACCGACTGGCGACGAAGGGGAACGCGATCACGGGGGGCGGGAGCCGATCACGTCGGCCGTCGCCATGGTCAACTCCCGAGGCACTGAAAGCCGGGAGAATGCTCCCGGGGAATAATAGTTGACAGAACGCAATTAGTTGCTACGATTGAACCATGAACACCAAACGCCCCGCATTCAGCGAACAGATCCGCAGTGCAATCGTGAACTGCGGAACGACTCAATACTCCCTGGCCAAACAAATTGGAATCAGCGCGGCCGTCCTGTCGCGTTTTGTCGCTGGCAAACAGGGGATGACGTTGGAAACTCTCGACAAGCTCGCACGGGTGCTAGGGCTTGAGGTCATTCAGACAATCGAGAACGTTGAGCGCCCGAAACCAAAAGGCCGGAAACCGGCAAAGGATGACGCTGTGGTTACCGCAACAAGAACGTCAGAGTGGAAGCGACTCGCAAACCTGATGGCGCAAGACGCGCACGAGAATTACTTTTCGTCGCGCCGGGGAATCTGGCATATGGCCGGATTTGACAAGCTTTGCGTTTTCAATAACAACCCTTACGCGAAGGGGAAGGAGTTTCGCGACACGGAACTGGCGGAATTTCGAAAGCGGTTGAAGGCCGAGGGGATCAAAGAACTCGGTTTCGGCGAATGGCCGGGAGATGACGACGAAGACGGACAGCCCGGCTATACGTTCGCAATGATCCTGGACTGTGGAGAAGATCGTCAAGAATGGATTGTAGACGTCTGGGATGAACTCGTTTCGGCGACCATGCAGAGAATGGCCTAAGTCGCGCTGACTCCGCCCGGGTTCTGTACCGCAGGCCCGGGCGGGATCTTTTCCGAAGTGACCCCGGCGGCGGTCGCCCTAGTCGAGTTCTGTAACCCAGTTTGAGAGGGAGAGCATGAGCAAACCCGAGTGGACTGTAACCGTGGTCGATCGCGGACGGCCGACGCTGATCCTGCGGGCGCGAAATCGAGTCACTGGCAAGTTGAAGGAAATGGCGAGCGGGTCGACCAAACGCGCAGCAGCAGAACGTGAGGCCGGCGCTTGGGCGAAGGAACTGAACACAACCGGGTTGGCGGAAATGAGCCGACTCGACAAGGCGGTGGAACGGTTCGAAGAGGAATACACCTGTCGGCGTCGGAAAGCCACGGAAACGAAGTACCGCACCATTCTCAAGGCGTTCAAGGGAATCGTGGGGAATCCCGGTCTGCGGTCAATTAACGAGTCGATGCTGGCTGACTTCTCCCGTCAGTTCGGCAAAGGAAAGAGCGTCGCAAGTCTAGCGTCGGCAATCCGCCACCTGAGGGTATTTCTCCGGTGGTGCTATCGGCAAAAGCTGCTGGCGGTCCTGCCTCATGTCGAGATGCCACCAAACCCCGATAAGCCGGGTGGTCGGGCGATCACCGGGGAGGAATTCGAGCGGATGCTGGAAGTGGTGCCGAAAGTGCGGCCGAAAGACGCCGAGGGGTGGCGGTTGCTGCTGCGGGGACTCTGGTGTTCAGGTCTGCGACTGTCGGAAGCGCTCGCCCTGACGTGGGGCGATGACGCCCCGGTCGCGGTGGTGGGGATCGATTCAAAGCAACCGATGATTCGCATCGAGGGGGGATCTCAGAAAGGGGGGAAGAGTACCCTCACCCCGGCGGTCCCCGAACTGGTCAAGCTGCTGCGGTCCCTCCCCCATCGCGAGGGGAAGGTGTTTCCGCTGGCGGTGGCCCAACGGGAACGGGCCAGTACGGTTATCGGGAAGATCGGCCAGAAAGCGAATTTGACCGCCACGGCACATGACCTGAGACGGAGTTTCGCGACCCGTTGGGCGAAACGACTCCCCGCGCAGGCTCTTCGCCAGTTGATGCGACACGCGAGCATTACCACGACCCTGAAATTCTACGCGACCGACGATTGCGGGCTGGCGGAACTGCTCAAGGGGCAATCTGGTGACTTTTTTGGTGACAAGCCAGATTTGGCAACCGACAACCCGACACCCGAAACCGTCGAAAACCCTTAAAATCAAGTGGCCGGAGCGGGGATCGAACCCGCACACCCATTTCTGGATACGGGATTTTAAGGCTGGCGAAGCGGTTTTTCTAGGGTAGTCTGCTGGTGTCTACGGGCGTCGTTTTTGTCGGGGAAACAGGGGGCGATTGAGGGACGGAGAGTGCTGGATCTGTCCGCCAATGTCTGCCGGCGTCTAATCCGATGAGTACACAATGAGTACACGATTTGCGAAATGGCTTGGCGCATGGTACACCGGTTTCAGGAACCCTAGGCGGGTCAGCTTTGAACGAAACTACG
>CAMATH010000272.1 GCA_945860955.1 Planctomicrobium piriforme
ATCAGGAAATTGCATCGAAGTCAGCGTCACATCACATGACGCCCACTTCTCAGGGCTCTCCAACCAAATTGCCAAAGATCATTCCCCAGCCACCTCCCAAATCCGATCACGCAACACATTGTCGCGACACGGCCGGCACAGTGACCAGAACTTTCCCTGCCGTCAGGCGACAGTGGAAAAACACAAAAACGAAAAACAAACGGCAATCTTCCCTTTGCAGGGCCGACTGTCGTCGTTTCCCGTCTCGTGTGAGGCCAATCTTAGCTGGTTCGCTGGGATTGTCAATCGACTCGCGATGAATTTATCCAGATGGACGTAAGTCACTACAGCAAAATGAGATATGGACATTTCAATGGGCCGATGGGAGCGAACTGTCGTCGACGTGCGAGCTAGTTTTGCGGATTTCGTGGTAGTGGAATTGGCGGTCGGCCATCGAACCACACTCCCTCCGACTTCAGATCGTCACTGACGTGAACCCACCGTCGACGACGATGTTCTGACCCGTGACAAACGATGACGCGGCGTGTGCCGCCAGCCATACCACGGACCCACCCAGCTCATGCCGTTCCCCAAAACGAGCCATGGGAGTATGAGCGAATATCTGGCGACCCCGTTCGGTCAGCGTGACGCCGTCCGCCTCGAACAGCAGTTTCATGTTTTGTTCCGCGGGAAAAAATCCGGGACTGATCGAATTCACACGAATTCCCTGAACGGCCCATTCCCGGGCGAGGAATTTCGTGAAATTGATCACCGCCGCCTTCGCCGCCGAGTACGCGACCACCCGTGACAATGGCAGAATCCCCGAGAGCGAGGCGATATTGATGATGCTCCCCCGGCGGGCTTGCTTCATCGACTCCCCAAAAACCTGGCAAGGCAGGACGACGCCTGAAACCAGGTTCAAATCGAACACATTCCGCCACGCTTCGATCGGCAGTTTGCAGAAATCGCTTCCTGGCGGCAGTGTCGCTTCGGGTCGATTTCCCCCGGCGGCATTCACCAGAACAGTCGCCACCCCGAATCGCGATTCAATGGACCGCCGGGCCGCTTCCAGCGAGTCGCGACTTCCCGAGTCGGCGGTTTGGAAAAAGGCGGACCCGCCGCGACGTTCAATCTCAGCGACCCGATTCTGACCGCGCTCCTCATTGCGTCCCAGGACGGCGACACGCGCTCCCGCGTCAGCCAGCGCATCGGCCATCGCGCCGCCGAGTACGCCAGTTCCGCCAATGACGACGGCAATGTCGTTGTGCAGGTCGAACAGATTCCTGGGCATGAATTTCACTCGTCGGGAAGAGTACTCGGACGCTCGGGAAGTGCCGCAAGATACTCGGAACAGGCTCCGCGGAGCCAGATTGTTTCTTCCACAATATCCACAACCTGAAGTCGCTGTGTCACCATGGGCATGATCCGGTACGAGATTAACGCGAAAACCGCGATGAGCGCGAACCCCCCGAGCGCCACCAGTGGAATTCCGAGATCGCGCCAAAATTGTTTGTCGGGACCAGCCGGGAGCTGGTTGATCCACACCTGCCCATACCACAACCCAAGAATTGTCGCGACGGCGGCCACTCCCGCGACCCCCGCCAGGCACCAGCCCAACCACCACCTCCGATGCAGCCGCTCGGCCATCGGTATGGCCAGTTTCAGTTTGTCGACATCCTGAAAGTAGTGCCGAATTCCATCCAGCAATGCTTCAACCGGAGTCGCCCCACCGGCCAGCAACCCGCGCTGTTTGTGAAACAGGCAATGCACGATCCGCGAGGCGGTTTCTCCGGATAGCGGGCAGATTGGAGGCAGCCGATCGCCGCGAGAGCGGTCAATGACAATCAAGTCCCCTTCCCGCCATACGTTGGCCGAATTGCCGGCTGACGCAATGGAACAGTCGCTCAATGAATCAAATTCTGTCATGATCTTGAAGAGGGTGTGTGTCCGTTGTACTCCAGTGGCCTGGGAAGAGGCGATCGCTCCAGGCCGTTGCGGGATGGGTCTCCGTTCTGAGCCTCCCTCGCAGTTTTACAACGACTTGTCAACGGTGCTAAGGGAGCCAGGAAAGAGACGGGCCACGCACCCCCTGATCGCCAAGCCGGCGGCTATGTTCTTTTCCGCTCATCCCGTATAGAATGCGGGTCGCGCTCCCCATCCGTCGAAACACAGGACGAAGGTTCATGGATCACCAGTTACGTGAAAGGTGCGAAGATCTGCTGACGCGGATCACGCATTTACAGGACTCTCTTTGACTTGGCTGGCAAGCTGAGTCAAGCCGCTGAAATCAACGCCAAAATGGCAGCGGCGGGCTTCTGGGACAATCCGACAAAGGCGCAGGAACTGGTGGTAGAGCTGCGCCGGCTGACTGCCGAGACGAAGCCACTGCAGGAATTGCGCGACGCCGCCGGTGATCTGTCGGTCCTCATGGAGTTCGCCGACGAAGACGAAGCGAGCGCCGCGGAACTCGCCACAACGGCCGAGACGCTCTCGCTGCGGCTCGCGCAGGTCGAACTGCAGGCGACCCTGTCGGCTCCCGAAGACATCTCCGGCGCCTACCTGAGCGTCCAGGCGGGTGAAGGGGGGACAGACGCCTCCGACTTCGCCGGCATGCTGCTTCGCATGTATCAGCGCTGGGCCGAGGACAACGGGTTCAAGACCGAACTGATCGACATGTCGGAAGCCGAAGCGGGAATCCGCAGCGCGGCGATCGCCATTCGGGGGGACTATGCCTATGGTCTGCTCAAGGGCGAGGTCGGCGTCCATCGGTTGATTCGCATCAGCCCCTTCGATTCCGCCGGACGTCGACAGACCTCGTTCGCTGCGGTCGACCTGACTCCCGAAGTCGACGACAACGTCGATATCGATATCGACTGGGACAAAGACGTGCGGGAAGACGTTTTCTGCGCTTCCGGGGCTGGTGGTCAGCACGTGAACAAGACCTCGTCAGCGATTCGGCTCACGCACATCCCCACGAACTCTGTCGTCCAGTGCCAGAACGAACGGAGCCAGCACAAAAACCGGGCGTTCGCCCGCAAGATGCTGACAGCCAAACTGTTTCAGATGGAACTCGAACGCCGCAGCGCCGAAAGCGCGGCCAAGCGTGGCGAGAAAACCAAGATCGGGTTCGGCGGTGGCACGATCCGGACGTATGAACTCAATCCCACACAACGGGTCAAGGACCACCGCACGATGTGCGTCTCCAACAACCCGACCAAAGTCTTTGACGGCGACTTGAAAGAGTTTCTCGACGCGTTCCTTCGCGAACAGATCGGCAAACCGGCGTCGTAACGCCCCCCCGTGCTAGATTTAACGCGGCCGAAAACGAGACCTTGGCTTGGTTAGGACGGGTCTCTGACCCGTCCGCCCAAAGTGGTGGATGGTGTTCCAGTTAAGTTGCTGCCGCTCCGGACGGGTCAGAGACCCGTCCTACGGCGGCCAGTGTCCAACGTCTAAATTCAAGCCGCGTGGAGTATTACGCAGACCTAGAGCCGCGCACGCCAGTACGCGGTCCCCGTCGTCCCTTCGATCTTTGCGACCATGCCGGCCCCCACCGTCGTCCGAAATGTCGCGGCATTCGCCCTGTCGGCGATCTCTCTGGTCGGTAACCGTTCACACCCTGGAAAGGAGTGAGGGAGTCGGTTGGCCGGCGAAATGGGCCTGGATGGCGGCGGTGAGGTATTCGAAACTGTTGCGAGATTGCCGATGACAGGTTTCGACGACCGTCAAGATCGTCTCCACGAAGCGGCTCC
>CAMATH010000273.1 GCA_945860955.1 Planctomicrobium piriforme
CCGAAGCGACTGCGACCCCCGCACCCGAGACCGGATAATGGCAGCGGCCTGAGGCAACTTCTCCACCTCCGTAAACTCGCGCACTCAATCGACGCCTGCGACGAGCGCCGCCGGACCGCGCGCCGACCGCGGGGTTATTGAGCAGTTACGACCGAAGTTGCGGTGCGGTAACGCTCTGTTCATTCAGGGATTCTCGGATTTCGCGCCTGCCTTCGAAATTCACCGATTTCCCGCCCGCTATCCGCGATTTCGGCCCGGATGGGATTGAGGTCGACGTAGACCATGCACGCCGCGATCGCCGCTTCGTCGAGCAGACGGATTATCTCAAATCTTCCCAGCGAAAAAACGACCCGAAACTCTGTCTTCGGCGTTCGCCATTCGGGCGATTCGCTCGGTCAAAAAATGCATCATCCACGAGGGAGTCGAGAGTCGCATCCGACGCTCGGCGAGCCGCTCCGGGCAATTGACGATCATCCCCAGATCCACCTCTGTCGGTTCTGCAGGATTGCCGTCGGCATTGCAGCGTAACGGACAGAGCCGATACCAGCGCCGGGCGACCTCTTCGTCACTCCACCCTGCGACAAGATCGGGCCGATCGAGAACGACTACGTGAAAGTGATTATCCATCACCGAAAACCCGAGAAACTCGCAGGCCACCTTCCCGGCGAGTTCCGCCATCCTGCCGACGAGCCATTCTTTGCGGTGATCGTACGACTTCCCAGTGTAGGGATCGTCCCCCATCAAACGCGCCCGACGGACGCAGCGGTTGATGCAGTGATAGACCCCGACCTCGGCCGGATCAAACAGCAGCTTTCGAGGGATTCTCGCGATGGAATCATCCGATTCGCAAACCAGTTCGGCGACGGTCCAGCCGTCATCGCATGGCATGGACATAAGACTACACAAATACAAATACCCATTACTCAGTGGGCAGTAAAGTGTTCATGCCTGACTTTCGGACAGTTATTCAAGAATTGCCATAACCGGAAACTGCAGAACTGGTTATGATAGACGTTGTGCCTGAAGAAATAGACTGAAAGTGCGCTATCCTGTGGCCCAAAACGAAAGATTGGCTGGTGGGTGGCCCCGGAGTTTGCAAGCCCGCCGATGACACAGAAATTCCAGCGCTGGGACTCCAAGAATCGCTGAAGTTCCGTTGCCGCCTCCAAAACAGGGTTCACCGTGTTTTGCCTCGAATTCGTCGCTGGTAGTCAATCAGCCCGCTGTTGGCAGGGCGCGGTGGGAACGTGCTGGCCAAATCGAGTAATGCCTCGATCGCCACCCCAGACGCGTCTGGCCCCATCGACCGAAGCTCCACCGCCCGGATCCGCGCAAGTTTCGGCCCAAGTACCGCCCAGTGACGAATCCAGGCGGCGCGACCTCCGTCTGCGGAATGGTCCTCGGTGGTGCGGTTGTCCATGCGTGATCTCGCGTTCGGCGGATTCGAAGTCCTGCGAATTGCAGTCGCCGTCGTTTTACCCTGAACCTGGGCGATGGTCGAGAGACAACCGCAGCATGTCGGTCAACTTCCAGCGAACGCCGATCAATTGGAATGGTGCGAGGCGGTTTTCAATCCGAGTCGGGTGACGTGCCGGGTGACACCCACCAGTCAGAAATCGAGGGCCTCCATTCGAATAGTGTAACCGTTTAGTGGACAGCAGGTTACGCCGCCCTTTTTGTCGGAATTCGAGGTTGTTTACAGGTCGGGGGCGTTGGGCGAGCTGCGAGCTGTGCGTAACAGATTCTGCTTACGGAGGATCCGACGATTCGCCGGGGATTCCTCAGGCCGGCTGGTGGGTGTCACAGGGATTCGATTGCGAACTATCACGTGAAAGTGATTGTCCATCGCCGAAAATCCCAGAAACTCGCAGGCCATCATCCCGGCGAGTTCCGACATCCTGCCGACGAGCCATTCTTTGCGGTGATCGTACGACTGCCCAGTATAGGGATCGTCCCCCATCAGACGCGCCCGACGGACGCACCGGTTGATACCGTGATAGACCCCGACCTCGGCCGGATCAAACAGCAGCTTTCGAGGGATTCTCGCCATGGAATCATCCCATTCGCAAACCGACTTCGGTGACAGAACGGCCATCAACTCATGAAATGGACATCAGACAATTTGGATACAGATAACCACTATATGAAGTATTGTCAAGTGTTCGCGTCTATTTTCCGGTGGTGATCCGAAAAATCGGTCTAACCTGAATCTAAGAAGAATGTTACGGATTCAAGACTGCCAGGAAACCTATACGGGCGAATCCGGCTATGTGGCGAAAATCGTTATGTCGGCTGGTGGGTGGCCCCGGCTTTTGCTGGTGGGTGGCCCCGGCTTTTGGAGTTTCTCACCATTTGGAACAACCGGGAACGGAAGCAGGCGGTCATCGACGAGTTGGCCGAAGAGGGGTTGCTGCTCGAACCGCTGGCCGACGAGATCGGGAAAAACCTCGACCCGTTCGACCTGATCTGCCATGTCGCGTTTGATCAGCCGCCACTCACGCGCCGGGAGCAGGTGAACAACGTTCGCAAACGCGATATCTTCACCAAGTACGGCCCCCAGGCGTGGGCCATACTCGAAGCGCTGCTCGCCAAGTACCAGGACGAAGGGGTCGTCGCCCTCGACGACACACGACTGCTGACGATCGCCCCGTTCGACGCCATGGGGACCCCGCTGCAACTGATCAAGCAATTCGGCACCCGGGCCGAATACGAACGGGCCGTTCACAAAACTGCAGGCGGCACTCTACACGGAGGCGGTGTGATGGATCGATTGAGCCGCGCCGAATTCAGTCCGAAAGATCGCTCACCAGACTGGCTCCCAAAAAGCCCTTCTCCCCGCTTTTCGGGGAGAAGGTGGCCGACAGGCCGGATGAGGGGCAATCCGCGCCGCCAACACAAATCGCGTCGTTTGTCGGCCCGGCACACGGAGGCGGTGTGACGATGCGGACGCGTGACTCGAGCGCCTCGTGTGCGAATCGATCCATGCGGTCGGTTCGTCGTCGCTTTTTCGTTGCTTCCCAGGTCAATTCGGCGTAGGATCGACTCATGGAAACCGCCCCGGCAACCGCCAAACGTCCCGTGGAACCGTACGTCGTCCAGCACGCGCGGGATCTGAATGCCACAGTTCGCGAGTGGCTGCAGCGAATCTTCGGCAGGGCGCCGCGCGACGACGATGACGTCACGATTCTGCTGACAACCCCGCATCCGGCCCCGACATCGCCGGATCGAACAGCAGTCGCCAAGCGATTGGAACGAGCGCTCGATCAAGCCGCCGCCAACATGCAGAACGTCTCTCAGGCCGAGTTCGACGAGGCGCTCGACGAAGCGATGTTGGCGATTCGTCCGACCGACCAGCCATGAGGGTCGTCCTCGACACGAACGTACTGGTTCGGGAGAACCCCAGTGACACCCACGAGGCAGAAACAGGAAGTCTTCTTCCAAACGCGGGAACCTCGATTGAAGCAACAACCGGCTACATCACATCCAGTCGAACCAAAACACGGTTTTCCGCCCTGGCTGATGGGTGTCCCGCGAAGTCGGAGGAAATGATCGTCGAAAAGGGACCCACCTGAGCACGGCCAGCGCGCACTCTCGGGCAGATAGGCAACTTGGGTAGCTCGCGCTTTTTGCCGGGATTCGCTATCACAGTTCTCCGTAGTTGTGTTGCAAAACATCTTCATGGAGGACGTGCGATGTCTGAGGCCCGGTTGTCGATCGCGG
>CAMATH010000274.1 GCA_945860955.1 Planctomicrobium piriforme
GACGAACTGAAAACCGGCCAGAGGTGCCCACCGGCAGATGAGGCACCTCGGCAACCGTTCGGAACCCAATTCCCGCCACCTTTCACCCCACCCTCCCTGGCCGGTTTTGGGGCGCCCATGAGTGGCCGGTTTTGAGGCGCCCAATGACACAACCACATTCTGAACCCGAGTCGGAGGGGCGTGGGAATTGGGTCTTGGGCAAGCCAGATGGCCCCCGGTGCATGGAACGCGAATCGTCTGATTTGACGCCGTGCGGAGTATCGTGTGACAGTCTCCCTGCCCGGCTGGTTGTCCGCTGATGACCGGCTGCTCTGGCGTGGCACGCTGGCACCGCGTGATGCGGCATGGTGGGAGTGTGTCAACGAACCGCTCTCGAGCGGCGAGTTGCAGCGAGTGCGAAATTCCGTGCTGCGTGGTCGCCCGGTCGCCAACGACGACTGGACGCCCCCTACCCCCCCAGGCTTTGGGCCTGGAATACTGTTTGCGACCGCCAGGAAGCCGGTCTCCTTGTCACGCCGGCAACCGACGTCGATAATGATTTCGAGTCGACTCGGATTGAATCCTTCAGAGTCTGCAGACATGTCCCCTGCGATCGCGGAAACCTTGACGGAATGGACGGCGGCCGATCTCGTCGAGCGGTTCGGCCCAATCCGACTGCACCGCATTCGCTCTCATCCGGCGCCGGGCACCGCGACTGAGCAGGATGTCATCGACATTCACGATCGTGAAGACAGGCTGTTCGAACTCGTCGATGGCGTTCTCGTGGAGAAGGCAATGGGAACTCACGAGTCGGTTTTGGCAGTTGCTCTCTCCGCACTTCTACGAGATTTCGTGAAATCCACGAAATCAGGCTTCGTCTTAGGTGCGGACGGGATGGCGCGCTTGGCTCCCGGCCTGATCCGAATTCCCGATGTTTCGTTCGTTTCATGGGATCAGTTGCCAAACAAGATCATTCCCACTGGACCAATGCTCGATTTTGCGCCGCAGTTGGCCGTCGAGGTTCTCAGCGCGTCCAACACCAAGCGGGAAATGGACCAGAAGCTGGTCGATTACTTTGAAGCGGGGGTCGAGCTGGTCTGGTACGTCGATCCCCGTGCTCGGACGGTTAAATTGCATTCGAGCCCCGCTAGTTTCATCGGACTCGAAGTGGGGCAGACGCTCGCGGGGGGCGCGGCATTGCCGGGATTTTCGGTCGACGTGAAAGATCTGTTCGCCGAACTGGAAACGCCGGGCTGATTGCGTTGGGAGGCCAGTCGTCACCGCCAGGAACAAAAAGGGAGACATAGCGCGTTCTTGACTTGGAGACTCGCGGCGGCGACCAAGCGAGGATGCTGCGGACCGCTCGAGCCGCTGTTGCCGGCATGATCGATCACGCATTGAGTCGCGGGAACCGCCGCGAGACGGTGTTCCACAAGCCGGCGGACTGCGACGCCTTTGTGGCAGCGATGAACGACGCCGAGCGTCGGGTTTCGGTCGATCTCTTCGGCGCGACGAGATCATCGTCATTACGGCACGACAGGGCACGTGTGGCAGGGATGATTCAAGGAGGTTCCGTTGCAGGACGCCGTTGACCTGGCCACCATGGGGGCTGTCGGTTTTGGAGCGACAACGCTCCGCGGCGTCGCTCCGGTTGTGGTTCCCGCGAAGCGGAACGACAACCGGCTGTCGCATACACGCGATCGGATCGTCTCTACCTCGCACGGCCGGAAACGCCACAATTTCGCGGCTCCATCAAAGTGTCTCAACGCGGATCGCGCGGAGTATAGCCTGCAAGCGGGCCGTTCAATTTTTAGACAGGATGAAAGGGATGAAGAGGATGGACAAGATTGCTGAATCGACTTTCGATCGTGTGGATTGGGAGTTTTTCGATTTCGGTCACTTATCCAGAGAGCAGGAATGGCGAGCAACTCCATCCTGTTAATCCCTTTCATCCTGTCAAATTCTTTCCGTCGATCATACACACTCTCAGAGCCGCACAACCACACTCGATGGAGCCGCGCCCGTCAGGAAGCGGTTCTCGACTACCGAATTCCAAAAGCCGCAGCTCCGACTCGCTCCCCGGTTTTCGACCACGCGCACGGTCCGCCTCGCCACGATCCCGCCAGTTGGCCCGAAGCCCGCGTCAACCAGGAGCTAGCGCCTCGCCAACTGGATACCAGTCAGTCCCGACCGGCGGTCGACCCATCTCCTCCCTCCAGAAAAACGGAAGCCGAACTGCGGCAGTCGCCGGAATGGAAGCGAGCCTCCCGTCAGGAACGAAAGCGGCTGTTGCAAGCCGCCCGGGCGTCTCCCAACCGGTGAAGTTCGCGACGGTTGCTTCCGGTGCCCTCGTTGTCGGTTTTCCCGCCGCCCGGC
This sequence comes from Planctomicrobium piriforme, assembly GCA_945860955.1. Classification (GTDB taxonomy): domain Bacteria; phylum Planctomycetota; class Planctomycetia; order Planctomycetales; family Planctomycetaceae; genus UBA10511. The sequence continues at coordinate 2,356 of CAMATH010000274.1, forward strand.
GGAATCAGCCGTGGAAGCCCCGGAGCCTCAGCATCCAACCCTCAACGCGACTGTGGAACCAGGCTATGACGGCCCGCATTCCCGCCATATGATCTCTGGACCCGATGGACCTGCGGACTTCCAAGTGCAAGGGAGTACGACGACACTTCAAAAAAACAGTGGCAACAGATTGAGGAGGCACCGCCCCCTTCTCCGGCTCAACCAATTCACCTGCACTATCATGAGAACTTGAAGATGGGGACGACTCGGTCCTCGCCTTCAGTAGCGTAGCGACCGGCTCTTTGACTAATCGATTGCGATCACAGTCCGCCATTCGTACGAAGGACCAACACAATGCTGACGGAAGAAAATTGGGATTGCGCGGAATACACAATCTTTGAAGAAAGCAAAAAGGCAATCATGCGTTTTGCTGAATCGGAGACCAGCGATCCATGTTCGTTTTTTGCGTTAAGCAGCGATTACGTGTTTGGAGATATTACGATCTGTTTCGATACTTACAACAACAGCCTGCTCCACGCGAAGCGCCATGACGCCAGAGTTTTCACAACTCGCGCCAACGCATTCGCGTCCGCCAACTCCTGGACGAATGCCCGCCACTATCTGCAACGGGATTCGATTGGCACTTTTCCACCCCACACTTCGGAATTCACGTTTCCCGAATTCGCCACCATTCATCTTCCAGACTGGGAATCGCATTTCGCGATTGACTTCGGCCCCGAAAATCCAGATCCGATCGGACATGTCATCATCGTGTTGCACAACGCGATCTGTAGGCTGATGAACGCCGGCTCATTTGAATGCCTGGCAATGTCTTCGCCGTTTTATGTCGGTATCGAATTCCCAACCGTCGACCGAGGGATCACAGTGCTGAAGATTCTCAACTGGCCACCGCATCAGGGGACACGAGTGTGATGGTTCACGCACGGACGCGAAGAGCCAGGGGCGACCAGGCGCATCGTCGGTGGCGTGACTGGTTTCACACGGGTCGCGTCGAGTTGCCGACGTGCCGGTGTGCCAGCGGATGGCGTCTTTACAACCGGTCGCATTGATCCTGTCGCGCAACCAGACGATTTATCCTTCCTGGCCGGGAACCACGGAGGGTACCATGACAGTAACTGCTCAATAACCCCGCGGTCGGCGCGCGGTCCGGCGGCGCTCGTCGCAGGCGTCGATTGAGTGCGCGAGTTTACGGAGGTGGAGAAGTTGCCTCAGGCCGCTGCCATTATCCGGTCTCGGGTGCGGGGGTCGCAGTCGCTT
>CAMATH010000275.1 GCA_945860955.1 Planctomicrobium piriforme
CGACATCGGGTATTTCCGATGTACCCAGCCTCTCGGTTTCAGCATGTCCCCATTCCGCTCTCGCGGTTACAATCTCGCTCCAACCGGTTCCCCCATCCGAGATCCTCCTGAGGCGATTTGTGGCTTCCCGTAAACCCGTCGGTCCTGTCGATGCCGAAGAAATCGAACGTCAGACACAGGCGATCGGGCGGTATCTCTGGAGCCACCTGAATCGCGGGTCGGCGTCGATTTTCGACCGCCGCTGGTGGGATGACCGAATCCTCTCCTGGTCCATGACCGACGAATCGGTCAAAGTCCAGATGTTCCGCTTCATCGACGTGCTGCCGATGCTGCGGACCCCCGAATCGGTCACCCGACACCTGCACGAATATTTCGACGAAGTTGCCGGGCATTTTCCCAGTGCCGTCCGACTCGCCCTGGAGGTCACCAACCCCGCTTCGGTCCTGGGGCGGGCCGTCGCGTTCACCGCCCGCCGCAATGCGCTGCGAATGGCCCGCCGATTCATCGCCGGCACGCAGGTCGAAGAGGTGCTGCAAACACTCATCCGCCAGCGCAAGCGGGGGTTCGCGTTCACGCTCGATCTGCTCGGGGAAGCGATCATCAGCGAAGACGAAGCGGACGCGTATTTAAATTCGTATCTCGAACTCATTCGCGGACTCGCCCCCACGGTCAATTCCTGGCCCGAGAATTTCCAGCTCGATTGCGATCACCGGGGTCCGATCCCGCGTATCAACGTGTCGATCAAACTGTCGGCACTGTACAGCCAGTTCAATCCACTCGATCCCCAGGGAACCAGCGAAGCGGTCAAGCGTCGTCTGAGGCCACTCTTGCAATGTGCCCGGGAACAGAACGCGTATGTCCACTTCGACATGGAACATTACGCCTTCAAAGACACCACTCTCGCGATCTTCAAAGAGATTCTTCTGGAACCGGAATTCCGGGACTTTGACGACGTGGGGATCGTCATCCAGACCTACTTGCCCGACGCGGGGCGGGATCTCGCCGACCTGCGGACGTGGGTCGAGGAACGCGGCACCCCGGTCTCGATTCGGCTGGTCAAAGGGGCCTATTGGGACTACGAAACCGTGGCGGCGGCCGCCAAAGGTTGGCCCGTGCCGGTGTTCCAGCGCAAGTGGCAGTCGGACGACAACTACGAGACCCAGACGCGGTTCCTGATGGAGAACTGGCGCTGGTTGCGTCCCGCTTTCGCCAGTCACAATCTCCGCAGCCTCGCGTACGCGTCGGCCTGCGGCAAAGCGTATCGCGTTCCGGACGGAGCCTGGGAAGTTCAAATGCTCTACGGCATGGGAACCGAACAGGCGCAGTTGCTCGCGGAGCGGGGTCGCCGGGTGCGGGTCTACACACCGTTCGGCGATCTCATTCCGGGCATGGCGTATCTCGTCCGGCGACTGCTCGAAAACACATCCAACGATTCATTCCTGCGGGCCAGTTTCGCGGAGAATGTGAAGGTAGAGGATCTGCTCATGAAACCCGCCGACCGTGCCGCGACACAGCCCCCGATCGAATCCCTTGCCGTGGAGCCGGTTCCCGAGGAGTTGCGGTTTCGCAACGAACCGCATCTCGACTTCGCGATCCCCGCGAATCGCGACGGCTTGCTCGACAAACTGGAGCGGATCTCGGACGACTTCGATCGCGTTTACCCGATGGTGATCGGCGGCCGACGGATCGACACTCGAACGACCATCGTCTCCAAGAATCCGTCGCACAAGAAGCAAACGGTTGGTGCCAGCGCGAAGGGGACTCCCGAACATGCCCGCGACGCGGTGCAGGCGGCTCGGGGCGCGTTTCGGGCTTGGTCACGTACGCCGGTCGACTACCGGTCCGAGTATCTCGAGCTGGTCGCCCAGAAGATGGTCGACCGTCGCCTGGAACTGGTGGCATGGGAGATTGTCGAATGCGGCAAACCGTGGGTTGAGGCGGACGCCGATGTCGCCGAGGCGATCGATTTTCTGCGGTACTACGCCGCTCAGATGCGGGTTCTGGCCCCTGAACTCGCCTGCGACGTTCCGGGCGAAGAGAATCGTTACAGCTACCGTCCGCGGGGCGTGGCGGTGGTCATCGCACCGTGGAATTTCCCGCTGGCGATCCTCACGGGGATGACGGCGGCGGCGCTCGTCGCGGGGAATACGGTGGTGATGAAACCCGCCGAGCAGTCGCCCGTGGTGGCGGCGAAACTGCAGGAACTGTTCGAAGAGGCGGGATTGCCGGACGGCGTGTTGAATTTCCTTCCCGGTGTTGGCGAGGAGATCGGTCCCGAGCTGATCTCGCATCCGGGGGTCGATCTGATCGCGTTCACGGGATCCCAGGCGGTCGGGTTGGGAATCAACGAGAAGGCGGCGCATACGGCACGCGGCCAGGGTTCGATCAAGCGGGTGATCGCCGAGCTGGGGGGCAAGAACGCCATCATCATCGACGACGACGCGAACCTGGATGAAGCGGTGCAGGGGGTGATTCACAGCGCGTTCGGCTACGCGGGCCAGAAATGCTCGGCCTGTTCGCGAGCGATCGTGGTCGCCGGCGCGTACGACGAATTCGTAAAGCGGCTGGCGGCCGCCGTGACCAGTTTGAAGATTGGTGTGGCGGAGGCGCCGGGGACTTTGATCGGCCCGGTCATCGACCCCGAAGCGCGACAGCGGATTGAGGACTACATCGAGATCGGCAAGGACGAAAGTCGACTGCTGGTCGCGGGCGATCTGGGAGAGCTGGCGGACGAAGGGTTCTTCGTGGCACCGCACGTGTTTGTCGACGTCGCCCCCGATTCGCGGCTGGCGCAGGAAGAGATATTTGGTCCGGTCCTGGCGGTGATCCAAGCGAAGAATTTCGATCAGGCGCTGGAGTTCGCGAACGGAACGCGGTTCGCTCTGACCGGAGGCGTCTATTCCCGCAGCCCGGTGAATCTGAAGCGGGCGCGGTTGGAATTCGAAGTGGGGAACTTGTATCTCAACCGGTCGATCACCGGGGCGCTGGTGCAGCGGCATCCGTTCGGCGGATACAAACAGTCGGGGATCGGTTCGAAAGCGGGAGGTCCGGATTATCTGCTGCAATTCGTGGTGCCGGTTAACGTGACCGAGAACACGATGCGACGCGGATTTGCGCCCGGTGAAAACGAATCTTGATTCTGTGGAATTCGAGGGGGTATGATCGTTCGTCGGTAGGACGGGTCTCTGACCCGTCCACCCAAAACGGCGGCGTGTGGTCCGTTTCAGATGCCGCTCCTTTCGGAAGGGTCAGAGACCCGTCACGCGACGACCGGTGCCCAACGTCTGAATTCCAGCCGCGTGGAGCAAAATTCCGTCGCAACACCGAATGTCGGCGGTGGGAAGCTGAGTCGCGAGGTCTGAGCATGACGTATCGCTTCTGCGGTGTGTTGATTCTGGTGAGTTGGGTCGCCGGCGCGTCGACTGCGCACGCGCAGAACGTGACCGTCCAGCAGCCGGCGTTCAGCAATTTTCAGGTTCAGACAACAGTCTCGGTTCCCGATAGCGGCGGAGCGATGGTGGGGAGTGTCGCACGGTCGGTACGGGGGGGAACCACGTACAACGGACTGGCACCTGCG
>CAMATH010000276.1 GCA_945860955.1 Planctomicrobium piriforme
GGCTTGATCGTCTCGCCGTGATACGTGTTGAGCACTCCGATGTAGACACCGTGATACGGCATCGCGCCCATTGTGTAGAGTTCGGTCGAGAAAGGCGCATCCAACTTGCTCTTCTGGACGACCGTGACTTTCGGCGACCAATGGAAAAAATCTTCGCTTTCGATGCGGCTGATGATGCGCACGTTAGGCGGGCCGAAGCGGAGATAGGCGACGAAGCGATTCAGCCGAGTGTCCCAGTACGGCGCGATCTGCGTGTCGCTGTACGGGATCAGCGGGTTCTTCGGCTCCGGCTTCCAGTGGACACCATCGGCCGAGTAAGCGACGCAACTCTGCAGCGAACTCAATTTGCCCGTCGGCTTCGCCAGATACATCATTTTGAAACGACGATCGGGGTTTCTTTCCGCCGAGTCGATCATCACACCCGCCCCGCCGACCCAGGGTTCCTTCGGCTCAAACAGCGCCCAGTTATTGCCCGCCTGCGGATCCGTGATCGGTTTCTCCCAGGCGATTCCATCCGGCGATGTGACGTAGCCGAGCGACCCGGCGGCGTCCTTGTCGTCATGCCAGATTTGGTACCAGATCTTGTACAGCCCATCACGCTCATCGCGGACGACGGCACCATATCCAAACGGCGACGACAGCTTTTCTTCCCAGGGTTTGTCGCGGCGGACCAGCGGATTCTTCGGGTGCTTCACCGGCTGATTGAGAACTTTCTTCGCGCCGCTCAGAGACTCGATCACGTAGTTATCGATGAAGAGCTGCTTGCCGTGCAGCACTATCGCCTTGCCGACGATCTCGTCATCCAGTTCTTTGAACATACCGGGAGGCGTCTGGAGGCTTTGAGCCAGAACTGGCGAATGAAGAGACAGAATCGCCAGCGCCAGTGCGATGGAAAGCCGAAACGTTGTCAGCATGAATGGTCCTTGGTTGGAAGGTGACGTGGGAGAGGCTTCCAGCCTGTCGTTTTCATCGGGGGATCACAGGCTGGAAGCCGATGGCACGGGTCAGTTCTGTTTGGGTGCGGAATCTCCCGACGGGTCGAATCGATATTCAGCGTCCACGAGACCTGTTGGCCGATCCTGATCGCTCATGGTCATCGCATGCAACCGGGCGCGCGTCATGTGGAACTTGAGCCGAATCTCCTGGCCCACGAGCTTGCTCAAGTCGGCGTTGTCCGACCAGCGTACCGGATGGTCGAGAGCGTCTCCCTGAATCTCACGAGACTCGGCGGCTATGAAGCCCGGAATTGGCTGCCAGTCGCGGGTCAGCACTTCCACACGGATTGAGCCTTTCCCCCACGTCGCGGCGTTCAGGTACAGTCGAGGATGCGAGACGACCAGCGGTTTCGTGAGCACACGGCACGGTTCCGCATCGGGCGTGCCGGTTTCCAGCGAGGCGAATCGGTCTCGCTTGAGCGTCGCCAGTGCCACGCCGCCGGAATAGTCCACCGACGCGCTTTCATCGACGTCGTGGGGAAAGTTCAGGGCCGCGTAATACAGGTAGATCGTATCGTTGACCACGATCGGCCGAGGCTGCGAACAAGCCATCGCCATGAAGTCGTAATACCCCAGCGGCCCGGACGGAATGAACGGCGTACCCCGGCAGACCCGCGTGAAGTGGATACCGTCGCGGCTCGTCGCGAGATGAATGTCGATAGGCTGGGGGTGACGCAGGTAGAAGATGCTCACATAACCGACGTAGGTCGCGCCGAACTTGTGGCAGCCGAATTGGTAGAGTTCCGTGTCGGCGGGATCATCCGCATCCATCGCAAGAATGAATCGATGGTTTTTCCATTCCCGCAGGTCGTCGCTTTCGGCATAGGCATAGGATCTGTTGTAGCGATCAATGGGCGGTCGTTTCAGGTCGGTGTCGTTGGCGATCATGCGCTCGCTGAACTCGGGAATGATCCGCCGGTAAATCACCCACTTTTGCTTCGCTTCGTCGAACATCAAATGCATCAGGCAGTCGTCCCCCGTGCCCGCGACATCGTGCGGCGTTTGCCAGAAAGGCGACGCCGCGCAGGACCAGTGAATTCCATCGGGCGAAGTGGCGACGTGCGCTCCGCGGCGGTGATCCTGCACGATCGCCAGAGCGACGTAATTCTCTGACGGGTCGCGTGGCTGTGGATGTTTGTTGACGCCCCAGAAGAAAGCCTTGCTGCCCTGCGGCGCCATCGGTGTCGTCGGAATGACGAATTTCTCCGGTCCGTACGCGAGCCGGGTCGGAGCGTTCGTGATCATGTCGCTGGCGAAGACAACATTATGGTCGCGGCGACCTCCCACATCGCATACTCCCGGATCGGGCTTCTCCCAATGGACGCCATCTTTCGACGTGTAATAGAGCATCCACGCGGCATTGCCGCCGACGAACCCGGCTTTCGCGTCGCTCCCGGCACGAGCCCACATTTTGAACAGTTTTTCCTCGGCGTCGTACATCGTCGTGTAGGGCTCAATGTACGTCCCCTCGCACCAGCGGTCCGGTTGGATTACGGGATTCCGCAAGTGCTTTTTGGCCTGGTGCAACTTCCGCGACACGCCAGGCGTCGCTTCCAGAAGTTGGTTGTCGAGGAACAGCTCGGTCGTGAAAGTCGGCTGGTCGACCGGTTTGCTTCGATTGCCCCCCGGCGCGGCGGAGTCGTCGGCCGAAACGGTCTGCAATGTCAACACCGCCGCTCCCGCGGTTCCAGCGGCCTGAATGAACTGGCGACGATTCGATTTCATCGAGTGGTTCCTCGTATGTGTTTCGTGGCCTGACAGAGATACAGTTCACAAATCTCCGTCCGTGAATTGAAACGAGAACAAGTCGCCGTCGCGGAGTACGAAATGCAGTCGCACCTCCTTTCCCGCAAGACGACTGAGATCGGCGGAGTTTTTCCACGCGGCTGTTTGATCGACAGTATCGCCGAACAACTCATCCGCGTCGGCCAGCGAGAAACCGGGGATGGGCGTGCCAGCCGAGTCTTGAATTTCGACTCGCAGGTTGCCGGCCGCGGACGTGGCATAGTTCAATGAAAGGTGTCGGCCGGTGAACTTCAGCGGCTTCGTCGTCAGTTTGCCCCCGGACAACGGTGCGTGCAGGGAAACGAAGCCGTCGAGCCGAATCGTGTAGCGTCGCAGACGGTGCATTTCGTCGCGCCACGCGCCTTCGTTGAAATGCAGCGAGATCTCGTTGGGCAGTCCTTCCGAGTCGGCCTTTGTTTCGAACAGGCCGTAGCTCTGATAGTTATCGCCGTAGATCCATCGCCCCTCTGCTTGAGGCCCCGGACGCAGGAACGCCTCGTCCCAGCGACGAAACATCTGGCCGTCGCGACTGGCACTGAGCACACCGTCCGTCACTTCCGCACCCGTGTAAGCGCCGCTTCCGGCGATGGACGCCGCGAACTGAGCACGTGTCCTGACCGGGTCCAGACGCTTCGCATGTTCCGTCAGCGGACGCGTCACAAAACGCGTCGGAAAGCCGAGCAGCAGATGCGTCGCGCGGTAGTACGGCG
>CAMATH010000277.1 GCA_945860955.1 Planctomicrobium piriforme
CGCCTGGAACTGGCCCTCGCCATGGCGCGCGAGGCGAGCGCGTTCATTCTCTCGCACTACCAGTCCTCGTCTCTGGCGGTGGAAAACAAGCGCGACAGCAGCCCCGTCACCATCGCCGACCGGGGTGCCGAAGAGCTGATTCGCACTCGGATTATCGCCCAGTTTCCCCACGACGCCATCCTGGGCGAAGAGTTTGGCGAACAGCCGGGCGAGTCGGGATACAAGTGGATCCTCGATCCTGTGGATGGCACGAAGTCGTTCATCCATGGTGTGCCGTTGTTTGGCACGCTGATCGGCGTGGAATTCAACCGTGAATGTGTCGCAGGTGTGTGCCACTTCCCCGCGATGAACGAAACCGTCTGGGGTGGCCGGGGGTTGGGGGCGTGGTGGCAGACGAACGACGGTTCGATTCGTCCCGCCCGCGTTTCGGCCGTCACGGAGCTTTCGAAGGCGACGGTCTGTTTCACCACGGTGCAGGGTTACGCCCGGGTGGGGCGGTTTGATGTGTTCGAGTCGCTGGTCGAAAAAGCGCAGTTGTTGCGTGGCTGGGGCGATTGCTACGGCCACATGCTCGTGGCGACCGGGCGGGCCGACGTGATGGTCGATCCGCTCATGAATCCGTGGGACGCGGCGGCCCTGGTTCCTATCGTCACGGAAGCCGGGGGACACTTCGTCGACTGGATGGGAGAGTCGTCGATTTACTCGGGAAGCGGAATTTCAGTGAACGACAAGTTGCGTGACGCCGTATTGAAGATCACCCGCGGCGCCGCCGGCCCCCGTGCCGGTGCCGCCACCCGGTAGCGTGGATCTTGGGTATTGCCACAGAGCCGCGCCCGTCAGGAAGCGGTTATCGGATACCGCTTCCTGACGGGCGCGGCTCGGATACGAAGTTCACCGATTTCCGCCCGGTCGCTCCATCAGCTTTTTGGTAGCCCAAGTCACCCAGCGACGTGGCGTGAACCGAACGCTGAAGGCCAGCAGCCAATTCATGACACCGGGAATGACCACTCGGCGTCCCTTGAAGAGCGCCTTGTAACCCACGTCGACACACCGGGTGACCGACATTCCCCCGCCGCGAAACAGCCGACTCTTCCCCACGTCGGCCCGTGCCGCGAAACCGGTCGCCACCGGCCCCGGGCACAAACAGGTCACTGTGACCCCGGTTCCACGCAGTTCACTCGCCAGCGCCTCGGAGAATGACAGGACGAACGCTTTGGTGGCGAAGTAAATCGCCATCCCCGGCCCGGGTTGAAACGCCGCCGTCGAGCCGACGTTGAGGATTCTCCCCGATTTTCGCGCGAGCATTCCCGGCAGCAACCGTCGGGACAGCTCGGCCACAGCCATCATGTTCACCTGCATCTGACCTGCGATTTCCGTTTCCGGCATCCGCGCGAAATCGCCCGCGACGCCATAGCCGGCGTTGTTGATCAGAACCACGACCTCGCTCGCCTGGTCGGCCAGCAAATCGACGACCCGCCGAGGTCCCGCCGGGTGAGACAAATCAACCGCCAGCACCTGCACTCGCGCGTGATACTGCCGGCGTAAATCGCCCGCGAGCTTCTCAAGACGGGCATGCGACCGGGCGACAAGCGCCAGGTCATAGCCGTTCTGCGCCAGGCGACGGGCGAATTCCTCACCGATTCCGCCCGAGGCTCCCGTCACGATGGCGAGCGGACGATTCGAAGGTTTCGGAGCGGACGACACGGCAGTTTCCGGAAAACTCCAAGGAACGGAGACAGGTTGGCGCGCGAACGCCTGAGACGCGACTTCATCCTAACGCAGGCGTCGCAAACAGCCCAGCGGGTCACAGTATCGGTGCGCCGCAAGGCCGGCCGACCGCCCTCGTCTCGGATGTTGCTCGGCGCGTGGCATCGTTCGCCTCCATCCGCCGATTCACGAGGGCTGATTGAGTGCCCGTTCCGCCCCGTACGACCTTCCAGCGATCTTCAGCACGATCGCTTTGCCGAAAATCCTGTCGCTGAACACCATCGCGACTACTGGGTCACTCAGGTACTCGCGCCTGCGGTCGAATTCGAAGTTCGTGACCAGTGCTGTCGAGCGTTTCTGGCACCGCGCATCGATCACACTGTGGACCAGGTGTGGCACCTCCGAAGTTTCCATTCGCCCCAGCCGGTCGACAAAGATCTCGTCGATGATTAGAAGGTTGCAATTCGCTCAGGAACGGAGTCGTGAAGCCAGGGTTCGGTCGGCCAACGAGCCGCGCATGTCACCCAAGAGAGCGGCACCGGTCGTGTAACCAAATCGCCACTCCTTCACAAATATCTGCTGGCCGAGGGCCAGTACATCTTGACATTCTCCCACACCGCACTGGCCCTCTCCGACGAGCCTGTTGTGGCGGCGGATCAACTCGCCGGTCGCCGGTTGTTCGATCGGAGAGCGATCGATCCGCCGCCCCCCCCTCCCAATTGTTCGACATCCCGCCCATGTTGCTGAATTGTCGTGTGACACTCCTACCGCTCCACGAACCGCAGACACCGCCGGCGCAATTACGCCAGCACCTGGCTGACGGCCTAAACCTCCCGACCCCGCTCCTCCGTAAACTCGAGCTGGCAGATCGCATACTCCACCTGCGCCTGGACTCCCGGTGCCGTCTCGAAACACACGCCTGGCGGCCGGTAACGGATAGTTTCGCCCGTAAATACGGAAGGACGAGCGACACACATTCCAGGGCAGACCGCACTGTTCCATGCCCCTGCATTGGTGCGCCTCTGAGAACGGGGTTCCACTTACCGATGCGGTTTGCTCCTTGGGGGCCCTGACCTTTCGCGCCGGTAGACAACATACGCAGAGCACTTGCTCACCCAACTACAACGGCGAGTGAAAGCGGAATGTTCCGCCGTCTAGTCTTTAGCGATCTCTACATAAGCGACGTTCCCATACGGATCAGCGTACGATCTGATTTCCCCCAGCCCACCGCATAGCTGAGCCATCTCCGCCTCAGTGCGATACGTCAATTCCCAGTCCATGAAACATTCCATATATCCTCGGCCATGACTGGAAGGCGTGAAATTCGCGACCAGCAACGTCCCGCCGTCCCGGAGCGATGCATGCAGGGTCCTCAGCAATTCGACGGCACGGCGATCGCTGAGGTAATCATACAGCCCCATCGTATATATGAAGTCGGATTTTGGCACCGCCACCGTTCCTTTGACGATTCCAACCACCGTACCGAGCATCGGAACAACGACTTCCGACGCCTGCTCAAGCCGTACCAGCGATTCCCGGACTTTGCGAACCCTCGGGAAAACAAGTGGTTTCGAAAATCGGCTTTCGTAACCAGACAAAGCGCACGTCCGTTTCCTATGCGGGGGCAGCTTGGTAGACTGGTCCTCGCGGCGAATTCGCCGGATTTGAACCCAGCTTCGCACAAGGACGTGCCGTGTCGACACCGAAAACTCGTGAGGCGTTGTCAGCCGATGGGCTGATCTCCCTGGTGGGCCAGAGTTTC
>CAMATH010000278.1 GCA_945860955.1 Planctomicrobium piriforme
TGCGGTCTGTTGCGGGGTGAGAGCAGAGACCCACCAGTTGCCTTCCTGCTTTTGAGTCCGCAGTTTGATTCCGTTGAACTTGACTGCGATTTCATCGGGGGCGGTATCGGCGGAGAGTTGCAGACGGAGTTCGAGTCGATCGACCTGGCTCGCTCGGGCGGCGATGTCGTCGGCCAGATACACCTCGACCCACGACGGGTCAACACCGAGCCTCAGCGGCAGCGGAGCCTGATGGTTCAGATTGGTGTAGTCGTCCCAGCGGTTTCCCAGCCGGTCGTAGAATCCGCCTCCGTACCGACGGGAGACGACAAACCAATTATCGAGTGATGCCAGTTGTTTGGGATCGCCAAGTTCTGTGTAGGCCAGCGCATGGACCGATTGGCCATTCAACAGGGGACCGGCACTGCCGATCACCTTGGCCGAGTCTGGCAGTTCATTCCAGAAGTTGAAGGTGGCGATGCCGTCTGCGCCCTGATGCCACCAGTTCGCGGCGACGCCACGCAGAAACTCGGGCGACGGGACGGCGTGGTAGCCATCGGGCGAGTGATGCTGGTCGATGCAGGGGTACAAATTGACGTGACTGCCGGTCGTGATCTGTTTGAAGCCGGAAAGATCGACCTGAATCGACCGTGTGCCGATGATGATCATGTCAACGAGGTTGTGCCGCACCCACGACTCCACGTCCATGCCGTCGAAGTGGCAGCCGGGAACCGTATCGGCCACTCGCACCGACAACAGAAACGGCCGGCCACGTCGCTCGGCCACGCCCTGCAGCATCAACCGCACCTGCCGCACAAAATCCGTCAGCGCTTCGCGATGTTCCCATTGTTGCCCGGTTGGCAGGAACGGGGGATGTCGGCCGAAGTCGAGATTGATGCCATCCAGATCGTAACGTTCGGCAACCTCCTTGAGCACGGCGGTTTTGTACTGTCGCACTTCCGGGATGGCGAAGTTCCACAGTCCCGGATTCCACCAACTGCCTGCAATCAGCCACTCTGGATGAGAGTCCTTGAGCGGATGTCGCGCTGGAGTGTTCACATCCGCTTCGCGATCGGCGCCGTTCAGACGGTGTTCCCAGAACACTTCCAGTTTCCGCTGATGGCTCTCTTCAACGATGCGTTTGGCGATGTCAACGCCCTCGGCTCGCCAACGCAGCAATGTCGGATACTGCAACTCGGGAATCACTGTGCTGGGATACGCGGCGATGTTCCCTTCATCCAGGCACCAGCCAACACAGTCGACCTGATTGCTGGGCTGGTCGAACGCACTGAATCTCGCGGCGAGCCATTCCTCGGGCTTGATGTCCGTCAACTTCGGTCCCATGGCGACCGCGTCGCAGCCGACATCATTGTTGACATAGATCCGCCGACGACGATTGACGGCAGCGACGTGGGCCGCTGACAGCTGGACAATGGCGGCCTTCTTCGAGATGGCCGCGAACAGCGTGTCGGCAATCAGCTTCATGCCCGCGTCACTTGGGTGCCCGGATAGGCCGTTGGCAGCAATGATCGTTTGACAGCCGCTGATGTCCACAAAAGTGCGGTGTGCCGGATCCTCGGTGCAGACATTGCGTTTGATATCGTCCAGGCCGGGATTGCCCCACAAGATATTGCCAGTCACGAAGATCTGTGGATTACTTGATGCCTTCAGGTCGTTCAGCAGCGCCTTCACACTCTTCTGAAAAACATCCGCATCGAAGTCTTTCGCCGGGACGTTTTCGCCGCATTGCAAGACAACGATGTTCGCTTTCCAATCGAGCTGCTTACGAATCCTGGCCGCCTCATAGGTGGCGTATTCCCGCTCGACGATATTCGCGATGTTGAGGACGTTCTCGACAGACTTGCTCGCATCGATAGGTTTTGGCTCAAGAACCAGTTGACCACCGGTGCGGGCAACAATCGCCGCCGTCAGCAGGTGAACGTAGTCTTTTTCCTGCCCGCTGGCCGCCATGCCCCAGTTGCCAGCCCAGCCAATCTCCGCTTTCGGGCCATGGAGCGTCAGGCTGTTCCCCAGAAACAGAATCCGGTCGGACTTTAGGGCGCCCAGCGTCTGCTGGCCAAACGCTTCGGTCGGACCATCGTCAACCGACAGTGCCAGGCAGAGACTGAAGAGTGCAACTCGATTGATCATTAGGCAAACCTTCATGCCAACACCTTTTTTCAGAACGCGGGGCCATGCATCAATCCGAACTCGCCAGATCGAGCACAATCACGGAGTGAACTTCGAGGCGAGGGACCGTGATCACGGTGGATGAACCTTCGACAACCAGAGAGAGCGGGCGGGACTCGGGTTGTTGCGTGGCTCGCTGAATGGTGTAGCCGTGCAGGCTGAGCCGGATGTCGTGAATCGGCAGCGTCTCTTCTCGGAGTGGGACATCTTCGTTGGGCAGACCGTGAAACGCCGTGGTGTTGACGTCGTTGTAGAGATGCACGAGCAGTTTTGTCTGGCCGTCTTTCTCCTGTCGGAAGACCGTGGACTGCACGCAACGCGGTGCCTCGACTTCCACGGGCGGAGTGCTGTTGGCCGCCCAACGTATCGCGTTCGCCAGCAACACTCGCTGATAGGGATACGCATAGCTGTAGTACGCGTGATCGAGCCCTGCGGCGAAGTAGACGACTCGGCCCTTACCGAATTGTCGGGTTACGATGGCTGGAGTGGGGGCGGCATCCGGAGTGGTGTGCGGAGCCGCTTGAGCCGCGAGCGATGTGCCCTCGCTTATCCGAGTGCTCAACAGCGGGCCTTTGAAGGTCACGGAGTCGCGACCGACCAGCTCGCGCAGCTTGTCGCTGGAGAGCACGCTGTCGGTTGGCACTCGTAGTGCGAAGACGTTTTTTCGCTTCAACCAGTAGTCGTCATCGAGGTTCCTTGCGAAGTTGATGTCGAGATCAGAGCCTGTGGCCGTAGCGGGCTGCGCGGCTCCGTCTGCCTTTCCGGGCTTGTTCTCAGGTTTCGTCGGGCCGCTGTGATGAACGCCGAGTACATCGGCCAGCGCGAAATCGGGACGCGAGTCGCCAAACTCGTCGCAAAGCGACGTATCGAGCGAAGCGACCAACCCGCCGCCGTTCTTCACGAACTCACGAATGGCGGCGGCTTGTGCGTCGCTTAAGCTCGCCGCGTTCGGCAGGATCAACACCTTCTGGCCCGCGAGATCGGCGGCATTCAGGTTCCAGTCGCAAGTCACCGTCACCGGCAGATGCTCTTCCAGAATGGCTCGATAAGTGCCAAAGACATGTGCCAGATAACCGACTTTCCGCACATCTCGATTTCAATTTCTTCGAATTTCCGGCGTGGTTACAGCCGGCTCCGGTGGCCGCGTAGCGGCGTCAGGGCGTAGCCTGTGGTTTGCGGCTGGGATTCGATCGATGCGGTTCCCCCAATCCGTCGGACCA
>CAMATH010000279.1 GCA_945860955.1 Planctomicrobium piriforme
TCAGGGCTTTTCAGGTATCTGCTGCTCAATACCTGGGGCGTTGCCCCAGGCTATCACCTTATGCCGCGTTGCGGCTCAAATACAGTCTTGAAACTGATGTTTCCCCTGGAACAGAAATGACGTCATGGAATTCTTGAAAAATCTGCGAACCTGCTATTTGTCGCACAGCCCAGCTACCGCCCGCTCCTTCCGGGCCTTCGTTCCGACCTGCGCTCACCTGACTTACTCGTCTGGAACTGTGGCGGGGCGAAAACCCAGGCCGTAGTTGCGGTTCGCCGGCAGACGCCTGCTACGGCGCGCCGACCGGCAGCGCACGGACGCGGAGTACCAACTGCCGCCGCGATACACCCGGTCCGCAGCCGCATCGGAAGAATCCACAAACGCTTCTTTCCCGCCCGGTAGCTTTCCCCCGTATGCATCCCGACACCACTCGTAAACGTTGCCGTGCATGTCGTGCAGTCCCCACGGGTTTGGTTTCTTCGTCGCCGCCATGTGCCCGAATTTCTCGCCAATGTCATACGCATTCTTGTCGAACCACGCAAAGTCGCCGAGGTTGGTGTCGTCGTCCCCAAAGCTGTACGCCGTCGTCGTCCCAGCGCGGCAGGCGTACTCCCACTGTGCTTCTGTCGGCAATGCGTACTTCCAACCTGTCGGCAACCGGCCCGCTTTGCGTTCAATCTCCGTCAGCTTCGCACAGAACGCCGCTGCTTCCGGATGATCGATGTACGACGCCGGGAAGTTCGCCCCCGCTTTGTAATAGTCCGTGTCCCCATGTTCGACCCACGGTGTCGTGCCCATGATCGCCGTGTACTGAGCCTGCGTGGTCTCCGTCTGTGCCAGCCAGAACCCACTGCTCAGCGTCACGTCAACTGCAGCCTCATCATCGGTCGCCCCCGGTGTCCCCATCATAAACGTCCCCGGCGGACACCAGATCTGCTTTAACTTCACCCCACCGGGCAGCGTGATTTCTCGCACTTCTCCGGTGTTCTTGCCCGCACCCAGGACTTCCGTAGTCTGTGGGTTGGCTTGTCCCGGCAAGATAGGTCGGAAATTGGTGTCGGGGATCACAAATGTGCCCAGGTCCAGTTTCTTCGCCAGCAGCGGGAAAGCGGCGACGAAGACATCGCGTTTGACACTGCCGCCGGGCGTGCGGAGCGAGCCGAGTTTGCGGGCGAGTTCGGCTTCGCGAGCCAGACCATCGAGCAGTGCCTGCGGCTGTAAGCCGGATTCGGCAGCGGCCAGATCCAGGTCCAGCGCGTCCTGGAACAGGGCTGCCAGCGCGGTGATCTGCTCCGTCGGCGGGAGATCCTGATTCCACGCACTCTCGGGATCACCCAAGGATTGATGCACGGCAGCGCGGAACCGCTTCTCGCCCTTCTCGAACAGTTTTTCCCAGTCGTCGTTCCTGGGATAGAGCGCGAGGATTAGCTTGGCCTCGAGAGTGTCGAAGGCGTTCACGTTGGCAGTCACATGCGCGCGGATTTCGTCCTCCTTGCGGATCATGCCGTTCTTGTGGCAACCCATGCACGAGATGCCGTTGATGACCTCGGCTTGCAGCCCGCGACGGACGGCCTCCTTGTCCAGCACGACATCCGTCGGCCCGACATCGATGCGCCTCCCCTTCGCATCGACCAGCAGATACGCCTGTAATCCGTTGGGGAGATTGAAGATGATCTCGCCGCCGTCATGTTCGAAACCATTGACCCCGCCCGGTCCGGTCGGATGCTCGAAGAGGCTGCGTTTGCCTTCGCTCCCTTTGAAATCGTAGCTCTTGATGTAGGCACCGTTGGGGAGGCGATGCCACTCGATCATCCGGTTGTGGGCCGAGACACCGGACTCGTTGAACCCGTTGCGGAATACCTGCCGCGTCCGGATATTCTCGGCGACTCTGACGTTGAGCCGCTGTTCGAGTGCCAGGTCCGAGTCGGGCAATTCCAGAATCAAGTGATACAGCGGCGGACGCGCGGCTGCGAAGACGAACCAGTCGCCCCGCACATACGGCAGACGGCACGCCGTGTAGGCATAGCAGTCGCGAGCGGCTGTGCTGGTGTGCGTGACGCCGTACGGGTTGGCCTTGAGGATCGAATCCCACGTCGCCTCGTTCCATTGCAGTTTCCGCAGATCGATGCGGAAGATGGTCTCGTGTATGTCGATCGGATGGGGAACGTGCATCTCGCCCTCCCAGGACAAACTGTTGATGAGCTTGAACAGGGCCTGTTTGTAGGTCAGCAGTTCGTCGCTCGACAGGCCGGCATTGTAGAGGTGCGTGAGCGTAAAGTAGCGGAAGAATGGGCGGTCGTCCGGGTCGATGTCTTTTCGAGAGAGGTCTTTGACGATGGCCAGCAGGATGGCTTCCGGGCTGATGAACGCGACCTCTTCGGTGGCTTTGAAGGCCGGAGCCCCTGCGGCGACCCAGTCCTTGAGCGTCTGGATGTCGGCCTTGGAGAGCTTATCGCCATCCTTGGGCATGCGTCCGCTTTCGACCTCTTTGATGAGCTTGGACCGCGTGGGGTCTTTCGGGATGACTTTGCCCTTGGAGATCAGGCGACCCGCGTTGAGCACGTAATTCATGCGGCCCTCCGCCGCCCCGCCCGCGTGGCAGTCCGCGCACGATTGCTTAAGAATCGCCTCGGCCTTGGCAGTAAGATCTTGTCCCGTCGCCGAGTTAGCGAGAAGCAACACACACACGATGGAGCGGATGAAGTGAATCATTTTAAGCCTCGAAACCTTTCGACGTATGTCACGACAACCACATTTTGCTTTACTTCAGATGGCTGCCTCTGGTATCAGCAATTGGAGCGGGACACGCCGATTTCAAATTATGCCCAGGATTCCGGACGGAATCAAACCTCCTGCCCCGTCCCCCCGGTGATAACGATCCTTGCATTGGAATCTTCCCGGAGAATTCCAGAATTGATCCGCCGACGAGGAGAAACTCGCGGTCGAGACGGCGTCCGTTGTAAAATGCCAGCACGCGAAACAGGTTGAGAACCCCTCACAAGTCAGGTAGCTGGATTCGCAAGAATGCAGAAATTGGGCTGAATTCTTGCGAATCCAGCTACGAAGAGCGGTTTTGTCAGGGGTTCTGCATCATTCCATCCCGCCGACTTCCTTCATCTCCAGCTGTTTCATTTTCCGGTACAGATTGGACCGATGCAGGCCCAGAATTTTAGCGGCGTCGGTCATGTTGTCGGCGACATGATGAATGCTGCGTCGGATAAAATCCCGTTGAAACACGCGCGTCGCTGCGTCCATACCCAGTTCCACCGGAGGCAGTTTTGAATTGTCGGACTCAGGACTCAGAATGAACGCCAGATCCTCAGG
>CAMATH010000280.1 GCA_945860955.1 Planctomicrobium piriforme
CCGCCTGCTCCCATGCGTGCGAATCCGGAAAGATAAAAGCGGGCGAGCCTGGGACTCGATGGTACGACGTCGATGTGAGCGAAGGCCGTGGAGCGAATGAGTAATGGCAAATCGGCATCCGCGCCCGGATGGAAGAGTTGCTCGACGCCCGGTGTCGCTCGCTCTGGAGGTACGAAGGAACCGGAGAGATTCGCCTGTGTGTCGGTGTCCATGAGCAGGATGCGTTTGCCGAGTTCCTACAATGCGGACGCCAGCAGCCAGCTTGTGTGAGTCTTGCCCAGGCCACCCTTGAGATTGAGCTCGGTACCGGTGCGAAAAAGGCACGATTGTTCGTGACGTTTGTATCGCGTTACGCCAGTGATTTGAAATGACGATCCAGCCGATGTCGAAACGCACGACGGCGGACAACGAGTTGTCAAATTGCCATCCGGGGGTCCCTACCCTGCCCTGCCCTACCCTGCCCTCTCCTGCCGACGATCGGCCAGTTATTGGATGACTTTCGACTATATTGTCACCTATCGGTTCCGTTTCGTATTTGTGCGGGCCTCGGCTTGCTTCGCATTCCAAAAACCATACTGAGCCCTCGGTCGCCGAATCGCCTGTTCCGCTGCGCCATCGCGCCAGGCCAATCGTTGACCGGTGACAGGTGGATTCGCCTTCTGCCACGAAACCCACGAAGTCATCGGCAAAGGACCTCGAAGTGCTGTCTTCGGGGTCCTTTTCGCTATACTTGTCCGAACGCCGTCCACAACCCAATTCGCAAGGACATTGCTCAAATGAAACATGCTCCGATTCTCACTCACCGCCAAGCAGAGATCTTCGACTTCCTGAAGGAAAAAATCCTCGTCCGCGGCTACGGCCCGACCGTTCGGGAAATCGGAAATGAATTCGGGATCCGTTCTCCGAATGGCGTCATGTGCCACTTGAAGGCTCTCGAAAAGAAGGGCCTGATTGTCCGCGAGCCCAACATGGCCCGAGCCATTCAGCTCGCGAACCAGAAGATATCGCGTTCGGCGTTGGCGAGTGTTGGTCGCCTCACAGGAACGAACCCGCTGGACGCGCTGGACAGTGGAGCGCAGCTAGACTTTGCTCCGCTGTTCGAGAACAGCGAAAACTTCTCTGTCACCGCGACCGGGGACTTCCTGGCGGACTTTCACGTGATCGATGGGGACACGGTCGTCCTGACACGGAGCAAGACTGCCCGTGACGGTGACATTGTGCTCGCCCTGGCAGACGGCACATTGCCGGTGCTGCGGGTCTATCGCAAGGCTGCCAATCAGATTCGCTTGGAGGCCAGCGGCAAGACGAAGCCGATTACATCCAAGGATATCCAGATCTTGGGCAAGGCCGTCGCGGTCATTCGCAAGTTTTGATCAAGACCGAGAGCAGTTCTACGGTTAGCAGAGTGCTGTGTGATCTTCCGACGCGTCACGTCTTGAAAGGGAAATCCATGCTTGCCAGATTGCGTTTCCTAGTCGTCGTCGCTTCAAGTGTCTCTCAACTGCTCGCTGCGGATCGACACCCAGATTCCGGCGAACCGCTGTTGGCAGTGTCGTTCATGGCAGATTTCGGTGCGGATCGAGGTCAGAGTTTTGGGGCGCTCTTCGAAGCGCGTGATGCGGCCGGTCGAGTCGTAGCTGGAGCAGGGTACGCGGATGCCTACAACACCCGTTTTCGTGGCGACCGGCATCGCCTGCAGTTCTTCGTGCGGCCGACTGATAGCGCGGCAAGATACACGCTGGAGCGACTGCCTCACCCAGACCTTGATTGTGGTGTGTATCTGCTGGACGCAGATCAGACGTTGTACGCCTGGAGTTCGACTCGCGGGAATTCGTTGCGGCGTTGGAATGACGAAAAACGTCAGTGGACTGACGAGCCTCCTGAAGGGGTGCAGCGATTGCGATCGGGCGATGGCGTCATGCGGCTCGGCAGCGGACGGCTGGTCTTCGCCAATGACTCGGTCACGTACAATGGCCAGGCAATCCTTTCACCACCAGCTCGAGGCGAATTCTACAATTTCTATTACGCGTTTGGATCCTTGTTCTTTTATCACACTGATCGCACAGAGACGAACGGCTTCACGCGAATCTATGCTTGCTCCTGGGCGCCCGAGTCGGCAGGCCCCATCGATCTTGCCAATGCCGTTGTACTCAATGCCAAGTACGTGGGTGAGACTCCTTTCGGGTGGGGACAGTTCTCGGGATCGGTCATGACCGTGTCGAATCTGGGCGGCGTTTATACGTTCGACAAGGGTGACTGGAAAGTGCTCCGCGAACCCGACAAGGCGGTGAGTTTTCAGGTCTATTCGATGATGCACTTCTACGACCGTTTGTTGTTGGCCCAGTATCCGACCGGTGAAATCTTTGAATTTCAAGGGCAGTCTCTAAAACGGCGCGAGGGCTGGCCACCGCGGTTGCCGGGTGTCTCTGGAACGTCGCGCGAGTCGCAAACGCTGGGGATCTACGGCGGGGATCTGTTTATTGGTGTCTGGCCGTGGGCTGAGTTATGGCGCTATGACCGAGATCGTGACGGCTGGAATTCGCACGGGCGGATGTTTACACATCCCGGAATCACTTCGCTGCGTACACATCCGTATGAACCGGAATCTCAGAAGTTCGGCCTGATCGCCAATCACTGGGGTCAGCGAGTGACCGGGATTGTGCCGCTGGGCGACAGTTTGATGATCTCGACCTCAGCCAAGGGAACGTCAGAGTGGGACGCGAAATACGACTTTCTCACTGATGCTCAACGTCGCGAGTACGGTGCCGTCCTGCGATTGAGATCACCCGGAAATCTGGCTGTCGTCACCGAGTGGAAAGACGCGCCGACGCGGTTCGAGTTCCTCATCTATCGTGACCGCATGCTCGTCAAGCAAGACGGAAAGATCCTGGCAAGCAGCAAGCTGAGTGGAATTGAACTGCCAAAGCTCCAGGGCGCCAAGGTCACTTTAGGAGCGGGCGTCTACGGGCAATTTGGTGGGAAGATTACCGCAAGCAAGTGACTCTCTTTTTATCTCCGCAATCGACATGTCCCGGCGTTGAGCGGATATCCCGTGGAGCCGAATCTCCGTTCCTTTTCAAATTTGCTACTTTCACGATTGTCGACTCGATTGCGTCACCATGTACGGTCAGAACCCCTTGAAATATCGCTGTTCCGAACTTTTCACAACCGGTTTTTCCCTTAGCTCAGCCATCGG
>CAMATH010000281.1 GCA_945860955.1 Planctomicrobium piriforme
AACGCGCGGGCCAGCTCGGGTCGGGCCGCCTGGTCGAAACTCGGGCGGCGTCCCTTGCGACAGTCGCCGAGCAATGTGAACTGGCTGACGACCAGCATCGCCCCGCCAACGTCTGCGAGCGCCAGATTCATCTTGCCCGCTGCGTCTTCAAAAATCCTCAGCCCCGGAAGTTTGTTCGCCATCCAGGCGACATCCGCCGGGCCGTCGTCGTGTGAGACCCCCAGCAGCACCAGTTGCCCGGTGCCAATTTCTCCCACGACTTCTTCACCCACCGTCACCCGAGCCCGCTTGACCCGCTGCACAACCCCCCGCATCACTCGCTCCCTACGCGGTCGGGCTGGAATCCTGAAAGCGGGATCGTGGTGGGAACTCCCCGCACCAGCTCCGACACCAGGACCGCCGTCATTGGCGAAAGCTGCAAGCCGGCTCGAAAATGCCCTGAAGCGACAATCAGATTCTCAACACCATTCTGACGTCCCAAATAGGGCAACCCATCAATCGAGCGGGGACGCAGCCCTCCCCACGATCTCTCAATGGTCGCCTTTGCCAGACAGGGAGCGACCTGCATCGCCAGTTCGATCAGCCCGGCGACCCCCTCGGCAGTGGTGCGGCGATCGTAGCCGACATCTTCTTCGGTGGAACCGACCAATACCCGTCCGTCGCCGCGCGGAACAAGGTAGCGGTGTCCTATGTTGATCACCCGGCGCAACGGATTGGGAAGCTGGTTGAGCAACACGATCTGTCCGCGCATGGGTCGAATCCAGGGCGCGGGGCCGGTTTGCGCCAGCAGTCGCTCGGACCAAGCCCCCCCCGCGACAACGATCTCTTTTGCGCAGAAACTCCCCGAGGGGGACTCCACTCGGACCACACGATTGCCGTCCCGAATCAACTGTGTCACGGGGGTGCCGCCGATCAACGTGACTCCACGCACCAAGCAGCCTGCCACCAGTGCCTTGATGTGCCGGGGGTTTCGGACCTGCCCCATCTCAGGCAACAGGTAGGCGGCCGAAAGATCGGTTCGCAATTCGGGTTCGAGTTCATGAATCGCCTCGCTTGAAAGAGGCTGACACTCGACCCCCACACTCTGCCACGATCGGATTTCGTCGTCCAATTCGTCCGACAGCCCCCCCATGCGGATTTCGAGACCGCCCCGACGCTGAAATCCATTGTCGATGCCGGTGACCTCGCGGAGTTCGGCACTCCAGGCTGGCCACAAGACATGACTGTGAGATCGCAACAGCGCTTCCGGCGTGCGGGCCGTGTCGACTCGGCCAGGAGGGAGCATTCCCGCCCCCGCCCAGGAAGATTCCCGGCCAAATTCCCCCTGCTCTAGGACGACCGACGTCACCCCGTGCCGGGCGAGTTCCCAGGCGATCGACAAACCGATCACCCCCCCGCCGATGATCAGACAGTCATGCACGGCGTAGTAGTCTGCAAAATCAAGAAAATTGCCATCCCGTCGAGACCGATGTCGCCTACTTGCGACTCTTGCGGGGTGCGGCCTTGCCAGCGTTGCCACCGGCGAGGTACGCCCCCGCGACTTTCGCGGCATCGGCGTTGTAAACGCTCTTCAACGATTCGTCGAGCGATTTCCCCGACAGCAGTTGTGACACGAATTGCACATACTGCGGCTCCCCCTGTTTCAGCATGTACGCGACAACCGAGTATCCGACGGGAGACAGGTCGGCCGGCGAAAACGTGCCATCCTTCAACAGATCTTCCGGCTTCGCCAGCGACTGCAGTCGGGTGCCCGCGCTCGCGGCCAGCTTCCGATAGAAGTCGTTCTTGGCGTCATTCCGGGCGGCCAGGGCCAGTCCGGTGCCGCGCGAGACCCACTCGGGAATTTGCACGCCCGTGCGGTGCAAAAACGCTTCCGTGAGTTGCGAAAGCACCAAGCCTTTCGCGCCGGGGGTCTGTTCGGCCGGGGCGTCGCCTAAATCCTGAAGACAGACGTACGCGTCGTCCGGTTCGCGAATCCGGGTGTGCGAAGTGATCTCGGGCAAGAGTTCCCGGCTTTCATTGGTCTGCACGAATTCCGCGTAGCTGAAGCGGTCCGCGAACACGAACAGCGTCAGCTTTCCACGCCACAACGGTTGCTCTTTGGCACGAAACACTTTGCCGATCTGATTGGCGGCTTCATCGGCCCATTCGCCGTATTGTTTCAGACGATCGGGAGTTACATTCCCCATGAGCAAGACGTTGTCGGTCGACTCCGAAGCGGGCGCCTCCTGCTGCATCGCCGCCTTCCAGAGCTTGCTCGCCCGTTCGGTCCGCTGCTGTACCAGTTCTTCCGGCGAGAGTTTCGCCAGGGCCTGCGACCGCAATTCCGCTTCGGTGGGAACCAGGCTCCGCAGCGGAGCTTTCGGATCTGGACCGTCGAACTTAGCTCCTTCGTCGATCCAAGTCTTGAGATTGCCGTGATTCGTCCGCGTGATTAGCGCCTGTCCCGGGGGCATTTTCACCGGATCCTGCTTACCCACCAAGTGCCACATCCGGCTGTCTTCGCTATTCCCGGCAAGCACCACGCGACCACCCCGGCCACCCCGCATCAGTTTCTCAAAGGTCTCGAGCGAGAACCCAGCCCGAGGGTTGGCTCCGCTATGGCAGCCGACACAGAGATTGACCATGAACGGAGCGATATCCCGTTTGAACGAGACTTTTTCGTCGCCGGTGGCTGTCGCGATCGCCACAGGAGCCGTCGCCTCTTTCTTCGACCCGCCGTCGGCCGCCAGTTCCGACAGCCGCGTTTCGTTCTGGCCCGAGAACTTCGCCCCCGCGTTGATCCAGGCGGTGATCTTGCGGCACTCGTCGGCGGAGAGGGGCTTTCCCCCCTTGGGCATGCGGTTGTCGCCAGTCGCCAGGATTTTCTGCATCAGAATGCTCGCCTGGGCGTTCCCCGGCACAACCAGTTTGCCACCACATCCAGCGACAATGCCGCCGAACGTGTCAAACTTCAACCCGCCGCTGGCGTCGTCGCCGTGACAGCCAAGGCACTGCTTGACCAGAATCGGCGCGACATCTTTTTCAAACGTCCCGCCCCCCCCAACCCCGCCGGCGGCCGGCGCAGTTCGTTTCGACAGTCC
>CAMATH010000282.1 GCA_945860955.1 Planctomicrobium piriforme
GCTTCGTGGAGACGATCTTGACGGTCGTCGAAACCTGTCATCGGCAATCTCGCAACAGTTTCGAATACCTCACCGCCGCCATCCAGGCCCATTTCGCCGGCCAACCGACTCCCTCACTCCTTTCCAGGGTGTGAACGGTTACGTTCTTCTGTGAGGCGTGTCGCGATGCCCAGGTTCGTAACGTTCGGTGCGTGGTTGCTGTGTGCGGTCCTTTCGTTCTCGAATCGCGCGCTCGCCGAGGAGAAAAAGAACGACGGCCCCTACCAGTACAAGTTCGAGGGGATCTTCATTTCCCCTGCGGTCGCCGACGAACCGAAACTTCCCGAGTTGTCGGTCGCCAAAGCGGTGGAATATCTCGAACAGGGGGCTCTCGCCTGGAACGGCGAGCGAAAGTGCGTCAGTTGCCATACCAACGGGGCGTATATGGCATTCCGCCCCGCCCTTACACCGAAACTTGGCAAACCGAACGCGGCTCTCCGCCAGCATTACGTCACGAGCCTCGAACAGTTCGAAAAGAAGTCCGACGAAGAGAAGCAGCAGAGCGTGGCCCCGGCCCAGGCGATCTACCTCGCCGCCGGTTTCGCCGAGTGGGATGCGCACGTCACCAAGAAGCTCTCGCCCGAAACCGATCGCGCATTGCGATTAATGCTCACGCTGCAACGTGATGGGGGAACCTGGGGTTCGCTCGACTGCTGGCCGCCGTATGAATCGAGCGCGTATCACCTGGCGACGGTCGCGGCGATGGCGATAGGCACAGCGCCGGGGTGGCTGGAATCGGTGCAGGACGAGTCGCTGAAAACCGCGATCGCCGGCCTGAAGAAATACCTCACGACCGAAACGCCGAAGCAGGATTACGATCGCACTTTGCTGCTGTGGGCCTCGACCCGATTGCCGGGATTGTTGAGCGACGCGAAGAAGGTAAAACTGGTGGAGATGGTACTCTCGAAACAGCGGGCCGACGGTGGCTGGTCGATTCGCAGTTTCGGGCAGCCGGAACAATGGGGCAGCGGGAACCGTGCGGAGAAACTGCGGGCCGAGCCAGAATTCGCTGATCCCCCCAGTGATGGGCACCAGACCGGCTTGGCACTGGTGGTGCTGCGGGAAGCGGGAATCAAGGCCGACGACGCGCGGATTCAACGGGGCGTCCGCTGGTTGCAGACGAACCAGCGGGTTTCCGGCCGCTGGTGGACCCGCTCGCTGAACACCGAAAAATGGCACTTCATCACCTACAGCGGAACGGCATTGCCGCTGTTGGCCCTGTCGCACTGCGACGCTCTGCCCAAAGTGGTCGAACAGGCGTCGGTGAAATAGGCGGGAAAGAGTTTTTCAAAATTCCCGGCGCATTCGGTCGTCACGTTTCGTTCGAAACGCGGTAGATGGTAGAAGAGACTTCTCGCCATCCCGTTTGGATCGATGCCATGAACGCCCCCCTCCGCTGTCCGGACTGCGGTACCCCGCTCCCCCGAAACGCCCCCGGCGGTTTGTGTCCGACCTGTCTGCTGGAACAGGGGTTCGACGACGCCGGGCCGTCTACGGGGCCGACTTTCGTCCCTGGACAGACTCCACCATCACCGGCGGCGATTCCAGCCGACCTCATCGCGGAATTGCCCCAGTTCGAATTCCTCGAACTGCTGGGCCAGGGGGGAATGGGGACCGTCTATAAGGCCCGTCAGACGGCGCTCGATCGGGTGGTCGCGGTCAAGGTGATGTCGCGCCGGGACGCAGAATTCGCCGACCGGTTCACCCGCGAAGTGCGTCTCTTGGCCCGACTCAATCACCCCCACATTGTCGCGGTGTACGACTGTGGTCAGGTGGGTGATCTGTGCTATTTCGCGATGGAATATGTCGACGGAACGAATCTGCGCGAGGTGCTGCGGTCGGGGCATTTGCCCTCCCGCGAGGCCCTGGCGATCATTCCGCAAATGTGCGACGCGCTGCAATACGCGCATGACCAGGGGATTGTTCATCGCGACATCAAGCCCGAGAATCTGCTGCTCGACCGCAACGGCCGGCTAAAGGTCGCCGACTTTGGACTGGCGCGGCTGATGGATGAGGAACGGGCCGGCGGCCGGTTGACCGGCACCCGGCAAGTGATGGGGACACTGGGCTATATGGCCCCAGAACAGCTCGAAGGTGCCCGCGGCGTCGATCACCGGGCCGACATCTATTCACTGGGAGTGGTGTTCTACGAATTGCTCACCGGTGAACTCCCACTGGGTCGGTTTGAACCGCCGTCGAAAGTGGCCCCGGTGGACAGCCGGCTCGATCAGGTAGTGCTGCGGACGCTCGATCGACAACCCGACCGACGGTATCAGCACGCGAGTGACCTCGGGATCGATGTGGAGGCGATTCGTTCCACACCGGAACCAGTGCCGACGTGTGGCGAAGACTCGTACCCGCCGTCGGTGACAACAACGTCAGGAACGTGGACCCGGCGCTGGCATCGCGTCCGGGGGGGAATGCATCCGGTTGTCCTCACGCTTTTGATTCTGCTGGGATTGGGAGGGGGAGTTGGACTTGTGATTTGTCTGGGACTCGTGCTTTTTTTCACGACGGTCAGTACATCGGTCACCCCGAATTCCCCGTTGGTTTCCGGAGAAACGAGTGGCACCCCGATCACCCCGTTGCAGGTGGCGATCACAGCGGGAGATCTGGCGGCGGTCGACCGGTCTCTGGCTCATGGTGCCGATCCGAATCAGCGGACGGTTCAAGGGACGACCGCGCTGGGACTGGCCGCGTCCAGCGGGAACGTCTCGATCGTTCGCACTTTGTGTGATGCCGGCGCGGTCGTCGACGACCCCACGAGCAAAGGGGTCACCGCGCTGATGCTGGCGGCGTACCGGGGGCATGTCGCTGTGGTCGAAGCACTCCTGGATGCGGGGGGAGCGATCGACGCCAGAAACGACGAAGGACTGACGGCGCTCGATGAAGCGGTTGCGGGGGGGCGTCAACCCGTCGTCGATCGCTTGCTCGTCCGACAAGCGACCCGCACGGCCAACCTC